>JBHHZP010000022.1:0-35002 GCA_046758085.1 Acidiferrobacterales bacterium
GCTCTGCTCCATTTTCCAAACACTTGCGTGTTTGAAAAATGCGCGGCGCATCCCTACACCGCTCTACCAGCCTGCTGAAAACAGTTTTTCAGCGACCTGCTAGATTCGCTGGGTACCCTGTCCAAAACCCATAGTCTGGATGGTTTTCACGCATCTCGAATCTGCGCGGGCCCTTATCCAGCGCGCCGATATAATATATTCGCGTTCCCGCTTGTAATGTCTAAAATTACAGTAAGGGACCATGCACGTTATCGCCACAGGACAGGAGCGTTTACTGATGGAAGCTAATTGCGAAAAGATGATCTTGGTCAGTGTACGCAAGACGTTATGCGCGGTGTCTTTTAAACCGAGTGGACACATGTGATGCGAGCACAACGTGGCTCAATAGGAATAGATACTACTTCTTCCGGGGTATGCATCTTTGTGAAGAGCATATGTTTGAGTATTGCAACCGCATCGGGTATAGCATTGTACATCAAGTGAGTGCAACGGGACCTTTGATGACTGCGAGCAGTGCTGTTTTCGGGCAGCGCCCTGAGTTCGAGGGAGGCGGCGAGTTTGGCCGCCCACGGGCAGGCTGCAAACCTGCCAAAGACAGCAGTCACCGCACCCCGGGGCGTGTAGGGGGGTGCTCGATTTCCAAATTACTCGGAACGTACAGTAAATCACGCACTGGGATCCCACACGAATTCCAGTGGCACAATATATGCAGCGAGGAACTAGTAGATGTTGAAGTCTTCCAACTTTAAGGAAGGTTTGTCGAAAGGTTAGGACCTCAGGTCAGCAATCAGCATGCGGGGGTAGCGGCTATGGCAGAGGAAAAACGCACATTCGCCGAACTTATCGAGAAAGACCGAGCTCAACACGGAAGTAACGAGTGGCGCGGTACCTTTCTCGATTATCTGGAAAAGCTTAAGGCAGACGCGTCGGTCGCCAAGCTTGCACACACGCGTCTTTACGAAGTAGTCATGAAAGACGGTGTCACCGATGTCGGCGAGTTCGGTGAGCCCAAGCTCACGCGGCTTTTCAGTGACGAACCGGTAAAGATTTACAACTTTTTCAAGGACGAGTTCTTTGGTATCGAGCACGCGATCGCGCAGATTGCGCGTTACCTGCACTCGGCGGCGCTGCATGGGGAAGAAAGTCGTCAGGTACTGTACCTGATGGGACCGGTTGGTGCGGGCAAGAGCTCGATTATGGATAAGCTCCAGCGCGGGCTTGAAGGCAGCGAGCCGGTGTATGCCATCGAAGGTTGCCCGATGGCGGAGGAGCCGTTGCATCTGATTCCTCATCATTTGCGCAAGGAATTTGAAAAAATGCTGGACGTGCATATCGAAGGCGAGCTGTGCCCGGTATGCCGTTACCGTTTGAAAGAAGAGCACAAGGGACGCTACGAGGATGTTCCGGTAGCCAAGGTCGCATTCTCGCGACATGAGCGTCGCGGCATTGGTGTTGTGCCTCCGGTAGATCCGAACAATCAGGATACTTCCGTGCTAATCGGTTCGGAGGATATCTCCAAGCTGGACACTTACTCGGAGGGCGACCCGCGCGTGCTCGACCTGAACGGTGCGTTCAATGTCGGCAATCGCGGAATGGTTGAGTTCATCGAGGTGTTCAAGAATGAGGCGGAGTACCTGCATACCATGATCACGGCAACCCAGGAAAAATTTATTCCTGCTCCCGGTCGCCATGGTACTGTGTACGTCGACACCGTCATCGTTGCGCACTCGAACGAGGCAGAGTGGCAAAAGTTCAGGGGCGATCATACGAACGAAGCGATCCTGGACCGAATTGTTGTCGTCAAGGTGCCTTATAATCTGCGTCTATCGGAGGAAGTTAAGATTTACCAGAAAATGCTGCGACAGTCTGATTTTCGCGAGCACATTGCGCCGCACACCCTGGAGATGGTAAGTATGTTCGCGATCCTCACGCGGCTCGAGCCCACTGCCAAGTGCGACCTGATGACCAAGCTGCGCCTGTACGATGGCGAAGAGGTTGTGGAAAAAGGCAAGACCCTCAAGATCAACGTAGCCGAGTTGCGCGAAGAGGTCCGGCGTGAGGGAATGTTCGGAATCTCCACGCGTTTCGTCATGAAAGCACTGGATAACGCGTTGGTGGATAGCCCGGAAGGAATCAATCCCATCAACGTACGCGAGGCGCTGATTAACATGGTGAAGTCGGCGGATCTGCCCGACGACACGCGCAAGCAATATCTCGAGTTCCTCCAAGATACGCTGCACAAGGTATACCTGGAGATCCTGGAGAAGGAGATCACCAAGGCTTTTGTGTACTCCTTCGAAGAGCAGGCGGACGCCCTGTTCCAGAACTACCTCGATCATGCCGAGGCCTATGTGAACAAGACCCGCGTCAAGGACCGCAATACCGGCGAAGAACTACAGCCGGACGAAGGGTTCCTGAAATCAGTGGAGGAGCAGATCGCTATAATTGGATCGGCTGCGGACGGTTTTCGGCAAGAGGTGATGGCTTACCTGTGGGCTTCATCACGCCGCGGCAAAAAGGTCAACTACCATTCCTACGAGCCGCTCAAGGAGGCGATCGAAAAGAAGCTTATGAGCTCAGTGCGCGACATGAGTCGTATCATTACCAAGGCCCGCACGAGGGATGAGGAGCAGGCGAAAAAATACGATGACCTTATCGCGGTTCTCATTGAAAGAGGCTACAACGAGCACTCGGCCGATATGATCTTGAAGTACGCGGCCAATAACCTGTGGAAAGATTAGCGCATTACCGATCGCGGTGCGGCTGGTGAGGTTCGCCCTTAGCAGGTGGACTTTATACGGCGCTCGCCGCGATCAGTCTTTGCGCGACTGGCTGTTGGACCGGTAACATAGACGCACGGCCATGACTACCGTGTTCCGTCCTTATTCCCATTCCGATGCGCTGCGCTCCGATCGCAGCGCCGGCGATCGTTTGCGCCACCGGCAAAAGGTGCGGCAAGCGATTCGCGAGAACATCGCCGACATCGTCGCTGAGGAATCCATAATCGGGCAGGGACGCGACAAGATCATCAAGGTTCCGATCCGGGGCGTTAAGGAGTACCGTTTTGTCTACGGTGACAACACGCCAGGTGTTGGTACCGGCGACGGCAACTCTCAACCAGGCCAGGTTGTTGGCAAAGCCGGTGACAAGGGACGGGGGGACGGTCGCGGTGGTGACCAGCCGGGTGTAGATTACTACGAGACCGACGTAACCCTGGAGGAGCTGGTGGAAATCATGTTCGAGGATCTCCAGCTGCCTGACATGGAGCGCAAGAAGTTGCGCGAGGTTCTGGCAGAGCGCACGAGCAAGCGCAAAGGCTATCGGCGGGTCGGCATTCGCGTACACATGGACAAGCGCCGCACGGCCATCGCACGCGTGCGTCGTAAGGTGGCTAGTGGACGCGACGCGGGAATGGAGGCTGAGGAAGAGCGTTTTCCGTTTCACGGCGACGACGTCACGTACCGGCGACTGCGTCAGGACATGAAACCGCAGTCCAATGCAGTAGTGCTGTGTATCATGGACACATCAGGCTCAATGGACATAATGAAGAAGTATCTGGCTCGTAGCTTCTTTTTTCTCCTCTACCAGTTTGTGCGTGCGCGTTATCACAACGTAGAGGTAGTGTTCATCGCCCATCATACGCGGGCCCGCGAGGTGAGCGAGGAAGAGTTTTTCCACAAGGGGGAGTCCGGCGGTACTTACATCTCCTCCGGCTACATAAAGGCGCTGGAGATCATCCAGGCCCGCTACCATCCAAGCTTGTGGAATGTGTATGCTTTTCACTGTTCGGACGGCGATAACTTTCCAAACGACAACACCGCCGCCATGAATGCGGCTAAGGAGCTGTGTGAAGTCGCTAACCTGTTCGGGTACGGCGAGATCAAGCCGTTGAACTCCAGCCATTACGAAGACTCCATGTTACAGCTGTTCAAATCGATCGGTTCGCCGAATTTCCACTCCATGTTGATAGAGCGTAAAGAGGACATCTGGCCGAGCTTCAAGGCATTTCTGGAGCGCGAAAAGCCGGTAGAATAGAGCGACCACGAATACAGTGGCATCGAGGGTTATACAGGCACCATGCACAATCCATGGGGAGTAAGAGATCTGGAATACTGGGACGCAAAGATTCGTGACAAGGTAGACGAGTTCGGTTTGTCGTGTTTCCCCCAGGAGTTCGAGGTCTGTGATCACGAGCAGATGCTGGGGTACATGGCGTACTCCGGTATGCCTGCCCACTATCCCCATTGGTCTTATGGGAAGAGCTACGAAAAGCTGAAGACACTTTATGACTACGGCGTCAGCGGGCTGCCGTACGAGATGGTCATTAATGCTGATCCGTCGCTCGCCTATTTGATGCGTGGTAACTCGTTGTGTTTACAGGTGCTAACGATTGCCCACGTCTACGGCCACAACGATTTTTTCAAGAACAACTTCACCTTTCGCGATACGCGGCCAGAGCTGACGATCAACAACTTTAAGGTGCGTGCCGACCGCGTGCGCTCTTACATGGAAGATCCATCGCTCGGGGCTCTAAAGGTCGAGGAGGTGCTCGATGCAGCGCACGCGCTTACGATGCAGTGCCGCCGTAATGTTGCCATACGCAAGCTCTCGCGCGGGGAGCAGGAAGAGCGGGCATTGAGCTCTGCGCAGCCTCCAGCCGATCCATTTCATCGGATACACAAAGCACCCGAGTACGTCGAGCCTGACTTGACAAAGCTACCGCTTGAACCGGAGGAAGATATCTTATTGTTCGTACGTGATCACAATCCGTATCTCGCGGAATGGCAGAAGGATCTGTTAACGATTGCACACGATGAAGCGCAGTACTTTATCCCGCAGATTGAGACCAAGATCATGAACGAGGGCTGGGCAAGCTACTGGCACCACCAGATCATGAGCAGTCTCGACCTTCCTGAGGATCTTCACATCGAGTTTCTGGTGCACCACAATCAGGTGGTACGACCACATCCGGGCAGCGTGAACCCTTATTATCTAGGCTTTAAGCTGTGGCACGATATTCGCCGGTGCTATGACGAGCCTACTGCGGAGGAAATCGAAAAATACGGGGAGCCCGACAGAAGCGGCAACGAAAGGATCTTCGAGATACGGGAGGTAGACCGTGATGTATCTTTTTTGCGCCGGTTTCTCACGGAAGAGCTCATGCGGGAAATGGACATGTTCCAGCACGAGCAGCGGGGTGACGATGTAGTAATTACCCATGTCTCGGACGAACAGAGCTGGCGGCAGGTGAAAGACACGTTGCTACGCAACGTGGGAATGGGAGCCGTGCCCGTCATTCGCATTCAGGATGCGGACTATCAGCAAAATCGCATACTTTACCTTACGCACGCGCACGATGGCCGGGATCTGCAACTGGAGTATGCGGAAAAAACGTTGGCGTATCTGTACCAGCTCTGGGGCCGCGACGTCCTGCTCGAGACCAGCATCCAGGGGACCGGCTACGTCTTCTCCTACGGCGAAGACGGGTTTAACCAGCGCCGCCTACGCCGCACCAACGAGCCCGTGGCCAGCCACTAACCCCCCCGGTCTCAGGCACGCCGCACCCGCGTGGAGCGGTCGTGCGCCTAGCTGGCGCCCTCCCCCCTGCGTGCGCTGACGCTGCGCGTGAGCCAGGCCTTATCACTGCCCGCACGCGCTAGCAGGGTTCGGCACGGCTATGTCGCGGCGCGGTTTGACTCTTGGATCGGACCCCGAGTGCGGAATCCAGCTTGCGTCTTTCGGCGCGATTCCTAATACTTTGGGCTTCGACACTAGGATGGCAGGAGTTTGCAGATGCCCAATTATAAGACCGAAGATATCCGCAATATTGCCGTGGTCGGGCACGCGTTGGCGGGCAAGACCACGCTCACCGAAGCGTTGCTGTACAAGGCCGGTGCGATCAACACCCCCGGCGATGTGGAGAAGGGCACCACGGTTACTGACTTTGAGCCGGAGGAGAAGGAATATCAACATTCTCTCAGCGCCGCCGTTGCCAGCCTCGATCATGACCGCACCCACATCAATCTCATCGACACGCCGGGTTATCCCGACTTCATGTGCCAGGCGCTCACCTCGTTGCCTGCGGTCGAGACGGCTGCCCTGATCATCAATGCCCAGGCCGGGATCGAGATGGTCACGCAACGACTGATGGAGCGTGCCGCGGAGCGGAACCTGTGTCGCATGATCATTGTCAACAAGATCGACGCGCATGACACCGATCTTCCTGCGTTATTGGCAGCGATCCAGGAATCTTTCGGAAAAGAGTGCTTACCCATCAACCTGCCGAGTGATGGCGGCAAGGCAGTCGTAGATTGTTTTTTCAATCCAAACGGCAGCACCGATTTCTCCTCCGTAGAGGAGGCCCACACGCGGATCATCGACCAAGTTGTGGAGGTCGACGAAGATCTGATGACGGTCTATCTGGACCAAGGCGAGGTTAGCCCGCAGCAACTGCATGATCCATTCGAAAAAGCGCTGCGCGAAGGCCACTTGATTCCGGTTTGTTTCGTCTCGGCCCGTTCCGGCGCAGGCATCGGCGAGCTGCTGAATGTGTTTTCCAAGCTGATGCCCAATCCCAAAGAGGGCAACCCACCGGCTTTCATCAAGGGCGAAGATGCGGACGCCCAGCCGGTCTCCTCGGAATCAGATCCGGGGAAGCATGTTTTGGCCCACGTATTCAAGGTCTCGGTTGACCCGTTCGTCGGAAAGCTGGGTGTTTTTCGCATCCACCAGGGCACGGTGACCAAAGATACACAGCTTTATATTGACGATGCCCGCAAGCCATTCAAGGTCGGGCACCTGCTCAAGCTCCAGGGGAAAGAGCACAAGGAGGTGGACGCCGGGATCCCCGGAGACATCTGTGCTGTCGCCAAGGTAGAGGACATACGGTTCGACGCGGTGCTGCACGACTCGCACGATGAAGATCATTACCATTTGCGGCCTATGGAGTTGCCCAAGCCCATGGTGGGCCTCGCAATCGAGCCGACTAAGCGCGGTGACGAGCAGAAGATCTCCGGGGCGATGCACAAGCTGGCGGCCGAGGATCCATGCTTCGTTGTTGAGCACAATGCGGCTATGAACGAAACGGTTATCCGCGGGCTGGGCGATCTGCATCTGCGAGTGATGCTGGAGAAGATGCAGGATCGCTACAACGCCGAGGTCAAGACCCGGCCACCCAAGATTCCGTATCGTGAAACCATCAGGGCGGGCGCCGAGGGCCATCATCGGCACAAAAAGCAGACCGGTGGCGCCGGTCAGTTCGGAGAGGTATTTCTACGGGTCGAGCCTTTACCCAGGGGCGGCGGTTTTGAGTTTGTCGATAAGGTTGTCGGCGGCGTCATTCCGAACCAGTTTATTCCGGCAGTTGAGAAGGGGGTGCGTCAGGTCGTTGAGTCAGGCGCGATCACCGGCTATCCGATGCAGGACATCAAGGTCACCGTTTACGACGGCAAGCATCACTCGGTTGATTCGAAAGAGGTCGCGTTCGTGGCCGCCGGTAAGAAGGCGTTTCTCGACGCGATCCAGAAGGCAAAGCCCATCGCGCTGGAGCCCATCGTCAACATCGAGGTGATTGCCCCCGGCACCAACATGGGTGATATCACCGGCGACCTTTCAGGCAAAAGAGGCCGGATCAGCGATACTCAGACACTGCCGGGCGGGATGGTCTCAATCAAAGGCCAGGTTCCATTAAGCGAGCTCAATAACTATCAGTCCAAGCTCAAGTCCGTAACCGGAGGCCAGGGATCCTACACCATCGAGTTCAGCCACTACGATCCGGTGCCCCCCAACATCCAGCAGCAGCTCACGGCCGAGTTCAAGCCCGGAAAGGAAGAGGCCTAAACAGCCCACCGCGACACTTCCCGCCCGGTACGGGCCTGCCCAGGCGCACTAAGCGACGCCCGGGCGAGTGGCCTTGCGCCGGGCCTAATCTGCGGCCAAACCCCTTGGCCCGAGCCCCACGGCATGCCGGCTCGACGGCCGGTTGTGGCCATCAAGTCTGCCTGATACCCCGGACCCCGTTGACAATTATGGTGTTATCCTTGACAGTTAGCGTTTTACTAGCGATTCTTTTTCTAAGGCGATGTTTTAAGAGATAAATCGCCCTGCTGGAGGGCGATCGACCTCCTCGCGGCGCCGTCTGCAAGTCAGGCGATCATGGGCCCATGAACCGGTCACCACAAGGATGATGTCTTGGCTAGACACGAGCCATGTATAACCGCCATTTCGGCCTTCATGAAAATCCTTTTTCGATAGCGCCTGATCCGCGCTATCTCTATCTCGGCCGACGCCACCAGGAGGCCCTGGCCCATCTGATCTATGGCGTCACCGAAGGCGGCGGGTTTGTGCAGCTCACCGGCGACGTCGGCGTCGGCAAGACCATGCTGATCCGCGCCCTGCTCGAGCGCCTGCCCGACGATGTGGATGTCGCCCTCGTACTCTACCCGATTCTCTCCGTTCAGGAGTTCGTCAGCATCATTTGTGATGAGCTGCGCATCGACTACCCGAAGGACAACCCAAGTCTCAAGGTGCTGATCGATTTGTTGAATGCCTACCTGTTGGAGAATCATGCCAAAGGGCGGCGTACGGTGCTGATTATCGACGAAGCACAGAATCTCAGTCGCGACGTGCTGGAGCAGCTACGCTTGTTAACCAATCTGGAGACTAACAAAGATAAGCTTTTGCAGATCCTTCTCGTTGGGCAACCAGAGCTGAGCAACATGCTCGCACAGCGGGATCTGCGCCAGCTCGCCCAGCGCATCACCGCGCGCTACAGCTTGAAGGCGTTATTTCCGAATGAATCATGCAACTACATCCGGCACCGGTGCCGGGTGGGCGGAGCCAAGGCGCCGTTGTTTGCGCGCTCAGCCATGAGTTGGGTGCACCGGCTGTCAGGGGGCATTCCCAGAACCATTAACATCGTCTGCGATCGCTCGTTACTCGGCGCCTACTCGCGCGGCAAGACCTACGTGGGTGGCGGGGTCGTCCGCCGGGCGGCAGATCAGATTGGGCAACCGATTCCCAGGAGCCTCTGGTTGCGCCCAAGCGTACTGGCGCTGGTCCCGCTAACGGCGCTGCTCGTGGTATGGGGCTGGCAGTTCTCGCCGCTGCTGCAGGACGCCTGGAATGACGCCCAGCCTGTCGCGAGCATCCAACGCAATGACGCCGAACCTGTGCCGCAGCCAATCCAGCCCACTGCTATCGCCGCCAACACGCAGGCGGCGAACGAGGCCGAGAGCCGTGCCGAGACTCCAGCGCCGGCGGCATCGACGGCGGAGCGAGAACAGCGCCCGACTTTGGATGAGTTGCTGGCAAATCCAAAGATCGTCACCGATACCGACGCGGCTTTTGCGGGCTTGTTTGCGCGCTGGGGCCTTGACTATTCTTCGGTCCACGGCGAGACGGGTTGTGCGCAGGCCGCCAAATCGGGTCTGAGATGCATCTTTCGTTCCGGCACCTGGAATAACCTCCGCCACCTGAACCGACCGGCGGTCATCGAGTTGGTCGACACTGATGGGCAAAAACATCACGTGCTTATTTCCGGTCTGCGCGGCGACAAGGTCTCATCGTACTTTGGCGGCGAGCGTTATGACTTCCCAATCAGCGAAATGGATCGCTACTGGTATGGCCAGTACCTGTTGCTGTGGAAGCCGCCCATAACAAGCAAGCGCTCGCTTAAACGCGGCATGCGTGGAAAGTCGGTGTTGTGGTTACGCAATGTTTTGGCGCGCTACAACGGTACGCCAATGCCATCGACAAGAAACAACCTGTTTGACCGCGCGCTCGAGGAACAGGTAAAGGCGTTCCAGCGAAACCATCGGCTCACGCCAGACGGCGTCGTCGGCCGCCTGACCCTGATCCAGCTCAATTCCTATGATCCCGATAATGCGCCTCCGTTGCTGTGGCAGGTGTCGAAGGCGGAGACCGGTTGACCATGTCCTACATCCTGGACGCCTTAAGGAAGTCGGAACAGGAACGCGAGTTCAGTCGTGTCCTGACGTCGCCGGATGAGCGCGGCGCCTTTTCCGGCTTCTTGAAGCGACCGCTGTGGCCGCTGGCTGTCGGGGTGGCACTGGTGCTGATCGTGTTGGCCACCTCGATTCGGGTGTGGTGGGAACCGGGCCGCCCGCCTCCCGTGGTAACTCCGGCGCCCACGGTGGCGGCTGTCGCTGCCTCCGGCCCTGTCGCCGTAGAGGTGGCGCCAGCGAAACCGGCCTCGGCGCCAGGAAAACACGAGGTCCATGATTTGGCCAAACAGTTGGCCGTCGTGTCACCCAAACCCAAGCGCAAGCACACCGCCAAGGTCAAGGGACCGCCGCCCGTCGCCACCCGCGCCGCTGATACCCCGGTGCCCACACAGACGACAGCGGCCGCGGTTGAGGTGTGGCAGACGCTACCGGATCCGAGTCTCATCCCGTTTCTGCGCCAGATGCCGGATCGCTTCCGGCGCAAACTCCCCAAGATGGTGATCAACGTGCACCTCTACTCTGCCGATGAGGACGAGAACCTGGTGTACATCAATAATCGCCAATACCGCAGGGGCGAGAAGATCGCAGGCAGAGTCTTGCTCGAGGCGGTCGTCGAGGAAGGCGTAGTAATGAACTATGAAGGTACGCGGTTCAAGCTCCCGCGGCCAAATTGAAACTTCAAAACAAAACTTCCACCGCAAAGACACAAAGATTTTGTAGTTAACCCGTCAGTTACTCCGCACTTATGCGTGGGCTGCATCCCAAAAGGCTCTCGAGGTCGGCAAGAGATCCTGTAGGCCAGCGTCAGGCCAGGTTCGCGAACGCGGCCTCTGCTTCCTTGAGGTAGAACCCCATATCCATCTCGCGGTACTGCCCGACCGCGCGGCAGAGATGCTCATGCGCCTGCGCTCGCTCACCGATACGTCGGTAAAGCGTCCCCAAGCCGCGGTGGCAGTGCGCCACGAGCGGGCGCATACCGAGCTCCTCGGCCAGGGTCGTGGCGTGACGACAGTGCTCTTCAGCTGTCTGGACATCCGGAGGATCGCGGCGAGCGCTGATCTCGCCGAGGAGGTCTGAGGCCCTCGCCTGGTTCCCGCGGAACCCGCGCTTGGCAGCTAGCTCGGCGGCGCGCGAGGCGATCTCCGCGGCGTCGTCGGTCCGCCCGGCCAGGAGATATACGGTACCTAGGGCGGTTGTCGCCGTCGGTGTGTCGAAAATCCTGATCGCGGGGGCCTGAGCCTCGCCCTCCTCCAAGACGGGCAATGCCTCATCGACCCGACTACACAACGCGTACGCCAGCCCCAGCGCGGAGGCAGTCGTCGGGAGAATCAAACCGAGATTCCAGGTCTTGGTCTTGCAGAGTGCGGCGGCGCGTTCGAGCACCGGGATCGCTTGAGCGAGAGTGCCCCGGACGAGCTGGACCTGACCTATACTGAGGCAGGCGGCAGCCACGTCGTAAGGGTGGCCGGCGGCCTCGGCAATGGCGAGCGCCTCCTCCGCATGCCCCATCGCCTCGGCAAACTCGCCGCGCTCGGCGAGGGACCAGGCAAGCCAGATGCGCGACAACACGGACGGCAAGCCGGTGAGGCCGAACCGCTCGTAGGCGCGTTCGCCTTCGAGTACCGCCACGTTTCGGCGGTAGTGCTCGATCGCGCGGCAATAGTCGCCCACGTTGAAATAACCCTGCCCCAGAAAGAAGTTGGTCGGGACTTGGAGTGCGAAGTCCCCGCGCCCCGAGGCGATGGTCAGAGCGCGCTGACCCGACACCTCGCCCTGCGCCGGATCGCCCATCCACCAGAGATACTGGCTGAGATAGCTGGAGGCCCACCCCAGCCGGTGTCGATCACCCAGGGTCGAGGCCAGTGTTTCCGCGTCGCGGAGGTGCTCAAGGACGCGCTCGTGTTCGCAGATAGGCTGAAGCGCGCTTCGCAGGTCGAACCGGAGGTCGATCCCCTGCTGGAGCGTCTCGTGGGTCTCAGACACATGGCCGAGGGCGACCAGCGCTTGCTCGAAACCGGCAGCTGCTTCGCGGTAGGCGCCCCGCGCGGCGGCTTTGGTGCCGGCTTGACGGAGAAAGCGCACGGCTCGGTCCCATTGCTTGCCACGGAAGGCGTGGTGGGCGAGCCGCTCCACCTGCTCTGCCAACCGATCGCCGTAGAGTCGCTCGATCGCCTCGACAATGCGGGCGTGAAGCCCGCGGCGTTGCTCGTTGAGCAGGGTTCCGTAAGCCACCTCGTGGGTGAGCCCGTGCTTGAAGGTGTACTCGAGGTCGGGGAACAGGGTCGTCTCGTAGAGGAATTCGGTGACTTGCAGGTGCGCGAGGCCCTGACGTAGCGGGAGCTCGTCCTCGTCACACACGGCCTGGAGTAATGCAAACGGCACGTCCTTCCCGATAACTGCGGCCGTCTCGAGCAAACGCTTCTCCGCAGCCGGCAGCCGGTCGATCCGAGCCGCGAGCATGGCCTGTACCGTTGAAGGCACCCGGATTGCATCGGTTGACCTCGCCAGGCGGTAGGCCCCGCGCTCGCCAACCAGCACCTTGGTCTCCGCCAGCGTCTGGACGCTCTCTTCGAGGAAGAACGGATTTCCCTCCGTGCGCTCGATGAGAAGCCGCTTGAGCGGCTCAAGACTCGGATCGCCCCCCAAAAGCGTGCCCAGCAGCTCCTCTGCGCTCTCCGGCGGCAGCGGATCGAGCCGAAGCTGGGTGTAGGACGTCTTGCTGCCCCAGCGGTGTTCGTACTCCGGGCGGTAGTTCACCAGCAGGAGCAACCGCGCCGTCGGGACGCTCTCGACCAGGCTGTCCAGAAGGGTCTGGGTCTCGCTGTCAATCCAGTGCAGATCTTCGAAAACCACGAGCAACGGCTGGACCTGGCTCTCGCGCAGGAGAAACCGTTTTACAGCCTCCAGCGTCCGCTGGCGGCGTTGGCGCGGGTCGAGCGCCTCCCAAGAGGCGTCCTCGACGGGCACATCCAGGAGCGCCAGTAACGCCGGGAGCGTCGGCTCCAGTGCCCGGTCGAG
The DNA here is from genome assembly GCA_046758085.1 of Acidiferrobacterales bacterium. Lineage (GTDB taxonomy): Bacteria > Pseudomonadota > Gammaproteobacteria > Acidiferrobacterales > SPGG2 > VRUB01. Next base: position 12,984 of record JBHHZP010000022.1, read on the forward strand.
GGTCAGCAGCTTCCCGGTTACTTTCTCGCGAATTTTCCGGTGATCATCTCGATCCTCGATCTGGAAATACCCCTTGAGGAGATCGATGACCGGCAGGTACGACGTCGCCTTCCCGTAGGAGACCGAGCCCGCTTGAACCATAAGCCAGCCATTGGTGCGATGGGAATGCATCACCTCCCACACGAGCCTGGACTTCCCGACACCGGCCTCGCCGACGATAGCGACGACCTGGCCGTGCCCGGCCGCGGTGCGCTCGAGCGCCTGGCGAAGCTGCTCCAACTCGGTCTCGCGTCCCACGAAGTGGGTTAGCCCCCGCGCGACGACGGCATGGAGGCGAGACCGCACCGGCCCCACCCCGGTCAGCTTATAGACGTCGATGGGGGCCTCCAGCCCCTTGACCGGGACCGGTCCGAGCGGCTTGACCTCGATGTACCCCTCAGCAAGCCGCAGCGTGTCCGCGGTCAAGAGGGTGCTGCCGGGGTCGGCCAACTGCTCCATGCGAGCTGCAAGATGCGTGCTCTGTCCCACCGCTGCGTAGTCCAATCGTAGATCACTGCCGATGGCCCGGACGACCACCTCGCCGGAGTTTAGGCCGACGCGGATCTGCGCCTTGACGCCGTGCGACCGTCGCACGTCGTCGGCATAGCGGCTGATGGCGGCCTGCATGTCCAGGGCGGCATAGCACGCGCGCAGGGCGTGATCTTCGTGAGCGACCGGTGCCCCGAACAGGGCCATGATCCCGTCGCCCCTGACCTCGTTGACGGTGCCCTCGTAGCGGTGGACGGCATCCATCATCCGCTCCACCACGGGGTCGAGCAGGTTGTGGGCCTCCTCGGGATCGCGGTCGGCGAGGAGTTCCATGGAGCCTTTGAGGTCGGCGAAGAAAATCGTGACCTGCTTGCGCTCGCCCTCGAGGGCTGCACGGGACATCAGGATCTTATCGGCGAGGTGCTTGGGGATGTAGGTGTCAGGGGAGCCGAACTTCGGTGAAGGTACCGGGCCAGCAGCGGCAGCCCCAGCCATCGGATGCCCACATTTCTTGCAGAACCTCGCAGTGGGACGATTCGATTCTCCGCAACTGGGGCAGGCCGTTTCAAGCCGAGACCCGCACTCCTCGCAAAACGCGGCGTCGGCAGGTGTCTGCGCGTGGCATTGGGGACACTCCATACCGGTTCCTCCGATTAGATGGACCGGTGAAGGGAACTACGCTGCAGCTAGGCTAGCCCTACAGTGGCGGTGGGTCAACCGTCCTCCCCTTGACTAAGCCTTCCCCCCTTACTCTTTCACCGCCCCGGTCAAGGAGGCCACGTAGTGCTCGATGAAGAATGCGCAAACCAGGGCAACAGGCACGGAATCCAGCAACGCTCCCGCCATCAAGGAACCCCAATGATAGATGTCACCGTCCACCAGCTCGCTGAGTACTGCGACCGGCACGGTTTTGTTCTCCGAGGAGGAGCCGAAAGTCAGGGCATAGACGATCTCGCTCCAGCACAAAGTAAAGACGAAATTGCGCGCCGAGATGATGCCGGGGATCGACAAGGACAGAACGATTTTTGCCAGGATCTGCACCCGCGATGCGCCATCGATGAGAGCGCACTCCTCATTGGCTCTTAAAGTATCTACTTGAGCACGGTGAACTCGGACATCGAGAAGCCATCGTCACGTATGGTGTGATAGCGTCCGTTGCCTGTCGGTGAGATGCGTCCGCAACCGAATTTGTCATCCGAGTAAGGATTACCCCACCATCCGAGCTCGTAGCAGATGTGCGCTTTTTCGATGAGGGATATGTGAGGGATAAGGGGCCGGGATAAGAGGCTAGGCTTGCGATTACGCTATTTGAGAAAGTGTCATCATGCGGTCATCAGGGCGCCAGTCTTGCGATTATGCGATTCGGTGGGACTTGCAAGAAATGCACCGTGGTTTGTAAAGAGGGTATGCAAGAGCTCCTTGGACCGGGCGATTCACGGGGTGATGCAGCCTGGAGAGGGCGAAAGGCGGCGGGAACCTCTTACGCGGAGGCTAATCTGGTGGGGCATTTTTTGTCGCGCGTTACCTGGCGCTCGCCACTGCCGTTTGAATATCTATCTCCGAGCGCAATGTCCGGTGCACCGGGCACTTGTTCGCGATCTCTAGAAGCTTCTTGCGTTGCTCGGGTGTGAGCGCGCCTTCGAGAAAAAGCTCTCGTTCAATGCGGTCGATCTTTCCTTCCTTGGTCTCGCAGTGCTCGCAGTCCTCGGCGTGAATCTTCTGATGATTGAGCTTCACCGATATCTTGTCGAGCGGCAGTTTCTTGTGGTTGGCATACATACGCAAGGTCATGCTCGTGCAGGTGCCCAGGCTCGCCAGTAGCAGCTCGTACGGGTCCGGGCCTGTGTCGCGCCCGCCATTTTTCACCGGTTCGTCAGCCAACAGGTGATGGGATCGGGTAAAAACGTCCTGCCCGAACTTCCCATTGTTTTCCCGCACAAGCACCTCACCGCGATCGAGCGAAGGCCGCACCCCGGCGACTGTGGGTTGCTGCGCCTCGGGCACGTAGCGACGGGCCCAGGCCGCGATGGTATCGGCCACGTACTGCGAGTCTTGCCTGCGGCTGAGAAGATGATCGGCGTCATCCAGCGAAATAAAGCTCTTCGGGTGCTTTGCAGCCTCGAAGATTTGGCGCGCGTTGTCTATGTCAACAATTTCATCGTGCGGCGAGTGGAAAATCAGTAATGCTTTTTTCATTCGAGCGATCTGCGTGTGCAGATTCTGGCCGGAAATATCGTCCAGGAATTGTTTCTTGATTCTGAAGCTGCGCCCGGCCAGGTTCACAGTGGCCTCGCCCTGCGCCTCGATCTCATCGAGCTTCGTTCGAAACAAATGACTGACATGCTCGGGATCAGCGGGCGCACCGATGACGACCACTGCCTTGGCCTCAGCAATCTTTCCCGCCGCTGCGAGCACGGCCGCACCGCCTAAGCTATGACCGATGAGAATCGTGGGCGCACCCAGAGTGGTTCTCATATAGTCGGCAGCACAGACCAGATCGGCGACATTCGAGGAGAAGTTGGTGTTGGCAAAATCCCCTTCGCTGTTACCGAGACCCGTGAAGTCAAAACGCACGACTGCGATGCCTTTCGCAGCCAGCGCGCGGTTGATGCGGGTGGCCGCCGCAACGTCCTTAGAGCAGGTAAAGCAATGCGCGAACAGCGCACAAGCCGCGGGTTCAGCAGCCGGTCGCTCCAGCAACGCGGCCAATTGCTCACCATCTTGGTTGGGGAAGGCCAGCTTTTCCTTGCGCGTCGTCAGCTCAACGGGCGTCATGCTATGTTGCCTCCGGATTGTCGGATTGAGCGAGATAGGTATGGGTTAGGTGCGTGCTCGCTACACATTTATACCAATTTTGCGACAAAGATTTTGGCCTATGTTTATCACTTTTCTCTTATGTCGTCATTCTATGACTGTGTTTGCTGATAAAATTCCCGGAAATACGTCGTAAAACTCCCTCCCATTGGGATGAGACCCCACTATTAATCTGGCCCGCAAGAAAGGGTACGATTAAGCCAAACAACTTGGAGTCTGTTGTAGTGGCATTAGCTGCGACGTGTCTCGTAGCCGCTGTTTCCACATTGCGGCGAGTTTTGTTTATGTTGGCAGTCGGCCTGTGCCTGGCCGGTTACGCTGCATCGGAGGCGGGCCAGACGACGAAAGGAGGGAGTACAATGGCTTTGACAATTACGTCTTCAGCATTTTCTCATAACGGCGAAATTCCGAAGCGCTATACCTGCGACGGCGATGATGTCTCCCCGGACCTCGTATGGAGCGGCGTGCCTGAAGGAACCAAGGGTGTGGTGTTGATCGTGGACGATCCCGATGCGCCGGACCCGGCGGCACCGCAGATGACCTGGGTGCATTGGGTGCTGTACAACATCCCGCCCGATGTCACAGGCTTGCCCGACGCCGTTAACCCCAGCGCTCTGCCCGCCGGGACGCTAGAGGGCCTGAACGACTGGAAGCGGACAGGCTACGGTGGACCCTGCCCGCCGATCGGGCGCCACCGCTACTTCCACAAACTTTATGCACTCGACGCCGTGCTCCCCGATCTGGGCCGGCCGAGCAAGGCAAAGCTCGAAAAGGCCATGGAAGGACACATCCTCGAGCAGGCGGAATTGATCGGGACTTACAAACGATAGTGACGAGTGCCGAGTAGCTGGTAGCGAGGGAGAGTAGCTTGATGATCGTTCGCAGTTCCTAGGTACTCGCTACCAGCAACGGGCTACCGAATTTTCTTGCGCTGCTGGTCTAATCCATCCCAAAACGCCGCGACCCCATCCAACATCTCGTTGCCGCGACGGATAAAGGCGTGCTCGTCGACATCACGGCCGAAGTAGAGCTCCTCTAGCTCCTCCTGCGTGTGCTGCGCATGCTGAGCCTCGAGCCGGCTGTGCCAGGTAAAAAAAGCCAATGGCAGCGTTAATCCGGTGCGCTCGTTGTATTTTCTAAAGCCGTCGACGAGTTCGTCCCAGAAACCGGCCGCCGCCCAGTTCTCGACCGCGTAGCTCGCCGCCTGCGAGGTCATGTAATCCTCGCTGCCATACAAGCGCCTGAGCTCGTCGCAGAAGAACAACGTTGACTCCGTGCCATGTCGCTGCTTGCCGACGTCGTTGAACTCCAGCCCCAGCCTGCTCGCAATCTGCAGGAGCCATTCGAAATGGGCGGCACGAAAGCGGAATACTCCGCCGTCGACCGTACCTTCGGTGGAAACGAGCCGGGTCTCGGTCTCATCGCCATTGGTTGTAGTCTTGCTGTTGGCCGCCTTGAAAACCACGCCGATCTCGTTGGCTAGGATCTCTTTGGATGCACGCATTCCTTCAAGCGAATCGGCGTTGATCATCTTGTAAAGCTGCGCTACCAGAAATAGATTCGAAAATACTGAGAACTGAACGATAAACGCCAGTATCTGCTCCTGTGTTTGCTTGCCTTGTCGGAACCACGCCGTGTAAGTGTTATCGGTAATAATGCGGTGCTGGAGAAGCTCGTTGTGTATACGCGCCTGAAACGCCAGAAAACGCTTCGCCTTCTCGACAGAGTAGCCTTTTTGCCTTTGCGCGATCGCCTGCAAACACGGTTGGGTCAGCCCAACCAGATCATGCTCCTCGGCAAAGGTATCCAACGCCGGTTTTGCTGCAACGCTCATATTCCACCTCGGATTTCATTCGATCCTGCTGCCCGATGACAGCCTCATACTGATAAGTTTAGACGAGGCGGCACACACCAGGTTCCTGGAAAAGCTAACCAACGCAAAGGCGCAAAGACGCGAAGAATTTCGTGATTCTGTCTTGATTCCAGGGAAAAATATCGGAGATCGAATCCCTCTCGGCACCACCAGGGTGTACTTGGCGAGCGATCAGGGCGGGGCAGCGCGGTTTCGCCTACGCGGCTCAGGGTGTCCGTAACGCTCAACGGCACACGGGTATGTATTTTCCTTTGCGTCTTAGCGTTGGATGTCTTTTGCACCCTTAACTCGGTTGCACTTCCTGCTCGATGGCACCGAAGATACTCTGTCCTGTATCGTCAAGCATCTCGATACGAACCCGGTCGCCGAAGCGCATGAACGGTGTCCTGGCTTTTCCTTCGTTGATGATCTCGAGCACGCGTCGTTCGACCAGACACGAACAGCCCCGCGACTCGTCCGCATTCGACACCGTACCCGAGCCGACGATCGTTCCGGCACCCAACGGGCGTGTCTTGGCCGCATGGACGACCAGCTCGGCAAAATCGAATTGCACGTCCTCCCCTGCGTCGGGATTTCCAAAGAGCGTGTCATTGAGATGCGTAATCAACGGCAGGTGGGCCTTGGCCCCGTCCCACGCCGCGCCGAGCTCATCGGGGGTCACCGCCACGGGTGAAAATGCGCTCGCGGGCTTGCCATGAAGAAATCCGAACCCCTTGGACAACTCGGAGGAGATCAGGTTGCGCAGCGAGACATCGTTGACCAGCATCAACAACTTGATGTGACCCGCCGCTTCTTTGCGGGTCACTCCCACGGGGACATCGTCGGTAATGACGGCGAGCTCGGCTTCGAAGTCGACACCCCACTCCAGATCCGCAACACTGATCGGATCGCGCGGGCCGAGAAAGCCATCCGAGCCACCCTGGTACATCAGCGGATCCGTGGTAAAGTCCGGTGGCATCGGCGCGCCGCGTGCCTTGCGCGCGCGCTCAACATGGCTGAGATAAGCGCTGCCATCGAGCCATTGGTATGCGCGCGGCAGCGGCGAGGCGAGTGCGGCGAAATCCAATTGAAAACCGTCCTGTGTGCCTTCGTTGAGCGCCTCATAGACGGTGGCGAGCCGGGGCGCGATGTTGTTCCAATCCTCCAGCGCCGCCTGCAACGTGCGGGCGCACTGCGGGACCTCGCGCGCCACGCTAAGATCGCGGCTAACAACGATTAAGGTCCCATCGTTGCCACCGGCCTTCAGCGAAGCAAGCTTCATTCCTTGCTGTTTTTCCACGAGTCGACATAACCGGTCCACTCGACTTCAGACAGCCGTTGATCCACATCGAGCGCATCGCGGGTGTCGATCATCACCGCCACCTCGTCGGTCTCCTTGCGCACGGCCTTCTTGCCGGCCGCGAATGCCTTGGGGTGGGGCCCGTGGGTGATGCCGCTCGGATGCAGCGTCAGCATGCCGGGATGAATATTGTCGCGCGAAAAGAACTCCCCGCGGTGGTAAAAAAGCACCTCGTCGTAGTCGTCGTTATTGTGAAAAAACGGCACCTTCAGGGCCCCCGTATCGCTCTCCAGCGGGCGCGGACAGAACGTGCATACTACGAAGCGGCCTGCCACAAAAGTAGTATGAGCCGACGGCGGTACATGATAGCGGTGGCTCATGAGCGGGCGGATATCACGCCAGTTCAAACGAACCGGCACCAGCGTCCCATGCCATCCCATCGCATCGAGCGGATTGAACGGATAGGTTATCTTGCTCAAGGTGCCGCGGCGCTTGACTACCAGCTTGCAGCTACTCTCGGTTTGTTGGGCGACAAACGCATCGTTGATTGTGGGCGTGGCGAGCACCGCCGGATCGAACACGGCATGATCGCCGACCACTCCTTTCTCGGGCAACTGGTAACTGCTGTCGGTGGCCTCGATCAGCAAGACCGTCAAGGGTCCCGTGGTTTCCACGCGCCACATGGTGCCCCGCGGCAGCATGATATAATCGCCCTCACGGAGCTCGAGACGACCGTAATCGCAATACAGGTTCCCCGCCCCCTCGTGCACGAACGCCAGCTCGTCGCCATCGCCGTTTCGTACCAGATGATTCATGGCGCAGTCCGTTTTCCAGAGGCGCAGCTGCACGCTCGGGTTACTGAGCAGCGGCGTTGCGTCCCACGGTGAGGCGGCGAGAGGAGTGAGTTTTGCCGTGTCGAATGCGCGTGGACGCAGCGGCCCGTCTACTTCGGTCCAGCCCGTTGGCGGGTGGCGGTGGTACATCTGGGTCGACGGCCCGTAAAACCCGTGCTTGCCCAGTTCGCGCTCGTAACTACCCGGCGGCAAATCCGCGTGCGCCTGCCGGGAGGCGATACCTTCGACCTTGGGAAACGAGATCCAGCGGGAGCTGGCCATGTCAGATAACCCCGCGCTCCATTTGATCGCGTTCGATGGCCTCAAACAGCGCCTGGAAATTGCCCTCACCAAAGCCCTGGTTGCCTTTGCGCTGGATAATCTCAAAGAAGATGGGCCCGATCACGGTATCGGTAAAGATCTGTAACAGCAGGCCAAGGTTCTTGCGGGGCGCACCGTCAATAAGGATGCGACCGCGTTTCAAACGCTCCAGGTCCTCGCCATGGCCGGCTACGCGCTTGTTGACGGCCGCGTAATAGGTATCGGGTGTATCCATGAACTTGATCTGGTTCTTGCCCAAAGCCTCGACAGTTTCATAGATATCGTTCGTTGCCAACGCGATGTGCTGGATGCCCTCCCCGCGATAAGTATCGAGATATTCCTGAATCTGCGATTTCGCGTCCGAGGGTTCGTTGATCGGGATGCGAATCTTTCCGCACGGGCTGGTCATGGCGCGCGATTTGAGGCCGGTCGCCTTGCCCTGGATATCGAAGAAGCGGGTCTCGCGGAAGTTGAACAGCCGTTCGTAGAAGCTCGCCCATTGATCCATCCGGCCCTTGTGTACATTGTGAGTGAGATGATCCACATGCGTAAGGCCGACACCCTTCGGCCGTGCCGATACATCCTTGAGCCGAACAAAATCGACCTCATAGATCGATCGATCGCCATAGCGATCGATCAGATAAATAAGACTATGCCCGATCCCGCGGATAGCAGGAATGTTGAGCTCCATCGGCCCGACACGGCCCTCGTAGGGTTCGGCACCGAGATCGAGCGCACGTGCGTAGGCGGCGGCCGCGTCTTTGACCCGTATCGCAAATGCGCAAACAGAGGGGCCGTGCACTTTCGCAAAGGCTTGCGCAAAGCTCTGCGGCTCGTGGTTGATAATGAAATTAACATCGCCCTGGCGATACAGCGTCACATCCTTGGAGCGGTGGCGCGCGACGGCGACAAACCCCATTTGCTGGAAGAGCTGTTCCAGCGACCGGCTATCGGGTGCCGTGTACTCGATGAACTCGAACCCGTCCGTACCCATGGGGTTATCCGGGACAGTGCTCATAGCGCAACCCCCGTGCTGTTTTTGAGAACCGGCCACGACTTCGGCGCCCCGCAACAGCGCCGGCCGGGACGTCCCGGGTCGTTCGAACCCGTCTGCAAGGTTTTCATGTCCTTATGCCAAAGATCCTTGCGTGCACCAGGCGGGGGCGGTGGTTCGCCCCTACGCCAAAATATAGACCACCGGGCCCCCCCGGCGTTCGGGTCTCACGCCGCGCGCACGACGTCGGCCAGGCGTGCGCCCGCGGCCTTAACTTCTTGTTCTGTATTGAGAATATCAGGACACAGGCGCAGGAGGCCATCGCGGGCGTCCGCCTTGATGCCCCGCCTGCCGAGCTCGGCCGGCACATCTGCGCGCCGGTCGTACGGAATGGCCAGAAATCCCCCGCGCCGCTCCGGGGAGCCTAGAACAGGGATGCCTGCCTCAGCCAGGAATCCCTCCAATTGCTGCTGCTGGGCGAGTGAGTAATCGCGCAGCCGCGTCACCCCCAATGCCAGCGTCAATTCCAGGCCCGCGCGGGCCTGGTAGAGCGGCAATATTGCGGGTGTGGATTCCAGAAAGGCATTGCCGCCGGGTGCAAGCCTGGGTGTTGTGGGGCGCTCGAACTCGAACGGCTCGGGTTTTGCGAACCAGCCGGTATCGAGGGTCGCCAGGCTGGCATGCAGGTGACGCGGATGCAGATAGAGCCAGCCGGCGCCCGGACCCCCGCGTAGATACTTGTAGCACCCGCCGATCGCAAAATCAGCGCCCAGCGCTTGCATATCCGTCGGCACGATGCCGGCGGCGTGATAGAGGTCTACCAGCACGCTGGCACCCTTTGCCTGTGCGCCGGCGACCAGGTCCGGCAAATCGGTGAACAGCTGGCCCGTCGTGAAAAACACCATAGAGACGACCACTAGCGCCGTCGACGGGCCGACCGCATCCAGCAGCTGGGTGGCATTGTATTCGCCGTGCTCATCCGGCCCGACGAAGCTGAGATCGATGCGGCCGCGCTGCGCGTAGATCTTCAGGACATGGTCCATGGAATCGAACTCATCGCGTGTCGTGACCACCCCAATTTTCTTGTCGTAGCAGTTAAGCACGGCACGCAAACCTTGACCGGCGCTGCTCTTGGGGACGATACAGTCGTGACTCGCGGCGTTTATAAGCCGTGCGATGCGGCCGCGAAAGCCCTCGCGCTCGCTGAGCCAATCCTCCCAGGCGTTGTCCATGTTCTCGTACCAGCATTGCAATGCCTCTTGCACATCGCGCGCGGTCTGGTCCAAGGGGCGGCCAAGCGAGTGATTGGCAAGATAGATTTCGTCACCGGCCCGGTGCAACACCCGGGAGAAGAGCGGATGGATCCAGTGAACGAGCGCCTCCTCGCGCAGCGGGGCGGGGCCCAGCGTGCCGATCGCTTTTTGCATTTCCCTCACTGCTCCGCGCCGATTTCTGTACGGACGTCGTAGAGCTCGGGAAAGAAGGTATCGTCCAGCGCCCGGCGCAAGAAAGCGACGCCCGAGGAGCCACCGGTGCCGCGCTTGTAGCCGATGATGCGCTCAACCGTCTTCATGTGTCGGTAGCGCCAGAGCTGGAACTGTTCCTCGACGTCTACGAATTTTTCGCACAAAGCATAAGCATCCCAGTGATCGTGCGGTGACTCATAAATTTGCTTGAATACGGGTATGAGCTTCTCGTTGCGCTGGTATGGGAGCGACCAGTCGCGGTCCACGCTTTCAGCCGGAACCGCGTAGCCCTGACGGTGGAGATGGCGCAGAAACTCGTCATAGATGCTGGGGCTACGCAATACCTCCCCCAGCTCCTCGTAGACGGCCGTGTCGTAACGGAAAACCTCGAGCATCGCCTCATTCTTGTTCCCGAGAATATATTCGATGGCCCGGTACTGCGGGGACTGAATACCCGATGCATGGCCCAGGACATGGCGAAACTTGCTGTACTCGCTCGGGGTAAGCGTCGCTAGCACCGCCCATTGCTCGAACAGCTGAAGCTGTATCAGCTTGACCCGGGCCAGGATTTTGAAACAAGGGTCCAGATTATCGGTCTTGATGTGATCAATCGCTGCGCGCAGCTCATGCAGTACAAGCTTCATCCACAGCTCAGATGTCTGGTGCTGTATGATAAAAAGCAGCTCGTCGTGATGCGGGGGTTCACTGAGTGGTTTCTGTGCATTCAGCAACTTATCCAGGTGCAGGTAACTCGAATAGGTCAAGCGACCTCGAAAATCGAGCTCGATTGACTCGCCTTCACCGAATGGATTTTTTCTTTGGCCAGACACGCTGCGCCTTAGGTTGCACAACCCTTGCGGGAACCCTTGTATGCCAATTCCGGTCGAAGCTACAGAAGCTATAATAAGTCTAGCAAAACCTGTGACACGCAGGGGCCCCAGTTGTTCAAAAAGGCGTATGGGGCTAAATAAAGTGGGGAAGCGTGTATACGCTGAGGCAACGGGCGCGCGCTGAGTTCTTCGTCGCCTTTCGGTTATCCGACTAAATGTGTGTAGCGGGCGCCGTCGTAGCAGGCTCGGTGTAAGCTACGAGGGCGGGCGCTGGCAACGATATGGACATATTCGAGCACGCCGCTGACCTGGGTTTCGGCGACATTCACATTAAGATCGATCCCGCGACCGGGCTTCATGCCATTATTGCCATTCACAGCACCCGTTTAGGTCCGGCCCTCGGTGGCTGTCGCTGGCTGTCCTACCCCTCTACGGAGGCGGCGTTGCTCGATGCCATGCGTCTGGCGTGCGGCATGACCTACAAGGCGGCGATCTCAGGCCTGTCCTCGGGCGGGGGCAAGGCCGTGCTCATTCGGCCACCGCACCCCATTGATCGCGAGGCCTACTTCGAGGCCTTCGGCAGTTTCGTTGACGAGCTCGGGGGACGCTATATCACCGCCGTGGACAGTGGCACCAGCGTTGTGGACATGGATATCATTGCACGGCGGACGCAACACGTGGCCAGCACGTCCGCGAGTCGTGCGGGCAGTGGCGATCCTTCGCCGCACACGGCGCTCGGTGTCCGGCGCGGCATCGAGGCCGGCGTGAAAAGCAAGCTCAAAAGGGACAGCCTGGAGGGCGTGCACGTCGCCATTCAAGGTGTGGGGCATGTGGGCTATCCACTGGCCCGGGAGCTGGCCGCGCACGGAGCCCGGTTGACGGTGTGCGATGTAGATGAAAGCTCAGTCGAGCGTTGCGTCGATGAGTTCGGAGCCGTGAGCGTCGCAGGCGAGCGCATCTATGAGATTGAGAGTGACGTGTTCGCCCCGTGCGCTTTGGGTGCCGTCATAAACGACGAGACGCTGCCCCGACTCAACACGAAAATTGTCGGTGGCGCGGCTAACAACCAGTTGGCCGAGATTCGACATGGGGATTTGTTGCACCGGCGCGGTATCCTGTATGCGCCGGACTACGTGATCAATGCCGGAGGAATTATTCAAATCATCGTTGATGATGAAGCTGAGATGAACGAAAAGATCCTAGGCATCTATGATACGCTTATGCGCATATTCGCGCAGTCCGACAAAATGAACCAACCACCCCGTCGTGTGGCGGATAGTATGGTCGATGCCATGCTGGCCGAAAAGAAAACCGCTTGAGCATGGGGAGGGCACCATAGAAGTTGTTACACCATTTCCGCACTGAAAAGAAGTTCTTTGGACTACGAAAAGAACGAGTGGAGTGATAGCGACGATTCGACCATGGGAAAACAAAAGCCGACAGCAGAAACCAAAGGCACTGTCTCGACTTGTGTCGCGACATTCGAGATTCATCATACGCAATTTCTGGATCAAAACGCCGAGGTCAAGGGCTCACTACCCGAGTTTGCGCGCGAGCCGGCGAATCTGATCTCGCTTTATCGCGCCATGGTACTCACGCGCCTCTTCGATAAGAAGGCAGTCGCGTTGCAACGCACCGGGCAGTTGGGTACGTACTCGCCGGCGCTGGGGCAAGAAGCCACCTTTGTAGCGGTCGGCAGCGCCATGCGGCCCGAGGACGTACTGCTGCCCACTTATAGGGAGTCTGGCGCCATGTTCCTTCACGGCGTGAGCATGAAGGAGCTATTGCTGTACTGGGGTGGCGACGAGCGCGGGATGGATTACACCGTTGCGCGTGAGGACTTTCCTATCTGTGTACCCATCGCCACGCACGTACCGCAGGCGGCCGGCGTTGCCCTGGCCATGAAGCTGCGGCGCGAGCCGCGGGTTGCCGTGTGTACGCTGGGCGATGGCGGCACCTCGAAGGGAGATTTCTACGAGGCCATCAATCTCGCCGGTGTATGGCGATTGCCGGTCGTTTTCGTGGTTTGCAACAATCAGTGGGCGATCTCCTTACCGCGCCGTGAGCAGACGCGTGCACAGACGTTGGCGCAGAAGGCGATCGCAGCCGGCATCGACGGCGAGCAGGTCGACGGCAATGACGTGATTGCCGTACGCGACCGGCTGGCGCTGGCGCTCGAGAAGGCGAGAGCGGGCGGCGGGCCCACTCTGATCGAGGCACTGAGCTATCGTATGGGTGATCACACAACCGCGGATGACGCCAGCCGTTATCGCACGCAAGAAGAGCTCAAAGAGCAATGGCGGTTCGATCCGATTAAGCGCCTGCACGATTTCCTGGTGAAAAATGGCGACTGGACAGAGCAGAAAGAGCAGGCGTTAATTGCCGAGTGCACGCAGGAAGTTGAGCAGGCGGTCAAGGACTACCTGGCGACGCCGCCACCGCCACCCGAGAGCATGTTCGATTATCTTTACGAGACAATACCGGCGTCACTGGCAAGCCAGCGCGAGGCCGCTATCAAGAGAGGCACGAAACATGCCTGAGGTCGCGCTGGTCGAAGCCGTCAACCTGGCGCTGGCACACGAGATGCAAGCCGATGAGAACGTGATCGTGCTGGGCGAGGATGTGGGTGTTAACGGCGGCGTATTTCGTGCAACGGTGGGCCTGCAGGAGCGTTTTGGCAAGAAGCGTGTCATGGACACACCGCTGGCCGAGACGCTGATAGCGGGGGTGTCTATCGGCATGGCCGCGCAGGGGTTCAAGCCCGTTGCCGAGATCCAGTTCATGGGATTCATTTACCCGGCAATCGATCAAATACTTAATCATGCCGCGCGATTGCGCTATCGCACGCGCGGCCGGCTTACCTGCCCTATGGTGCTGCGCGCGCCGTTCGGCGGCGGTATCCATGCGCCGGAGCATCACTCCGAGAGCACGGAAGCCATGTTCGCTCACATCCCCGGGCTTCGCGTCGTTATCCCGTCGTCACCGTTAAGAGCATATGGATTATTGCTCGCGGCCATTCGCGATCCGGACCCCGTCATTTTTCTGGAACCGAAGCGGATCTATCGTCTTGTAAAACAGGAGGTGCCCGACGACGGTAAGGCGCTGCCGTTGGACGTTTGCTTTGTGCTGCGGGAAGGATCCGACGTCACGGTCGCGACCTGGGGCGCGATGACTCACGAGACCATGATGGCTGCCGATCAACTGGCCGAAGAAGGAATCAGTGCCGAGGTAATCGATGTCGCAACGATCAAACCGTTGGATACGGAAACGATTCTGCAGTCGGTGGCGAAAACGGGTCGCTGCGTGGTCGTGCATGAAGCGGCCCAGACGGCCGGCATGGGTGCAGAGATTGCCGCACAGCTTGCAGAACATGGCCTGCTCACGTTGCTGGCGCCTGTACAACGCGTCGCGGGATACGATACGGTTATGCCGCTGTACAGGTTGGAAGATCAATATATGCCCGACACGGCCCGCATCGTGGAGGCAGTAAGAAAGACGATGGAGATGGCATGACTATTTTCAAGTTACCGGACCTCGGCGAGGGGCTGCAAGAGGCGGAGATTCGCGAGTGGCATGTCTCTGTCGGCGATGAGGTCAAGGAAGATCAACCGCTGGTTTCGGTCGAAACCGATAAGGCCATTGTCGAAATCCCCAGCCCGCGCAGTGGACACATCCAGAAACTGAATGGAGAGCCGGGAGATATCCTCCAGGTTGGAGACCCGCTTGTCGAGTTCGAAGGCAAGGCGGGCGAGAGCGCTGACAAGGGAACCGTAGTCGGGCGCGTCGAGGTGGGTAAGGAGATCGTCAACGAGAAAGCCACCGCGTCGGGCAAGGCGGCCGTAGGCGTGAAGGCCGTGCCGGCGGTGCGCGCGCTCGCCCGGCGCCTGGACGTGGATATATCCATCGTCACCCCGAGTGGCCCCGACGGCACAGTGACCGCCGCCGACGTCCAGCGCGCGGCCAAGGTGCTGGCCGAAGTAGGGCCGCTGGAACCATTGCGGGGCGTGCGCCGGGCGATGGCCCGCAGCATGACGCAGGCACATGCCGAGGTGGCGGCGGTCACGGTTGTGGATGACGCCGACATCGATGCGTGGAAGGAAGGCGAGGATGCCACACTGCGACTGATTCGGGCGATCGCTACCGCGTGCAAGGCCGAGCCATCCCTGAATGCATGGTACGATAGTTATGCGGTGGGGCGGCGCGTAATCGAGAAGATCGATCTTGGCATTGCCGTCGACACCGAAGAGGGGCTTTTCGTACCGGTGCTGCACAACGTGGGCAATCGCGATGCCGCCAATCTGCGCAAGGGACTGGATGCGCTCAAGCAAGATATCAAGGCGCGTACCGTGCCGCCGGAGGAGTTGCGCGGTTACACGATTACGCTGTCCAACTTCGGGACCTTCGGTGGCCGCTACGCGGATCCCGTTGTGATGCCGCCCACCGTCGCCATCTTGGGCGCCGGTCATATTCGGGCCGAGGTCGTGGTGGTCGATGACAAGCCCGCGGTCCATCGAATCCTTCCGCTTTCGCTGAGTTTCGATCACCGCGCAGTTACGGGGGGAGAGGCCACGCGTTTCTTGATGGCCGTTATCAAGGATCTGCAATTAGCCGATTGACGCGTATATCATGCGAGGGGTGCTGAAGCTCCGTCCGCTGACGGGTCGTCCAGCGCGCCAACAGGCTGGAGCGTGTGTTTCGGCCGCGAGATCAAGGCATGGCTATCATACAATCCAAGATTGACACCTCATCGCCCCAGTTCGCACAAAACGCGGCGAACATGCAATCGCTGGTGAATAACCTGAAAGCGACGCTGGAGCGCGTGACCGCGGGCGGACCGGGCAAGGCACGCGAGAAGCACCTCAAGCGCGGCAAGCTGCTGGCGCGCGATCGCATCAAGATTCTGCTTGACAAAGACAGCCCGTTTGTCGAGTTCTCGGCGCTCGCCGCCAACGGTATGTACGACGATGATATTCCGAGCGCCGGTATCGTTACGGGGATCGGCCGCGTGCACGGGCAGGAGGTCGTCATTGTCGCCAACGATGCGACGGTCAAAGGCGGGACCTACTATCCCATCACAGTCAAGAAGCACCTGCGGGCGCAGGAGATCGCGCGCCAAAACCGGTTGCCCTGTATATATCTGGTCGATTCGGGCGGCGCGTTTCTCCCGCTGCAAGATGAAGTATTCCCGGACCGCGACCACTTCGGGCGCATTTTTTACAATCAGGCCACACTTTCGGCCATGGGCATACCCCAGATTGCGGTGGTGATGGGGTCATGCACGGCGGGTGGCGCCTACGTGCCGGCGATGGCCGATGAGACGATCATCGTCAAGAACCAGGGCACGATATTCCTCGGCGGGCCACCACTGGTGAAAGCCGCCACCGGTGAGGTGGTCGATGTGGAGCAGCTCGGCGGCGGTGACGTCCACACGCGGCTATCCGGAGTGGCCGATCATCTGGCTGACGACGATGCTCACGCATTGCAGCTCGCGCGCGACATTGTGGCTAACCTGAATTGCTACAAGGCGGGCAGTCTGCAGACAAAGCCCGTAGTCGAACCGAAGTATCCCGCCGAGGAGATCTATGGTGTGATCCCGCGTGACGCACGCTACCAGTACAATGCCCGCGAGATCATCGCACGCATCGTCGACGGCTCGGAGTTGCACGAGTTCAAGGCGCGCTATGGAAAGACACTGGTGTGTGGTTTTGGTCACTTACACGGTTTTCCGGTCGGTATCATCGCCAACAACGGCGTGCTTTTCTCCGAGTCCGCGCTGAAAGGGACTCATTTCATCCAGCTCTGTGACCGACGCCGTATACCGATCGTATTCTTGCAGAACATCGCCGGTTTCATGGTTGGCACTAAGTTCGAGAACGAGGGTATTTCCAAGGACGGTGCCAAGATGGTGACCGCGGTGGCGTGCTCGCGGGTGCCCAAGTTCACCGTGATCGTCGGGGGTTCGTTCGGCGCCGGCAACTATGCGATGTGCGGCCGTGCCTACGGACCGCGGCAGCTGTGGATGTGGCCGAACGCGCGCATTTCCGTGATGGGTGGCGAAACGGTCGCCACGGTGCTGTCGATTGTAAAACGCGACAGCATGGCCGCACGCGGCGAGCAATGGGGCGGCGAGGAGGAAGAGGCGTACAAGGAGAAATTGCGCAAGCAGTATGACATTCAGGGCCATCCTTATTACGCGACGGCCCGCCTGTGGGACGATGGCGTCATCGATCCCGTCGACACGCGAAAGGTATTGGCCATGGGGATCGCCGCGGCCTTGAACGCGCCGATCGAGAAGACGGACTATGGTGTGTTTCGTATGTAAAACCGAGTTCCAAGTGGCAAGTGGCGAGTAGCAAGGATAAAAATACACATAACCGGCGCCCTGTTTGTCTTCCTTGCTACTTGAAACTTGCTACTTTCTACTGTCCAAAGGTAACGATGGCTGATCAATTACTCGTAGACACTGATGGCCGCGGGGTCACCACGCTAACCCTTAACCGTCCCGAGCGGCACAACGCGTTTGATGACAAGCTGATAAACACGCTGCTCGCCACGTTACAACAGATCGAGCAGGACCCAGCTACGCGTGCGTTGGTGTTAACGGGTGCGGGCAAGTCGTTTTCCAGTGGCGCGGATCTGGCATGGATGCGTACCATGGCCAGCTACGATGAGAAAACCAATCGCGAGGATGCCCAACGCCTGGCCAGGCTGATGGAGGTCTTGAACAACCTGGCCAAACCGGTAGTGGCTCGGGTAAACGGGTCGGCATACGGCGGTGCCGTGGGTCTCATCGCCTGTTGTGACATCGTGATCGCCAGTGAGCATGCCGAGTTTGCGCTGACGGAGGTACGCCTTGGGCTTGCGCCCGCGGTAATATCGCCATACGTGATCGCGGCTATCGGCGCGCGGCAGGCGCGGCGGTTGTTCCTGAATGCCGAGCGTATTTCCAGTGATGAAGCGCGCCGGATCGGACTGGTACACGAGGTTGCGAGCGACGAGGCGCTGTCCGCGGCGGTGGACAAGCATGTGCACTACCTGTTGAAGGCGGGTCCGAACGCGCTCGCGCAGTGTAAGCGTCTGGTGTTAGAGCAGACGCCCGGTATATCAACCGAGGATACAGTTGATCTGATTGCGCGGCTTCGCGTGTCAGCGGAAGGCCAGGAAGGCATGGCCGCGTTCTTCGACAAGCGCAAGCCGAGCTGGATCAAGTAGCATCGTCATGCCGAGCTATCCGCAGCGCGTCAAGGTGGTAGAGGTCGGCCCGCGCGATGGGCTGCAGAACGAACCCAAGCCCATCGACACCGATACCAAGGTCGAGTTTATCAATCGCCTGAGCGATACGGGACTATCCGTCATCGAGGCGACCAGTTTTGTCAGCCCGAAGTGGGTGCCGCAGCTTGCCGATGCGGATGAGGTCATGGCGCGCATCACGCGCAAAACAGATGTGTCCTACCCGGCGCTCGTGCCCAATATCAAGGGGTTGGAGCGCGCGCTCGCGGCCGGGGTTAAAGAGATCGCGGTGTTCTCAGCGGCGTCCGAGGTCTTTTCGCAAAAGAATACGAACTGCTCCATCGACGAGTCGATCGAACGCTTTCGTCCCGTGATCGCCCGGCTCCAGGATGAGGGTGTGCGGGTGCGGGGTTACATCTCTTGTGGGCTCGGCTGCCCCTACGAGGGCGCTGTCGATCCGCAGCGCGTCGCCGCAGTCGCAAGACAACTGTACAGGCTCGGTTGCTACGAAATATCCCTCGGCGATACCATCGGCATCGGTACGCCGCTGCAAGCAAGAGACATGGTCGCGACAGTCGCTCGCGTTGTGCCGATGGAGCACCTGGCGGTGCACTTTCATGACACACGCGGGCAGGCACTGGCGAATATCCTTGCCTGTCTCGAGCTCGGTGTGTCGGTGGTCGATTCGTCGGTCGGCGGTCTTGGTGGTTGTCCGTATGCCAGCGGTGCGACCGGCAACGTCGCGACAGAAGATGTACTTTATATGTTGCACGGCATGGATATCGAGACGGGTGTCGAGTTGGACCGGCTCATCGAGGTGGGACGCTTTATCAACGCAAAGCTCCAGCGCGAAACCCAAAGCCGGGTAGCGCGGACGAACGCGTAGCCGTTAAACTCGCTGGTGTCACCGTGCGGCTCCGGCGTTCCGCTTTTTCCGCCCGCGCCCTGGGGCCGCGTGACGGCACGTCCCTGTGCCGGCGCGCGGGCGGGGCATCCTGCCCTCGCCCCGTTGGGCCTTTTCCAGGGCACAGGCGGGGCTCCACGAGTCGCCTTACGGTGACACCAGCGAGCACATCGGAGGATGAGAGCGACATGACCACATTCCGCGCTTTTCGCATTCATGACGACAAGGGTAGGGCCGGCATCGAGCAGATTAACGTCGATGATCTGTCACCTGGTGAGGTCGTGATTAAGGCCGCCTACTCCGACATCAATTATAAAGATGCCCTGGCGGCGACCGGCAAGGGAAAGATTCTGCGCAAGTATCCCCTGATCGGCGGCATCGACGTGTCCGGCACCGTCGTCTCATCGAGCACGGGAGCGGTGCACGAAGGGGACCCGGTGCTCGTAACCGGACATGGGTTGAGCGAGGATCACGATGGGGGCTACGCGGAGTACGTGCGCGTCCCCGCGGACTGGGTCGTGCCGCTGCCCGACGGGATGACGCCGTTCGACGTGATGGCGCTGGGCACCGCCGGCTTCACGGCGGGCCTTGCCATTCACCAGATGGAACACAACGGTCAGATGCCCGATCGCGGGCCGATTGCAGTCAACGGCGCGACCGGAGGGGTCGGCAGCCTGGCGATCGATATGCTGGCTGGCCTTGGCTATCAGGTGGTCGCTATTACCGGCAAGACGGAATCGCACGATTATCTCAAAGCGCTGGGCGCCAGCGAAATCCGCGCTCGGCAGGAGCTGGATATGGGCAAGCGCCCGTTGGAAAAAGCACTGTGGGGGGGCGCCATCGACAACCTGGGGGGCGAGATGCTCGCGTGGCTGACGCGTACCGTCGAGCCGCTGGGCAATATCGCGTCGATCGGCCTCGCTGCCGGGTATGAGCTGCACACCACGGTGATGCCTTTTATTCTGCGTGGTGTGAATCTGCTCGGCATCAACTCGAGCTACTGTCCGCGCGATCTCCGCCTGCGTATATGGAAAAGGCTTGCCGGTGATATGCGGCCGCGGCACTTCGACAAGATCGTCACGAACATCGTTTCGCTCGATGAAATGTCACCAGTATTCGAAAACCTGGTGGCGGGCACAGCCACCGGGCGAACGGTTGTAAAAATCGGAGTTTCGTGAGCGAACTGTGTGTTGCACAGCACGGGAGGTCGCCAAGAAGTTGACGGTGGCGGCGAGAGGCGACTTGCGGAGCGCGCTGATGCCACGGAAATAGCCCCCGCAAGGGGGGCGCGGGCAGGATGTCGCGCCTGCCCGCCGGGGCAGGGAAGACCCGTCGGGCGGCTCCGGGGCAGAAGGCGGAAAAGCGCAGCCCCGGAGCCGAGCCGGTGCCACCGGCAACTTCCGATAAGTTTGGCAAATTATGACCTCACACTCGCCTAAGAAAGGTCGACCCGAAACCCGCAAGGTCGTAACGGCATTCCTCGAGCACGACGGAAAGATCCTGATCGTGCGGCGCAGCCAAAGGGTGGGGACTTACCAGGGTCGTTGGTCGGGGATTAGTGGGTATCTGGAGCACGAACCGCTCGAGCAGGCACTGATAGAAATTCGCGAGGAGACGGGGCTTAGCGATAGCGATGTGGAGCTTGTCCGGCAGGCGGCACCGCTCGAGATCCTCGATCAGGAGGGTAATGCACGCTGGCTGGTGCATCCTTTTCTGTTTCACGTGAAGCGCCCGGATGCGATTCGGCTTGATTGGGAGAATCTGGAACTGCGCTGGATCGCGCCCGCGCAGCTTGACAACTATCCGACCGTACCGGCACTCAAAAAAACATTGGCACGCTGCCTGGGTGATGCAGACGCATGACAGCGGGCAACTTAGTGCAGGCAATCCGCGACGATCGCGAGCACGGGGCGAGCGAGCTGGCGCGCCAGTGTCTCGACGGCCTGGTTGAATACGCCCGCACTATCCAGGTGACTGACGCACAGGTTTTGAAAGCACAGCTCATCGGGCTTGCCCGTCAACTCCAACAGGCCCGGCCGGCCATGGCGCCGATCACTAATCTTCTGGCCCACTGGCTTGCTGCATTTGAGCAGTCGTCCGCTGATACACCGGAAGATATTCGTAACGTCGCCACTAAAGCAGCAGAAGCTCTGATTCAGGAATCAAAGGGGGCCTTGTCCAAGGCGGCGGCAAATGCGGTTAACCTTATAGGTACCGAAAAAACCATCATTACCCACAGCCTGAGCTCAACGGTCTTCGCGGTGTTCGAGGCGTTGGCACCCCGAGTCAGGGCCATCGTCACGGAGTCGCGGCCACCGGGAGAAGGACGGCGACTGGCAGAGAAGCTTTCGGCCCTCGGCATCACCGTCGAGTTCATCAGCGACCAGCAGATGGGTATTTTTGTTCAAAACGCCGACGTGGCGTTGGTGGGGGCGGACACCATCGCCTCGGAGGGGTCCGTCATCAACAAGGCCGGTACGTATCTGCTCGCGCTCGCTGCGCGCGACCGCGGCATTCCTTTTTACGCTTGCTTCGAAAGCTTCAAGTGCTCGAAGTTGGCCCCCGAAGCCATCCCTCTCGAGCATAACGACCCCGCGGAGTTCGATCCCCCGGAACTCCCGCACGTCGAAGCACATAATGTTTATTTCGACGTGACTCCGTCAGAACTGGTAACAGCTTGGGTAACAGACGCAAGGGTATTCAACGAACGAGCGACGTTCGCACAATTGACGAGCGCATGATCTTAGTCGGCTTGCATCACCTCGCCATTGCTCCTTCATCTCAGCTTGAGACGTCTGATTCCGGGCACGCGCTCGCAGCACGGATAGAGGGCAACCATGCGAAACTCTCAGCGACGGCCGGCTTCAATCTCCTAGCAGGGTGTTGAAAACGCCCTGCTAGGCGCCGCAGGGATGCGCCGCTCCATTGTTCAAACGCCTAAGTGTTT
>JBHHZP010000023.1:0-33920 GCA_046758085.1 Acidiferrobacterales bacterium
TCAGCATAACCCACGTGCCTTGAGGACGGGCAGGTCAAAACATTATGTCTAGCTGGGATGCTTGTAAAAACGTCAACCGCAACCGCCGTGTAGAGAACGACCCATGTCGCAAGCAGATTCGCACAATCCCGGTCCCGTTGCCATGATGCGCTCCTGCATTCGACGGGTCGCCACCGGACCGGAGCTTAGCAAGGACATCTCATTCGAGGAAGCGCGTGCGGCCATGGACGCTATCCTTCACGGGAAAGTGGGCGCGGTGCAGGCGGGAGTTTTCCTCATTGCGTTGCGTATGAAGCGGGAAACCGATGACGAGAACAAGGGCGTGCTGCAGGCGATCATGGATGCCACGACCATGGCAGTCGCCGCCGTGGACGAGGTGTTCCATGTGGCCGATCCTTATGACGGATTCACTCGCGGTCTACCGGTGTCCCCGTTTCTGCCCGCCGTGCTCGCTGCCTGTGATGTGCCCGCCGTGTCTCATGGTCTCGAGAGCGTGGGTCCGAAGTACGGCGTCACGCACGCGCAGGTATTGCGGGCGGCCGGGGTCGACGTCGATTTAAACGTGGCTGAGGCCGCCGAGCGCATCGGCGCGCCCGAAATCGGCTGGGCCTACGTGGACCAGAAGGCCTTTTGCCTGCCGCTGTACGAGCTCGTGGAGCTGCGTACCCTGATCGTAAAACGGCCGGCGATCACGACAGTGGAGGTGCTTGCCGGGCCGATCCGGGGCCGGAAGAAGACCCACATCGCCACCGGCTACGTGCACAAACCGTATCCCCAGATATACGCGCTGCTCGCGCGCCATGCAGGCTTCGACACGGCCGCATTGATTCGAGGTGTCGAAGGCGGCGTGATTCCGTCGCTGCAGCGGCCGAGCAAGGTGTTCTATTATCACGGCGATGGCGAGCTCGAGCAGATGCCGGTGAATCCGGCGACGATCGGTATCCGCCAGTCTAGCCGGGCGGTGCCGATGCCTGGTGTGTTCACCAGGTCGGTTGGCGGCAGCGAGGATGGGGTGACGGTGCTTGATACGCAGGCCATCGCGCAGGCCGCGGCCGAAGCGGGCCTCACGGCACTCGAGGGTCAGCGCGGTGCTGCCTACGACAGTCTTGTCTACGGTGCCGCAATCTGCTTGTGCCACCTCAAACGTTACAATTCTCTCAATGCGGCCGCCGATGCTGTAAGGAACATTCTGGATACCGGTGTTCCTTTAGCACGGTTTCGATCACAGCAGTAGAACCAGGCAGGCGGACTCAAATCAATAAGAAAACCCGGCGTTGCGCCGGGTTTTCTTGGTCGGGATCGTTTGTGTTGTCAGAATGACTTGCCGACGCCGATGCCGACCAGAATCGCATCCGATTTGTACGTGCCATTAAAGGCGTTCGTGCCGTTCGGATCGCCGCCGACGAATGGGGTTGTGTTGTTTATGGTGCGGTCGTCCCAATCGACGAACATGATGGCTCCCTCGAGGTCCCAGGTCTTTATACGTTGTTTTATGCCGAAGCTTACAAACTGGCGGTCGGCATCGGGAATCCTTGCGGTAAACGTTGCATCAGGCTGCGGCGTTTCGTCAAAGGTGTAGCCGAAGCGCAGCTGGGTCTTGTTGCTCAACTGATAGGTAAAGCCCAGACGATAGGCTTCGACGTCATCCCAATTGTTTACGTTGGTGCTCAAAACCGTTCCGGGAGGCGCGACGGACGTCGCCTTGATGACGAGCGTATCGAACGTACTCCATTTAGTGTGCTCGATGTCGAACTCGATGCCGAGCTTGTCCGTCGCCTTGTAGCGCGCGCCGATCTGCAGCATGTCCGGAAACTCAACCTCGAGCTCGGCGCCAAAGGCGAAAGACCCCAGACTACGCAAGTCCGCGACGCCGTCTATCTTGACCTCGACGCTGGAGCGGTACGACGCACCGGCGCTCCAACGGCCCTTGGAGTAAAGCACCGCAGCGTTCCAACCCCAATCGGCCCCGCTGCCGTTGATCGTTGCCGCCGCGGAGTCGAGATTCGCTTTGCCCACCTTGTAATAGTCAATGCCAAACGCCACGCTGATGTTGTCATTGAACGCATAAGCAAAGTTGGGGTTGATATTGAACATCTCGATCCGGCTGCGCGTGGGTTGCAACCCCGCAAGCGGTCCGGCGAAGTTCGGGAACGCGCCTACCGGCCAATTCGTCTCCAGACCGAAGGGCGCGCTGATATTCAAACCGAAGGTCCACGGCTCACCAAAGTGGGTCATGAAATAGAGGTTGGGGACAAAGAAGGGCGAGTCGGGATCGCTCTCGCTGGCGCCTGCCGCGTTGCTCACCTCGGTATCCGGCTCGATCACGACCACGCCGGCGACAAAGTTATTACCTTTGTGGAACGCCATGGCCGCCGGATTGTAGACTAGCGCCCCGAGCTCCTCGGAATTGGCCACTAGCGCATTGGCGGTGCCGAGTCCGGCGATCGAGGATTCCGGCACACGAAAGCCCGAGGCATTGGCGGTACCTGTGAATAACATCAGGACACCGGCCAAGGCTAGGGCGGTGGTTTGAGCGCAAATGCGCCGTGTATGTTTCATGGTCTCGCCTCCTTACATAGTGGGTTTGTAGAAGCCATGTCGAGACGTCGTGCCGGGCGGCTTTATTGTTTGCTTAACGGACCGGCAGCCCCTTGCGTCGAATGTTGAATCAATCGGATTATCAGAGCAAATCCAACGCGGTCGATCGTTTTCTCTTGCACTGCATTGGCTCGCCAAGGGGCGCGACGGGGTGTGCTGTTGTGCACCGCAACAAAGCAAATCCAGCGCTGCGGGATAGGCAGAGCTATGCAGGACGGAGTATTGACAACACCTCCTCGAGCAAACAAACATACTCATCGGCCCTTCATTGGTTTGCGCTCAACCCTCCACAATGGGCGCCTGGATAAGCACAAAAACACGGGCGGCAACACAGACGGCCCTGGACCAATCTCAAGCAACCGTACAGACGCCATGCAGCGGTGCCCCGTTTGCGTGCAATAGGAACAAAGCTTAAACGACCGGCAATCTACAAATATTGATCTGGATCAAGGCGCGGTCCAGGTTATTGGCTTAAACAGTTGGGCTACGGCTGAACACAATCATTTAAAGTAGATTTTTACCATCATAACCTGGAGGAGCATCTGCTATGGCTAAAAAATGGTCCAAGCTGACACTGACCTTTGCAGTTGGCCTTGCCGTCTCGGCACCGGCTAGCGTCTTTGCTACCAACGGTTATTTCTCCCATGGGTTCAGCGTCAAGGAGAAGGCGCTCGCCGGCGCCGGAGTGGCGTTTCCGCAAGATTCGCTGGCTGCCGCGAACAACCCCGCTGGCATGGTGTTTGTGGGCAAGCGTCTCGATGTGGGTGCGGCCTTGTTCAGCCCAAACAGGGACTATACGACGACCGGGGCCTCCGGAGTGCCGCTCGGTACGCCCTGTGCCGCGCTGCCCGGGGGCCAGTGCCCGTTCGAGATCGGGCCCCAGTCCTTGAACAGCGAGAACGACCTGTTCTTGATCCCCCAGTTCGGCCGCAACTGGATGATCGGGAACAACAGCTCGGCCGGTCTCAGCATCTACGGCAACGGCGGCATGAACACGGAGTGGGAAGGTGGAACGGCCAGCACGCAAGGCCCCCTCGGTACCTTCACACAGTTCCCCGGAACCTTCGGCTCCGGCACCGCGGGTGTCGATCTGGCACAAATTTTCTTTAACGGGAGCTATGCCAGAAAATTTGGATCCAAGGGCCAGGCCGCTTGGGGCGTGAGCGGTATCATTGCGGTGCAGTCATTCGAGGCCAAGGGGCTGGAGCAGTTCGCCCCGTTCTCGACCAATCCGTCGAAGCTATCGAACAACAGCCACGAGATCACGACCGGCTTCGGTTTCAAGGTCGGAATTCAGGGCAAGGTGACGTCCAAGCTCGCGCTCGGTGCCTCGTATCAGAGCGAGATCGACATGGACGAGTTTGAGGACTACGCGGGCCTGTTCGCCGAGAACGGCGGCTTTGACATCCCGGCGACCTATACCGTGGGGCTCGTGCTGGATGTGACCGAGCGCGCAAAATTCGTCCTTGATATCCAGGAGATCCTGTACAGCGATGTTCCGTCGATCGCGAACCCTTTTTCGCCGCTGCTCACACAATGTATGCCGGGCCTGCCCACAACCGGCGGCACCGGCCCGGGCTGTCTCGGGGGCCCCAATGGTGCCGGCTTCGGCTGGGAGGACATGACCGTCGTCAAGCTCGGGTATCAGTGGCGGAGCGGCTCGAAGTGGACCTGGCGCGTGGGTTTCAGCACGGGCGATCAGCCGATTCCGAGCTCCGAGGTGCTGTTCAACATCCTCGCCCCGGGCGTGATGGAAGAGCACGTCACCTTCGGGTTTACCCGCACGCTCGGAAAGAGCAGCGAGGTGAATTTTGCGGCGATGGTCGCACCGAACAACAGCATCACGGGCGCCAACCCGCTCGATCCGGCGCAGACCATCGAGCTGGAGATGCAGCAGTGGGAGCTTGCCGCCACCTGGGGCAAGAAGTTCTAGCGACGGGACGTTCGGAGTCGGGATAATCACGAAGGGCTGCGTGCGCGTGGCCCCGATTCCGGTTCAACCGGGTGCACGCACAGAATGCACCGCTACCCATTATCGTTATGGTGAGACTGTTATGAATCCATATAAACTGACGATCCCGGCTTTCACCGCCACCTTGCTACTGCTGACAGCCGGACTGGCGCAGGCGGCGCCGGTGTTCATGTCGGCCGAGTGGGCGGCGCAGGCATGCAAGGTTTGGAACCAGGACCCGGTTCTGACAAGGGATCTGGCGGAAAAGTGGATCAAGAATGACGAGGGCCGCGGATATAAGGTGATGCAGCTATATTGCCGGGATTGCGCCGACAGCCTGAAGGCCGAGCTCAAGGTATCCGAGAAGGATGGTAAGGTCATGTGCGTGTATGGCGGCCAGGCCACGGATACGCTCGACAAATCGGTCGATTACCTGATGTGGGCCGACACCAATCGTTGGGAGGAGATGGGGGCCGGCAAGTACGGACCGATGAAGGCGATGTTGCTTTTTCGCCTCAAGTTCAAGGGGCCGAAGTGGGAAGCCATGAAAAATATGGGGCCCTTCGAAAACTTCCTGCTGTTAACGGGCAAGGTATCGAACGACGCATCGAGCTGCCCGTCGTAAGAGGCTCGCTCCAACCCGGTTCGTGCCGCGAGCATAGCGGCGCTGCGTAGCGCGGTCGGGAACACGATGCCGGTCATCTTGCCTCTGGGTGGCCGCGATGGTGTATGATCGTGCCTAACCATTTTCTTCGTCTACACCATGGCTGAGAATAAAGAGCGCCTCATCGCGTTGTTGCGGCGTTTACCGGCCGAGCAGGTGGCGCATCTGTTGGATTACGCCGAGTTTCTGCTGCAGCGCCACGGACTTTCCGAACAAGTCCCGCAGCCAGAAGATATCCCACGCCCAGCACAAGAAACCGTGGTCCAGGCGATCAAGCGCTTATCTGCAAGCTACCCCATGCTGGACCGCCAGAAACTATTCGGCGAGACCACCGCGCTCATGGCGCAGCATCTGCTGGAAGGAAAAGATGTGGTGGCGGTGGTTGATGAGCTCGAGCTGCTGTTTCGCCGGCACTATAACGCGCTGATCGATTCCGAGAAAGACACGCGCGGGGAGTAAAACGACGGCAGTCGCTCGTAGTCGATACTGCGTAATCCTTTACGCTAACATATTATCGTTATGTTATCGTCTTCGCGCCGGTGCCGCTGTGGTACTTCAAGCGCAAGCCAAGGTGGCGTGTGCTATCAGCACGGCGACTGGGAAAATGTTAAATGTGCCGTGCTTGCCGGTGCATGCGTAGCGCGTCGGTGATCTGCGGCCCGGTGACTTCTTGCGTCGTGTCGACGGTGACCACGTAGCCTTGCTCTGTTTCGGTGAGCGGTTCGTGCGTTGCGAGCTGGTACACCAGCACGGCGGTATCGGCCTCCGAGGCATCGCGGCGTTTGCGCTCGCGCTTAAGGACTCGCGTGCGCAGGACCTCTTCTGGTGTCTGGCAGTGCAGAATTATGAAAGGCAATCCGCGCTGTCGCGCCAGGCCATGGAAGCTGTCGCGCTGCGCACGTTTCAGGAAGGCTGCATCCACGATTACGCTAAAACCCGCGTCCAGCAACATAGCGGCCAGGCCGGCCAACCAGGCATAGGTCTGGCGGGTGCTGTGCGCGCTGTAGAGCCCGCGATCGAGATCGGAGCGGGTGCGCGCATCGGGTGGTAGCGCGTGCAGGCGCTTTCTTTCTATGTCGGAGCGGATGCGTATGGCGGGCGTGTGCTCGAGCAATGCCTGTGCCATCGTGGTCTTTCCGGACCCGGAAAGGCCGTGAGTGATAATCAGGCGTGGTTGCGGCACGTGCGTGTAGCTTTCGGTCAACGCGATATAACCGGCGTACTCCCGAAGCACCTTGCTTCGCTCACCCTGCGCAAGCCCCGCCTGGCGTGCGCGGATAGTATCCACCATGGCGCGCACCATCGCGCGATAGGCCAGGTAGTATCGAAGCACCTCCAGTCCGGCATAATCCCCGGTGTATTCCAGATAGGCATTCAGAAAGCGGCGCGCCAATCGAGCCTGATTCCGGTCATCCAGGTCCATCACCAGAAACGCCGCTTCGCTCATGACGTCGATCCAGCGCAGATCATCGTTGAACTCGATACAATCGAATACTAGAACCTTGTCATCGAGCAGCGCAATATTGCGCAGATGCATATCGCCGTGGCATTCCCGAACGAAGCCGTTTTGCTTACGTCGCCATAAGATATCCCGACACCGACCGTACTCCTCTTGCGCCCAGACCCTGAGTGCTTGCAGGCGCTCGATGTCGGTCTTGCGTGTCAACGCCACGTGCACTCGATCGAAGTTCGCCATCACCAGGTTGTCAACTTGCTCGGGATCACCGTAACGGCTGCGTGGTCCGGCTACCTCGACGCTGCCGTGAAACGCGGCCAGGGATGCAGCGAGCTGATCGATGTAGCGATTGCGTAAGGCACCACGCTCGGCTACACGATCGAGCTGTGCCTCCTGCGGGAACTGCACCATCTTGATGGCATACTCGAAGGCCTCACCGGGACCGTTTAAGACCGGTTGCTCGGGAGTGCCCGTGATGTTGACGACCTCAATATACAGGCGTGGCGCGAGACGCTGGTTCAGCCTGAGCTCCTGGTGGCAATAAAAGCGGCGTTTTTCCAGGGTGGAGAAATCGAGGAAGCCCAGGTTGACCGGTTTCTTGATTTTATAGGCGAAGGGACCGGTCAGGATCACCCAGGAAATGTGGGTCTCGACCACGACAATCTCCTGCACCGCGTGATCGTAGAGCGCGGGGTCCTGCAGGCGGCGGATCAGTGTGCTGGCGTTAACGGGCACCTCGGTGCTTCCTGTGTGGTGGTTGAAACGGGGGGCAAGACCCGATAGCGCCAGGCAGCAAACTCGCCGTCGGCAATCTGTTGCATGGCTTCTTGATCCGAAGTTTAACCTGTTTCATGGTGATCTTTTTGACATAGGTCAAACCTTCCCCGTGCCCTGTGAGTTAAGCTTTTTAAGAAATTAGTCGCCTCAGTCGAGACGGCGGCGGGTTAGCGCACGGGCACGATTGCACTGCCTGGCGTAGCACCGTCAACCGAGCCGGCGCCCTTTGCGGGCCGCTTCGTTCGCTTTGATCCAGAGATTGATGTTGCCTAAGCCAAGATCGCGCACCGAGGAATCGATCGTGGAGCAATACCAGTTCATACGGCGCTTCGCAGAGATTGGCATTAAAGACGTCCCAATCGTCGGAGGCAAGAATGCCTCACTGGGGGAGAGGTACCGGGAGCTTGCGGGCAAAGGCGTCAAGGTGCCCAACGGGTTTGCGATCACGGCCGCGGCAACCGTGCCAATGGCGTGATCGCCCGCTATCGGCCGATGGCTTTGGAGGCGGTGGCCGGCAAGAATGCGGTGACCCATGTCGGCAAGCTGTATAACCTGGTGGCTCGGACGATTTCGGGGGCCCTGGTCTCCGAGCTCGGGGAGATCAGGGTGGCCCGCTGTGCGCCGGTGAGCCGAATCGGCCAGCCCGCGCCCATGCCCCGCAAATTGTCGATATTGAGGTCGCTACGGCGGATGAGGGGCTCGATCCGGGGCTGCGCGCACGCATCCGCGAGATCACCGAAACCGAGCTTCAGGGGATAAATACCCTGTGGCAGAAGGTGATTAGGGGGCCCGTGGCGCCGTATTAAAAGGTGTCTTTTGGGGCCCCGGGCCGGTTACAATATAGGGCGAACCTTTGGCAGCCGCAGTGGTCAAGTCCTGGTAGGCGCCACTGCTGGGCCTGCGCCGTGGTCCTTGATTATAGTGGCGCGTGACCCCACATACAGAAAACGTGCGTTAATTCAACAAGTTCGGCTGTACGCAGCCCCGAAAATATGGAATTGTTCGCTGTCCTTGTCTAGCCGCTTCGTGCCCGATCGCGACGGGCGGGTTGTTGAAAAAGTCGGGCCCTGGCTTTTTCGGCGGAAAAAACGGATGATCTGGGGCCCCGTTTTCTCCACACCGTACCACCCAGGGGAGTTATTTCCTGGTACCCGTGAACGACCCGCGTGACCCGCACGCCGGATGCGCTAGGGGACGCGGAGGCGAGGAGAAAGCGGCAGCGGCAAAGGGACCGCGCGAGCCGAGCCGGATTACTTGGATAGAGTGTGAAAGGCAGATTAATGGCAACTGTTATGGAATTGGAAACGCAGCGTGCGGACCTCAAAGGTCTGATTCTCAAGGGTAAGGAGCAGGGATTTCTCACCTATCGTGAGATCAATGATCATCTGCCTGATTACGTACAGGCGACCGACGAGCTCGACATCGTGGTCAATATGATCCATGACATGGGCATCGAGGTTTTCGATCAGCCACCGGACGCGGATGCTTTGCTGTTGAAGTTGGAGACGCCGGTCGAAGATGTTACCGACGAAGCCGAAGCGGATCTAAAAACCGCAGTCGAAGATCGGTTTGGCCGCGCGACTGATCCATTACGCAAGTACATGCGCGAAATGGGTGCCGTGGATCTCCTCACGCGAGAAGATGAAGTGGCTTTAGCGCAACGTATTGAGGATGGAATCCGGCAAAGCGTCGAGGCCATCGCTGCCTGTCCAATGAGCGTGGCCAATGTGCTGCAGCTGGTGGAGCGTATCGAGGTGCACGAGATGCGTTGGACCGATCTGGTAGTAGGGGTTGTAAGCCCCGAGGACACGAGCACAAAGATTGCGCCCCGAGCGGCAGGCCAGGTGGTCGTTAATGACGGCCTCGAGGAAGAGAGTACTGGGCCTGATTTTGAGGAGGTTAAGGCGCGTTTCACCCGTATCCGCAAACTGCATGGCAGCGTGATGCGCGCCATCGACAAGCATGGCCATGACAGTACCCAGGCGAAAAATGCGCAGCGCAAGCTCAGCAGGGAGTTTCGTGATATCAAGTTTGCTCCCAAGGAGATAGGCAGCCTGTCCGCCGAGCTACGTGAGCTGGTACAACAGGTTCGGGCCATCGAGCGGGAGATCATGGCAATCTGCGTGAACAAGGCACGCATGCCACGCAAACTGTTTCTTGATGCCTACACAGGGCACGAGACGAGTTCACGCCTGGTCAGCCGATTGGCCAGGAAGCGGAGCGGCCGTACGGACGTGCTAAAGGCCCAGGCCGGCGAGATCAAGCGCAGGCAGCAGAGACTGGCGCAACTCGAGGCACGGGTCGGCTTGCCGGTTGCCGGACTCAAGGACATCAATCGCCGGATGTCGGTGGGTGAAGCCAAGGCACGACGGGCAAAAAAAGAGATGGTCGAAGCCAATCTGAGGCTCGTGATTTCGGTTGCCAAGAAATACCGTAACCGCGGGCTGCCGTTTCTTGACCTCATTCAAGAAGGCAATATCGGGTTGATGAAGGCGGTGGACAAGTTCGAGTACCGGCGCGGCTACAAGTTTTCGACTTACGCCCATTGGTGGATCCGGCAGGCCGTTACGCGGGCAATCGCCGATCAGGCGCGTACTATCCGTATCCCCGTGCACATGATCGAGCGTATAAACAAGCTGAATCGAATTTCCAATCGCACCTTGCAGGAAACCGGGCGCGA
The DNA here is from genome assembly GCA_046758085.1 of Acidiferrobacterales bacterium. Taxonomy (GTDB): domain Bacteria; phylum Pseudomonadota; class Gammaproteobacteria; order Acidiferrobacterales; family SPGG2; genus VRUB01. Next base: position 10,127 of record JBHHZP010000023.1, read on the forward strand.
AGCCACATCCGAGGAGCTGGCAGTGCGTATGAATATGCCCGAGGATGTGATTATTAGCATGCAAAAGATGGCCCGTCAGCCCATCTCAATGGAAACCCCGGTCGGGGAAGACGACGACGCGCAACTGGGTGATTTCATCGAAGATAAGCGCAGCACCGCGCCGGTAGATTCGGCGCTGAATGCGGGACTGATGGCGGGTGCTCAGGAGCTGCTCGAGACGCTCAGTCCCCGCGAGGCCAAGGTGCTGGCAATGCGCTTCGGTATCGGTATGGACAGTGACCATACGCTCGAGGAGGTAGGCAGGCAGTTTGATGTCAGCCGCGAGCGCATCCGCCAGATCGAGGCCAAGGCCCTGCACAAGCTGCGCGAGCGCGGCCATATTGAGCGCTTGAGGAGCTTCCTGGAGGAGTAGCCTGTTGCCCCGTTGGCTGGGGCCGGGACGATCGTAGCGCAGGCCGCCCCATGGGTGGCCTGCAGTAGTCGTTTCCGCCCACGTCCCAAAGGCGGGTTGCGCTCACGGCTGTGCCAACCCCATTACGAACTAAGCCTGGGGTATCGCCATGTAGAATTGTGGCGCATGCCGCGCAGCCATGACCTGACGTGAAACCCGTTTTCCATCCCCAGTTGCTGAATGATCCCTTCAGTGATCCCGGGGTCTACGTCGAATTCCTCTTTGGCAAACGGGCGATACTCTTCGACCTTGGAGATGTGAGCAGGCTCACCCCGCGCAAAATCCTGCGCGTCAGTGACGTGTTCGTCTCGCATACACACATGGACCATTTCGTAGGATTCGATCAGGTGCTGCGTATTTGTTTGGGACGACGAAGTCGACTGCGTCTGTTCGGGCCACCGGGATTCATCGATAGGGTCGAGCACAAGCTCGCGGCCTATACTTGGAACCTGGTTCAGAATTACGAAAACGACTTTACGCTCGTTGTCACCGAGGTCGATATTGACGGGGGGGCGCATAGCGCTTCTTTCCGGTGCCGAACGGCGTTTGAGCGCCACGATAGCGGCACCAGCGCGATTGCCAGCAGTGGACTGCTTGAAGAGGATGCCTTCCGCATCGATGCGGTCACGCTCGACCACAGAATTCCCTGTCTCGCCTTTGCGTTACACGAGAAGCAACATGTCAACATATGGAAGAACCGTCTCACAGAGCTAGGGTTGCCCACCGGGCCCTGGTTGCAGGAATTAAAGGCGGCGGTGATAGGCGCACAACCGGACGATACCCGGTTCCGTGTGTGGTGGCACGATGCTGGCAAGCTGTATGAAAGGTATTTCCCGCTGGGCGAGCTGAGGGCGGAATTCGTGCGGATCGTTCCGGGGCAAAAGATCGTCTACGTGGTCGATGCCGTTTATCATGAGGAAAACGCAAAGCGCATCATCGATTTCGCACACGAGGCCGACATCCTTTTCATAGAAGCGACATTCCTGCACAAGGACGCGCGACGGGCAGCTGAAAAATACCATCTCACGGCACACCAGGCAGGGATGCTGGCACACGAGGCAGGGGTCAAGCGCGTCGTTCCGTTTCATTTCTCCCCGAAGTACTCGAACGAGCCGGAGCAACTGCGAAAGGAGGTAGAGCAGGCCTTCGGCGGCCGTGCCACCGCACAGGCTTGAGTCGCTTCAGCATGCGCGTTGCGGGGTTCGTGTCTGTGCTCGCGTTTGGTGCTAACTGAGGATCGGAGACTCGAGCTGGGGCGGGACAGTTGGACAGCGAGCATACCCTGGCCGCTGCCGACCGTGCTGGGGCAGGGCAGCGCTGAAAATCGAACTTTTGATCTTGATCAAGGAGCCACCTGGCGAATCCGCTTATCATGGTTGCAAAAGCCGACTGGAGGAGAGCCCTATGGCACTGAAAGACCTGCTTGTGCACGTGGACAATAGTAAGGCCTGTGCGGCGCGTGTGGATGCGGCCGTGCGCCTGGCACAGTCACACGGCGCCCATCTAACGGGCATGCATATCGTGCCCAGGGTGTACATCCCGGGCTATGCTGAGATGCAAGTTCCTGGGGAGGTCATCGAGGCGCAACGCCAGGCGATCGAGGCACGTGCGGCCGAGGCCGAGACGGCGTTTAAGAGCGCCAGCGACAAGGCCGGGGTGTCGGCGGAGTGGCGCAGCACTACGGGCGATCCGGTGAGCACATTGGCGCTTCACGGGCGTTACGTCGATGCCCTCATTGTCGGGCAGCCAGACAAGTACGATTCCATGTCCACCAGCGAGGGGCTCGCGGAAAAGCTGGTGCTCGATGTAGGTCGTCCGGTTCTGGTGATCCCGTACATTGGTGCAGCCGAATCGTTGGGGGAGCGGGTGCTGATTGCATGGAATGCAAGTCGCGAAGCGATTCGTGCCGTCCATGACGCGCTGCCGTTGCTCGAGCGCGTCAGGAAGGTGGATGTTCTCTCTATCAATCCCCCGAGCGGCAAGGCTGGAGACGGTGATATCCCGGGTGCGGATCTCTGTCTGCATCTGTCGCGCCATGGGGTCAAGGCCGAGGCCGATCACGTCGAGGCACACGACATCGACGTGGGCGATATGTTGCTGTCGCGTGTGGCCGATAAGGGCGTTGACTTGATTGTGATGGGGGCCTATGGTCACTCGCGTTTTCGCGAGATCGTGCTGGGAGGTGTGACCCGTCATCTTATCGAACACATGACCGTACCCGTATTAATGTCGCATTGATTACCAAATGTTGATGCCAGTGGGGTAGCGTATGTCAATTGGAGAGCTCTGTAATCGCGACGTTGTGATCACGCAGAAGGACAGCTCGGTGCAGGTAGCAGCGCAGCTCATGCACACACACCACGTCGGCGACCTTGTAGTCGTAGAAGAGCGTGATGACCGGCGTGTTCCCATCGGCATCCTGACCGATCGAGATATCGTAATCGAGGTCATTGCCGGGAAAGTAGATATGGAAACTGTTGCGATCGGGGACGTTATGAGTTTTGATCTGGTTACCGTACAGGAAGATGAGGACATCTTCGATACGATCGAGCTGATGCGTACCAAGCGAATTCGACGCGTTCCAGTCGTAGACAGCCAGGGGGGATTGGTCGGGATTCTTGCGGTAGATGATCTTATAGACCTCGTCGCGGAGATGCTGTGGGACGTTGCCGGGCTTATCGTGCAGGAGCAAAAACGCGAGCGGCGAGCGCGGCCGTAGCAAAAACTGCAGCTTTGCTTGGCTCCATTTTCAAACACCTACGTGCATGAAAGGTAAGTGCTGCTTCCGTGCACCGCGCTACCATATTGCTGAAAACAGCTTTTCAGAAAACTGATAGCGCCACTGTTACCGGCAGCTGGTAACCGCCGGGCACGTCACCCAAGGATGAGCAATACGGAACTGATCTGCGATTCGCTTGGCGAAGCCCTCGGCCTGCGCTTTGGAATCAAAATTCTCGACACGCAGCCGGTGGATCGTACGATTATGGAGCTGCGTGGTCTTCGCCTTCACCGCGTAACCTGCCTGGCGTGAAAGCTGTGCCGGTGCATTGGCCGCGCGCACATCTGCGAACGCGGCCAGCTGTAAGACCCCTGAACGATTGCGGATTATACCTTATTTTTGAGGCAGGCTCTGTGCATACGCCAGAATGTCGGCGATCGCCTCCGGCGATTGCGTGATAAGGGAGATCATGCCCACGCCGGGCTGGCCCATACGCGCCTTGTGCATGAACTCCCATGGGTTTTGGTTTGCCACCGTGCCGATGTACTCTGGGTTTTTCGGCGTCTTGAAATTCATCTTCTTGCCGTTAAAGCCGTGGCACACGGCGCAGATAGTCTGGAACATCGCCGCTCCACGATCCGCGTCGCCGCGCGATTTCTTGGTGGCGCGGTCGATATAGAGGTCCATGTCCATCTGCCCCCGGCTCACGAACATCGCCAGCATCTCCATCGCCTGGTGCGGCATCTGCCGTTCGGTGTATCTATGGGTATCATCCATGATGATCTCATGAATGCGCTCGGGATCGGCGCCCACCATGTCGCGAATCCCCTTGATGCCCGTGTAATGCGAGCCCTTGCCGTAGGCGCCCTTGTTGCCCTTGTAATCCCAGCCGTGGCACTCCTTGCAGCGCCACGTCGCGCCACCCTTCTTTTTCCCGGTCTTCGGATACGACGGGTGAGTCGTCTTCGGCAGCGAGACGAACAGGACCTTGGCCCAGTTGTCGTAGAGCTGGCCGCCGCGATCGATCGTCCACACATTGCTCATGTCATGGGCGTGCATGACCCCCGGTGCTTCATGCTCGGCCTCGTGCGCCAAGGCGGATGACCCGAGCCAAAAGGCGCCGCCCAGCAACACGAGCAACGCCAGCGCTGATGGCCCGGCCCGGTGGAGCCAACGTTTGACTCTCTGCATCGTTAGGTACTCCTTTCGCGATGTTTTGCAAAAAATTAAACCTAGCAGCTCGCGTGATCCCACCAGTTGATGCAGATCAATTAAAGCCGAGAAATGCTGCAACCCGTGCAGACATCCATGGCGATAGGATCGAGCCACCAGGCACCAGGTCGACTCGCCGCTTCAGCCGGTTAGTGAATTTGCGGGCTGGCGCTACACGAAAAGTGCTCCGCGATCGTTGTAAGCGAGTGTGCAGTCGATGTTCCGTGTCACACAAAAGCCCTCCGGAGAGAGCTTTTGTGGTGGCGTTTGCCCGCACCCCGTGTTACGGATCGAGCACGGCCGGTCGCTAAGTACCGCTACTTCGCCGGCAGCGTCTGCGCGTAGGCCAGAATGTCTATGTGATCCTGGATGTCAAAGGCGAGCATGGAAATCATCGGCACCCCCGGCTGTCCCATCCGCAGCTTGTGCAGCGTTTCCCAGGGGTTCGCCTTGGCCACGGTGCCGATATACTCGACCTTTGGCGGGGTCTTGAAATTGATCAACTTACCATCGCTCCCGTGGCACCGGGCGCAGGTCGTTTGAAAGATTCGCTCGCCGTTGGCCGCATCTCCCTTGGCCTTCTTGGTGGCGCGGTCGATGTAATCATCCATATCTATTTGTCCGTGGGCGACGAAGTGGGCGAGCGCTGTCAGCTCTTTGTCCGGTATCAGCTTGCCAAAGCCGTGGGTCTTGTCCTTAAGCGTTGCGACGATGGTGTTTAGCGGGGCATGGGTCATGTTGCGAATGCCCATGATGCCGGTGTAGTGGCTGCCTTTAGCGTAGGCGCCCCGGGCACCTTTGTAGTCCCAGCCGTGGCACTCCTTGCAGCGCCAGGTCGACGGCCCCTTTTTCTTGCCGGCCTTGGGATAAGCGGGATGCGTTTCCTTCGGAGCTTTCTTACCGAGGGCTCCGTACCATTTGTCATACAATGTTCCGCCACGGGTAATCACTACCAGGTGCTCGGCCGCCGAGAGCTTACCGAACGCGCCAACCTCGTGGGCCTGCAGAGTCCCAGGCACCGACGGCACAAGCACAGCGATGCTGGGCAGGACAAAAAAAAGGGCTAACCGCTTCAGCAGATGCTTTTTCATTCCATTTTCCTCCACTCAGTTAAGTTACCAAAAACCACAACACACGCCCCTGCGTTCACCGAGGTAATCAACGCTGAACGCTTTTTATAGTGATCGTTCGGTCCTGGTCTGGTGCTTTCAAAACCCTAGCATAGGGCCTGGATTCCACAATTGATCTAAATCAACAAAGTGACTGCCGCAGCCGACACCCTCGTGGGCCGGCGCCAACGATACTCTACCGAAGGGCGACCTCGGACATCGCCCCGGCAACGGGCACGAGGAGAACAAGGGCCAGCGGGTAGGTTAGAAATAGGCATTGATCCTGCCACCGATGATCCACGTGTCCGGATCGTTCACGGGCCCAACCCGGTTTTCCTTCATGTATTGGATGTCGATCGAGCCATCGGCGTACTCTCCGAGCTGGAACTTGACGTAGCCCTCGAACGCGACGGTGTCGTCCAGGCCCGAGTTGTCGGCACCGTCCAGGAAGGCAACGCCCACGCCGGCGTTGTCGTCGGAGTTTCTAATCCCGCTTACATCCAGGCCCACGGAGTAGACGGCCTTGTGATCGACCGCTGCGTCGTCGTCTTGCCATCCTAGCCTTGCAAAAAGACCGAACTTTTCGCTGAACGCCTGATCGAGCGAGACTCCCACACCCCGTAATGGTTCCAGGGCCGTGCCAGCGGCATTCTCGAAACTCTTGGTCGTCGTGTAGGCAATGAACCTGTAGTTGCCTTCGTTGCCACCCGCCGACTCTGAGGTAAAGCCGGCCTGCGCCGCGTAGTAGTTGTACGACCGACCCCCTTGGTCTTTGGGACCGGTCAGGCTGTTCATTATGACGCCATGCAGCTGCCACTTACCCGAGTCGAATTCCACCGCACCGCCAATATCATAGGAGGGCAAGTTGAGCAGCGTGTTGTTCACGAATATATCGTTCATGAACTGTGATATCTCATCGTTTGCATAGGCGTTGTCGTCCAGATACTCCGTTGAATCGATGATGCCGCCCGTGAGGTCGGTGGATCTGTTCTCGCGGCCAAAGGTATGCTTGTACCAGGCCGTCAGCAGGGTGTCTCGATTTCTGCCGTTGATGTTCCTGAGATCGTCCTCCAAGTCGTCGGCGAAGGGTGCCAGCGTGAAACCTGCATCCGCCGCAACGTTGTTCAAAGCATTGCCGGCGGCATAGCTCAACACCATCTGGAACTCGTCGCTGTCCGTGGGCTGGAAGCCCGCGAGCAGATCCACCACCACGGCTCCGCCGCCTTTCTTATCGATACCGTCGTCGGTATCCGTGAAATCGCCATGCTGATAGACGCCCGTGCCAGCCACCTCAAGCGTGAGCTTGTCGGTGACATCATAAGCGGAAACCGGAACCGGTGCCGATAAGCCCAAAGCGACAACCAATAGAAAAATTGTGCCCTTGTCGGGAGGCACAGCTAGGCATTTGATTTTAAGCATTTTTCTACCCTATCCGTTGATTTAGGTTGCCGACGTTACAGTATCGGTAGCCCAAAACTCGCGCAAACTAACCCGACCGCGACCCCGATGCATTGACCTCGATCAACTTATCAGCGGTTTGCGTGTCGTCCTGCGATTGCCTCAGGGGCTAAATGCGACAAAGGGGTCGGTGTGTCGTCACAGATGGTCACCGGCCGCCCTGTACACATCCTTTTCGCCAGGGAAGAGTGGGGTTGCGGGTGTCGAGAAATTCTTGGCTTGATACGGGCTGGGCAAGGCCAGGGACGCGCTTTTCCAACCCTTAGCCAAGGGAGCAGGCCATCGGCATGTTCTCGGCGCACCGCTCGCACACACAACGGGCCTCTGCGATTTATCTGGCTAGATGATTCGTAGAACAGCTAAAGGCCGTGCATTGACCAACGGCAGACACTTCGGTCTGACTACTCGTGTTCTAAGACGGTCTTGGCTTCGGCTATTAAATGAAACAGCTCGCCCTGCGTCTCCTTGGTCAGACATCGATGATCGCACTCGGTCAGCGAGGCCAGGTTGACTATCTTGAATAGCTTGCCCACGAGCCTTCTCAAGTGGTCAATCTCATCGTCGGCCTTGTCAAGGGCATCAAGCAGGCATGGCGCGTCACGCAACGCCACGTTGCCCCAGGCACCAAAGACCCCTGTGCTGGTCTTAGCCTCGTGGGCAGCTTGGGCCGCTTTTTCAATACGCCGCCGGATTTCCTTGCGCTCCTGTCTGGTCAGCATGTGTCGCTCCTTTATCGGCGTCCACTGCCCATGAGACCCTGTGCGCGCATCCGCAGTCAATCCGAAAGTGGGTACAAATTGATCCGGATCACGTATGGGTCATGGAAGGCAATACGCGGCGATTCCTGTAGGCTCAGGAGAAATTGACCTCAAAATAGGCGTATTATTGCCGGGTGAGAGAAGATAAGCTTAGGCCGCGGTGGCCAGACGGCGGCGACAAGCAGCTTGGCGAGTGAGACATGAATCTCCGCAGCATTCAGGGGTTGGATGTTACGCACTTAATGAGCAGAGAGGCTACGATGTCCACGAGCGCGGGAAACACCACGTTTGTCACGGCGACACTGCTTATTGTATTCGTCTTTACAATAGCCGCATTTCAGACAACGCGAAGCGCGGAAGTTGTAAATATGCCCATGGGATCATTGGAGGATATAACCTACGCGACAAGACTATGGTCCGCAATGGAGTCGGAAAAGCTTGTGGGCACGAAGGCAGAAAAGCTAAAGCCGTTTTTTGGCGGTGCGCGTCCGCACGGGATAATCCTGGAGTTGGCGTATAGGAACCTGACCGTCGGCAACCACACTGGTTTCCTGGTCGTCAAGAAAAACTACAATGGTACCGATGTATCCGTTGCCAACGTTGAGAAAGACCGGGCGAAGTACCTGTCATCCATAACTGTGATGTATCGCCGGGAAAAGGGTTACGATGAAGATAACCAGAATTGGTTCTGGGTGAAATACAGACCGGATGGTTCCCTTTTTAAGAAAGACATGAAGGGTAAGAGCGTAGCCCTGGCAGGAAGGATCCTTAAGGGCAAGACCAGGGATGAAAACGGCGGCTGCATCTATTGCCACAGCTCCGCTCGCGATGGCGATTATGTTTTTTATCCCGAGATAAAAGTACCTCCCGTGAATAATTGATTCCAGTCAATGACTGGTGCCCGCCGAGCGGGTGATCTTGTTGTAGACGTTGTATTTACCTGATGGTTTTTCATCGGAATGCGCTTGACCTCTTCGAGGTTGGACGTTACCGACATGGAATGGCCCTGCCAGGCCCACTAGCAACCGCACCCACGTAACGTCAGCTCGTTTCTTTTTTTGTCAAATCTTCTTAAGACTGCGTTAAGGTTTGCTCGCTAGAGTGATCGCAGAAGTTGTCGATGCTACCGAAAGCGGGCGCGAGGTGTGGCTATGTTTTTCAGAGACTTCACAGCAGTGAATGGTCCAGCATCAATGTCCTTTCATCTGGGCGAGCAGCAGGCCCAAGAGCGGTGGCGAACCGCCCGATTGTGGGATCACAAACGGCGAGCTCAGCTGCTGTGGCAACGCATTCCTGCAGAGTTACATTCCCGGCTTGAAGCTGTTCCATTCTTCTTCCTCGCCACTAGCGATGCCGAAGGCCAGTGCGATTGCTCCTTCAAGGGAGGTGGGCCAGGTTTGATCCGAATTTTGAACCCGCGAAAGTTTGCCTTCCCGGATTACGACGGCAATGGCGCCTTTATGAGCTTAGGCAACATTTTGGTGAACCCGCACATAGGATGCCTGTTTATTGATTTCTCCGACGGTGCGCGGTTACGGGTTAATGGGAGGGCTACGATACATGATCAAGACGAAGCCTTGAAACTGTTTCCGAAAGCAAAACGCGTCGTAGTCGTCGACGTTGAACAGGTCGTTCCAAATTGTACGAACTATGTTCCCAGGCTGTTTCCGGTGGATCAGTATTATTAAAAGAGCCGTTACAACTCAGGAGACTCTTCTTATGAGCCGACCCTATCGAATTGCCGTAAATGTGGAATGGACCAGCAAATGCAATGCCCGGTGCATCATGTGTCCACGTGATGAGATTCAGCATGCTCAACTGATGAATGCCCGGATATTTGAGCAGGTGCTCGGACGTTTATCCTCGGATGACGCGTTTCGTGCAGTGATTGCCGGATTCGGAGAACCTACAACACACCCCCGCTTCATGGACTATATAGAGGTCACTCGCAACCATCCCGTTTCTTTCGATTTGGTTAGCAATGGTCAGCAGCTTGACCCAGAACGCTTGCAACACCTGGATGGTGCAATTGGTATGTTGATTATATCTTTCTCTAGCATTGGGCCTTCAGTATACAAGAATGTACACATCAACCTTGATCAGGAAAGAGTAATGAGAAATATCATTCTGGCGCAGCGACTACTCCGCCGGACGCAACTTGCTATCAGCCTTACACCTGTGCCGGAATGCGTTCCAAGCTTACCCCGCACTATTGCGTGGCTTCGCGACCAAGGGGTGAAGCACCTTACTATGTCCCCCACCTTGTATAATCGGGCTGGCAGCTTGAATGACCTGCACAATATGGCCACCGATCGGCTGAGAGAGATCATCAGAGAGTATCGATTACACTCTCAGGAATTCGATTTTATTCCCACGCTGCGAGATACTTTCTTGCAATGGCGCCAGAACCGTTTCAAATGCATGCCACGCAACAGCGATATTTTCATCTCGGCCACCGGCCATTATTTGTACTGTTTTAATGATATTAAACACGGGCACCCGATAGGCCACGTCGCTCACATGAGCCTCAGAGAAGCGCTCTCTCAGAGAGAAAAAATGGGACCCAGATCCGAGCTTTGTGATCATTGCAATATTCGCCATCGTTACCGGCTCAAGGAGGTTTCGCAGGTGGCTATAAGATATGCACGTAATAAGGCTATTTCAGCAACGATGGGCGACGCACCACAAGCTCTTGGAGATGTGTGATCGTGAAACTGGAAAAGCAATACTTACGACAACTGGAGATAGGACAGCCATGATGTTTCCTCCTCTTTACTTGGCGATGGGAATCTGGACGAGTTCCATGACTCCCCACAGGATGTAGAGCACCGCGGGGATGGTGACGCCCAGGAACAACAGCAAAAACGGATTGTCGTCGATCTCAGAGCCACACTGCGACGTTGGGCAGTGTAATGCTCTGCCGAGCATTAGGCCAGACCGCCGATACGGCCGGCGGGTCCCGCAAGACCCGGCCCGAGCGGGGCCGCGGCGCCGGCGATGAAGAACAGCGTGTCAGTTGTTCTTGGCGCCCTGATCTATCCAGATTTTGATCGTTTCAATCTCCTGCTCGGATAGTGGCATCCCATGATACGGCATCCTGATGGAGGGGTCGGTCTTGCCGGCGATCATCAGGTACAAGGAGCTGGAAATGCTCGACCCGGGTATGATGACCTCGCCGAACTTCGTGCCTTTCATGAGGTGCTCGTAGCTGCCCAACGAGAAACCGCTCTTCTCGTATCCTTGGCCACCCGGCAGATGGCACTCGTAACAGTTTTTTTTCAGTATCGGTCTGATGTCTGCCTGGTAACTTAGTTGGGGCTGTGGCCCACAGCCCGCAATTACCGCTAGCCCCAATGCGAACACTGTTGCGATCAAAATGCGCGAAAACGACATGGGTCTATCCATCATTCATCCCCTCCTCGCCGAGCAAAGCTGTGAGCAGGTCCACCGCCGTAACGTGCCTCCCCGTCCACCGGTCATTCCGAGAACCGCCTGAGCGTGAACTCTGCTGTGCGCATCGTCTGGATTCCAGGCCGACGAACTGTCACGTGGATTACATAGATATCGCCAGAAGAGAGTCTGAACCAGTTGCAGTAGTTCAACATGCCAGCCGGTGCCGTGGGATACATGATCCTCGTCGGACCACTCAGACCGAAGGGGGCAACCGTGGCTTCCACCACGGCATCGTCAATTCGCCGCCCGGTGGATTTATCGAATAGGGCAACGACGATGTGGTACATATCTTTTCCTGTCCGGATAGCATGACCTGCTGGCAATAACTCTGCGTGATCGTTTAGTCGTTTTGCAGGCACCACTCCCAGGTACACGATCAACCCATTCGTTTCTCGGGACAACACCGCGTGCGTCGCCGTTGCCACTGGCGGCGATCCGGCCAACAGCCCCAGCAACAGGGCGCTTACCGTAGCTTTCAAGTGCCTTTTAAACATAGCCGCGCCCTCCTTCTCAAATTTCTTGCCACATCGCTCTGGTAATTGCTCCTGTACGATTAAAACATACAAAACCCTAACCCCCGTGGGACCGGCCCATGGTGGAGTTTTTATGCTGGACCTCGGTTGGGATTTTTGCTGTACTTTCGTACGGCATAAGTACGGGGGCGCGTGGCGCCCGTACCAGCGATGTCACCCCCCTCCCGCCCCGGGCGTTAAGGGGCCAGCCATCCAGGGCTAGCAGATATGGGCGAAGCGATTCGGATCCTGATTGCCGACGATCACCCGGTGGTGCGCTACGGGCTGACCCATATGCTCGGCGCCGAGCCCGGGTTCGTGGTGGTGGGGGAGGCGGCCAGCGCCGATGAGGTGGTGGAGCGGCTGCAAACCCTCAAACCGGACGTGACCGTGCTCGATATGGAGATGGGTGAGGCGCACGGGGTGGATGCCTTGCGGGCCCTGCGGGCCGTGGACCCGAACGCCCGCGTCATTATCTATACCGGCTTTGACAATGCTGAGTGGATCGTGGAGGCCGTGTATCTGGGGGTGCAGGGCTACCTGCTGAAGGACGCAGGCCCCCAGGAGCTGGCCCGTGCAATTCGCGTGGTCGGCGCCGGGGGCACGCTGCTGCAACCGGCAGTTGCCACCAGGCTATTGCGGCGCATGCGCCAGGACTCCAGCCCCGACCCCACCCTGCCCGAGGCGCTCACCGAGCGCGAACGCCAGGTGCTTGCGCTATTGGCCGAGGGCTACAGCAATCAGGCCATTGCCAAGACCCTGTACATCAGCGAGCGCACCGTGAAGTTTCACGTCAGCGCCATTCTGGCGAAGCTGACCGCACGCAACCGCACCGAGGCGGTGCTCACTGCGCTCAAACACGGGATCGTGACGCTAGCCTAGGTCTCAGGGTGAGGTGGTCACTCGGGATCGGACCGTTGGCGTACGATGCCCGTCCCCCGGGGGCCGGTGGCTGTGCGTCATCGACAAAGCGGTCAAACGGTGTGTGCGGGCGTGCGGTAAAACCACATCTGATAGATCGACATGACCCACATATAGGCAAAGCACAGCGCCATCAGGGCACCGCTGAGCATTACCACCCACGCGAAGGGGTTGTACAGTTTCGTAAAATACCAGGAGCCAACGTCGGCGAAAATAGCAACGAATGGTGCGGCGATGACTACGCCTTTAAGCCACGCCGGCCGGACCTGTGCATGACTGAAGATCAGGCCCACGATGAAAAAGATAAAGGTGAGGCCGAACAAGTGAATATGGGACACGCGCACGAGCGTAAACACATCGGTGCCCCGGTCAAACTCCAGCACCTTGACCACGTTGTCATATCCCTTCAAGTTCGGGATATGCGGATTGCTGCCGTCGTGGCAGATCAGGCATCGTTTGTCGATGATGGGCTTGATTTCCTTCTCATAGCCACGCCGATCTGCACCTCTGTGCACCCAGGCGATAATGGCGTTTATTTCGTCAGCGGGCAGCATGCCACGCATGGGCCCTTTTAACGCGGCTTCGAGGCGAGTGCCTTCCTTGCTCCCACCGTACGCGATGGCGATATCCTGCGCCGATAGTGATGACGGGTTTCCATCCCGCCCGGCATAACTGGCAAAGACGTAGACCAAGGCAAACATGTAGCCCATTCCGAGTATGACCAGTGTCGCCGTGTAGAGCACACGCACGCTCAGGGGTAATTCGTGTAAGGGGAGATACGAGCGGTGGCAAGGGCTATCCATCATAATCATTCCTGGAGAGCCGGTAGTCTAAGGTGCTGGACCACGGCATCAGCCGTGCTCCTGCCATCGCGAGTATTGGGCAAGGATTAAATTGGCTTTGTTTCAGATGCGCCCAATGGCAAATCATTTTGCCTTGAGTGAGGCGAAATACGCGGCCACGTCCGCCATATCCTGGTCACTGAGCTGACTGGCAAACATTTTCATCGTCGGATTTTGACGGGCGCCGGACTTGTAGTCTTCTAGCTGATGTACAATATACCGCTGTTCCAAGCCAGCAAGCGCCGGATTCGGTGCTTTACCCTTGCCGTCAACGCCGTGGCACCCGGCGCAAGTTGCTGACTTTTGTTTACCCGCGGCTACGTCTCCACCCGCCTCGGCGGTGCCCATAGTTACCACGAGCACAAATAGGCCTGCTGCTATTAACTTGCTTCTCATGGTTCACCTCCCAGATCAGACTCAATCGCATGGAACCTTGATAAATATGACCGCCTTGGGTTGTTTGCGCGCATAGTAAGCGGCGACATTGTCTATTTCCGTGTCGCTCAGCACATCCGACATCGCATGCATCATTGGACTCGTCCGCTCGCCACTCCGATAATTCTTCAAGGCCGTTACGAGGTAATCCTTACGTTGCCCCGCTAGTGCGGGGAAACGTGGATCGATACTGTTGCCAGCGATGCCATGGCAGCGATCGCATCTCTGTGTCCATTGCGAGGTTGTGAGTGGCTTGCGCACGACCGGTGCCTTGGGTTCCTGGGACGCGTAGAAGGCCGACAGGTTATCGATGTCGGTGCCCGTGAGTGAGGCGACCGTAGACTTCATGGCGGCATGATCGCGCGTTCCATCCTTGTAGGACCTCATCGCTTTGGCAAGGTACTGCGCATCCTGTCCCGCCAGACTCGGCGTGGCCGGATCCGTGCTATTGCCGTCCTCGCCATGACACCCTGCACAGGTGGCTGCAGAAACCTTTGCCGCCGCCGGATCGCCGGTAGCAGGCGTGGCAGCGCGTTCGGGTTTTTGCAGGGCATAGTAAAGTGCGATGTTTTCGATATCCGCGTTACGCAGTGGCGCGACCATGGAATTCATGGCGTCGTCCTCGCGCCCGGCACCTTTGTACGCCTTTATCGCAGCGACGAGGTATCGTGGGTACTGCCCGGTCAAGCTGGGCAGCCCAGGTATGCTGCTGTTGCCTGCTGCCCCGTGGCATCCGGTGCAGGCGGCTGCCGCCGCTTTGCCGGCCTCGACCGGGTCGGTCTCCGGTACGACGAGTTCTGCTCCCTTTCCTTGCTCCGATGCAAGACGCATCCCGACATTCTTCGGTGGCTCCAGGCTCGCGTAGTAAGCCGCGGTTTGTCGCAAGGCCTCATCGCTGAGGAATTTCACAGCGCCCTGCATGGACGGCTCGTGGCGAGCGCCATTCTTGTAAGCGAGCATTTGTCGGTAGAGGTAGTCCGCACGTTGGCCCGCCAGATGGGGCAGTTTCTCATTGGCACTAATGCCGTTCAGCCCGTGACAGCTAGCGCAGAAGGACTTGGCAGCACGCTTTCCCGCTTCGACCTCAACCGCAGATATAAATAGCTTCTGTTGACGTTCAGCGGCAACGACGACGCGCGTGGGTTCACCACCCGAGCCACTCAAAATCATAATGGCGAAAATCATGAAAGTGTGCACGATACGCCTCAGTGCCTGTCCCGCACTGGCCAAACCGCGCTCACCACCAAAGACAGCAACCCATGTTAGCCGCCCCGGTCGCAGGGCGCCCAACATGCCTTTCCAGTGTTTGCTGGTCATAGCGCACCTCTTGATGTGGCTCGGTTGGTATCTCACCGTCGTCCTTTTACGAAGAATGCCGTTGCTTTCTTGAGAAATACCCTCTCTTGTTGCAAGCGTTCCTTCTCAGTCTCCTGTACGTTTGCCTTCTGTAGCCTCCTGCTGGTAAGTGCCCGGCCGTAATCTGGCCCCAACTCCTTTATCCAGCGCCGCAACAGATTCTCCCCGAGATCTAGGTCACGCGCGACTTGTGCAACACTGTGGCCGCATTCGGTCACCAGTCTGACTGCTTCGAGCTTAAACTCAGGGCTAAACTTTCTTCGACGTCTCCCCATTGTTCACCTCCATCGACACCTCCATCGCGGGCACCCAAAGCCGCTGGCTCTACCCACGGCGGGAACAGGCGTGTGAGAACCCAGAGCAGGACCAGGGGGGCGGCCAACACACCCATGGCCGCGACGAGTCCCTCACGTCCCAGAATCAGTGGGTGATACACTACTAACCCTTTTAAAGTCCTCGAGATCTCCTGGCCGCCAATCACGACATTCCAGCGCATCATATATACCGACAGCAACGCCAGCAGCGCCGAGACGAAGGCTCCGACGACAAAGGCATTGCCGCGGGTCTTGGTGAATACCATGACGGTCAGAATGAGAATCGGCAGCGCGGCACCGATGCCGAACTGTAAAACGATGTAACTGTAAAATAAGGGTCCTGATATAAACGCTTTGATCAGGTGGATGCCTTCCTTGCTTTGGTAAAAGAGATTGGCAAACTCCACCACCTCGAGTAGAACGCCGAACAGCAAGAACCCCCACAGCGTCCGGGTGAGTCCCTGCACGCAGTCGTGATCGATTGCCGTTTTACGGACCAGGGATACGAGCACATAGAGCACAATCAAAAGCGCAACACCCGAAATCACGGCGGAGAACAGAAAGATGACCGGCATCAGATCGGACTCCCACCACACCCGCGATTTCAACGACCCGAACACGAATCCGACATACCCGTGCAGGCCGTGCGCGGCAGGGATGCCGATGACAGCTAACGCGAAGATGCACTTGCGGTCGAACGCCTGAGCCCTTGGCGATACGTCATCCGACCAGAGCGTGGTTGCGTGATAGAAGAACCTTGCTAGGCCCGTGGTGCTCTGCGCCCGGGCGACGTTGTCTTCGCGAAAGGCGAAAAAAGTCTCCACAACGAGCAGGCAGATGTAGAACGCAGCAAAGTAACCGAAGGCAGCGAAGGCCGACGTCCAGTGCGGCGTTATCATCGCATTAAACGCGCGCTCGGGATGGCCGAGATGCAACAGCAAGGGAGCGGGCACAAAAATCATGAACGACAGCGCCGTCACCAGGGCAAACCGGGCGACGGGCTTAAACGCCCGCCTCCCGAAGACATGATAGAGACTGGAAACGGTGAAGGCACCGGCGACCAGTCCGGTCAGGTACGGGTAGACGACGATCAACACGCTCCATGGGATAACGGTTTCGTTCGGGTAGACGTAACCGCTATAGGGAGCCACGTGAAAAAGCGATTCCATCACAACACCTCCTTATCGATGCCGACGTAGTAGCAGGTCGGTGCGGTCCCGGCCGCTGGTTTGAGCACCTGTACTCGGTTGTTGTGAATGAATTGACGGATCGGGCTCGATGCGTCGTTCAAATCTCCAAATATCCGGGCATTGACGGGGCATACCTCCACGCACGCCGGCTTCAACCCCTTGGTGATGCGGTGGTAACACCACGTGCATTTTTCCGTCACTCGCTTCTCGAAATTGAAAAAGCGCGCACCATAAGGGCATGCCTGTACACAGTACTGGCAGCCGATGCAGTACGTGTGATCGATCAACACCGCGCCGTCCTTGGTTCTGTAAGTGGCGCCCGTCGGACAGACCTGCACACACGGTGGGTTTTGGCAATGGTTGCAAAGTTTCGGCACGAAAAAGGCCTTCGTTACTTTTTTCTTCTTGTAACGGTTATCAAAGCGGTAGGTCTTCTCAGAACCCGAAGCGGCGATGTTCTGCGGATCGTTCTGGCTGTCAATGCGTGGTTTCTCTTCCCCTTCCAGGTAGACGTAGCGCTCCACCCAGGTACGAAAGTGGTGGGCATCCAGCGAGACGCCGTTCTCCGCCTTGCAGGCGTCGACGCAGCGCAGACAGCCGATACAGCGTGTCGCATCCACGCCGAATGCCCAACGGTGTTTGGTCCAGTCATAGTCGGCGGTGGGGAACGATCGGGCGGTCGCTGTGACTGTTCTACCGAAGAGACCATTTGCACCGAGCAGCGTGGCGGCGTAGGCAATGGCGCTCGCGGCCTTGCGCAGGAATTCGCGCCGTGTGGACTCAGGCTTGCGCCTTTCTTGATTCACTAGCTGTACCCTCCTTAAGAGCCGGGATAAGTGTCAATGTCAGGTCGCCTCGACTCCTGCCACGGCGCACACTGTTCACTCAGTCGCCTTGCCTTTCAGGGAGGCGTAATAGGCAGCGAGCTGCGCGATCTCCTGATCGCTGAGGGGCTTGGCGATCATGTTCATCATCGGGTTTTGCCGCGCGCCGGATTTATAGTCATGGAGTCGCCTGGTCAGGTAATCTGCCTGTTTGCCGGCGAGCGGTGGAAAGGTCCCCGCGCCGAGGCCATCGGCCCCGTGGCAACTCGCACACCTCGCTGACAGTGTCTCGGCGGGGACGGGACCGGCGGTGACCTGAGCCGTCGCTGGACCGGCAATCCTGGGGGAGTGGGGGTTGTGGCAGCTAATGCATTGCTGTGTGCCAGCGTGTTGGCTTACCTCGATCTGGGGCTGGGCGGATGGCCTCGTCGGCATGGCCTCGTGGCAAAGGGTGCACAGCTTGACGGTGTCGGTAGGGATGATCAGTTTAGCGCTGGCTGGGTGCTCGCGGGCGGGCCCGTGGCAGATCTCGCATTTCACCACCTTGTGCACGCCCGTGGACCACTCACCATGCCGATCGGTATGGCACGACTCACAGTATGCCGGGCCTTGGAACACCGGTTCGGTGGCAGCAATCTCGGGGACCGAGTTGGCCCGATAATGGCCGTACTCGTAGAACGAGTCTACCGTGAAGTAGGACTTGGCAGCAACGGCGGCCGAGAGAAAAACGATAATTAGAATAACAAGCCGAACACCATAGTTGGGCATTGCGATCTCCGGTTACAAGGTCCACACGGACACAAGCGTGTGCTTGCAACACTAGAGTAAACAATCCCAACCCCCGAGGGACCGGCCCATGGTGGGGTTTTTATGCTGGACCTCGGTTGGAATTCTTGCTGTACTTTCGTACGGTATAAGTACGGTGGCGCGTGGCGCCCATACCAGCGATGTCACCGCCCACAAACACGGGATCGTGACGCTAGCGGCTCATGTCGGCTAGGGGATTGTCGGGCTAGGCTCCACGGTCATTCGCGTATTCTGCTGTTTTGCGCTCAAGGCTGCGAGAGCGACATTCCTCGCAAAAGAACTCTCTCAGCCGGATGTTCAATCCTCGCTGGATCTTCCAGCGGTCGGTGGGCACGGTTAGCGCTGGATTGGACCGAATTCTCACTGTGCACTATGCCGTGCTGCATTTCCGCCGCCGCCGGGGCCTACCGTTATTTACTTAGGTCACCGGCTCATATCCGTTTTGCACCTTCATCAGCCCTTAAAAGGGAAAGTCGGGTGAATTTCAAAGCATGATTGGTAATGCCGAATGTAGGTTCCACCGTCTGCCTGTGCACGTAATAGTTGGTAGGTTCTTCGCCACTCGCCAAGTTTGCCATTATCTCCTTTTAGACAATCCGCCTGAAGTTCTTCTCCATTGGAATAACCAAAGTCGGCTGACATCGCCTTTGAGCTGCTCGACCATTTTTTGATCTGGGTCAAAGAAATTATACTCCACGTTGGTATTTTGATATCTTCGATTTATCGCGAAAGGAGGATGAAGCAGAAAAGTATTACAAGATCCGGATGGGACGGACGCGCACGCCGGTGATTTCCGTGCTCGTCTTTTAGGTCCGGGAATACATAGACATTCTGACCTACGCGCAGACGCTGCCCAAGAAGTGACGTAGTGAGCCGCCCTGTGCTCGTGTGGCCGCTGTGCGCGCCTGCGAGCAGCGCTGCGGATCGACTTTGGGTCAGTTCATCTCCTTTTTACAACGCACAGAGGAGATAACTCTAATGCAGAAACTTAAAATTGGCGTTTTCTCGATCTCTCTTGCCGCTCTTTTCCTGATGGAGGTATCAGCGCTCCGTGCGGAACAAACGACCCGGCCAGGCATGGGAGAAACGCAGAAATGTGAATCATGTCATGGCTCTAACGGATGCGAACCACTGCAGGGCCTCATGCCTAAGCTTTGCGGGCAAAACCAGGAGTATCTGGTGATGACGCTCGAACAATTCCGAGACGGTACACGCCCTAGCCCGATCATGCATGAGGTCACAAAAAACCTATCTGACGAACTCATTCAGCAGCTTGCCGACTATTTTGCGCACGCACGCAACCCGGACAAATAGTTGGTCTTTCTGTTACACGGGTGCCTTTGATCGGAACGCCGCATACGCTGGCGGGGGGAGGAACTGGCAACGTAGAACCGCAGGACCGCCCATCGACAAAGCGGGTTGATAACCGTCGTCTAGCCCGATTCAAGCCCAGACAGCGTATTCATCGGGCACCCACGCCAAATCCGCTCGACACCTCTAACGCATTGCGCCTTAGAGATTCTCCATATTCGGTTAACACGCGTTGCAGGCGGTAGTCCGGCGATGTGGCATCAGGATTGGCACGCAAATCTTAACGTGTCCCGCCTTGACCCCACATCACGCGTTCGGTGTCCAATGTCTCTTTGGTGCGCTGAAATTCGTCTGCCAAGCACTCGACGGTGGAATCCGCCCCTTCCAGCGATCGGGCCCGCGCGGCCTTTTGAAGCCCCTCGCACAACTCTACCATTGCGGTCGCTCCCAACTGAAGACAACCCGCCTTCAGGGCATGGGCGGCGCGTGCCACCTGCTCCGGCTGATCTTGCTTAAGACCCTCGTGGATGGCCTGCAATCGTAATTCCGCGTCACGTGCAAAGAGATCAATGAGCTTAACCAGAAAAGCCCCCTGATCCGCCCGTGCTCTTGCACGCAGCTGACTCCACACATGCGGGTCAAGCACTACGGTGTCGCCGCCAGCGGTCACAGACGGTTTCCCCGCTGCGCAGGACTCGTCTTCTGCAGCCGGCAACCAGCGTTTCAGCGTAGCCGCCAGCCGGTCCAGGCGCAGCGGCTTGCCGAGATAGTCGTCCATGCCGGCCTTGAGACAGCGGGCGCGGCTGTCTGGCCCGGCGCTGGCCGTAATGGCAATGATGATCCTGGCCCTGCTCTCGCGCTCGCGTTCCCTGCGACGGATGTCCGCCGCCACCTGATAGCCATCCTTTCCGGGCATCTGACAATCTAGGAAGATAATGTCGTAACTCGCAGCATCCAGAGCCCGAAGCACCGCATGACCGTCGTCTACCCCCTCCGCCCGGTAGCCGAGGGTATGGAGCATGTCGAGCAGTACCTCTTTGTTCGCGGGATTGTCTTCCGCCACCAGAATGCGCGCGGCCTCAGGCGGCGCCGTGCTTGTGCTTCGTAGTGTGCGCCTCCCCCGTGCGTCAGAAGCCATCTGCGTGGCGTCGAGCACCCACGGTCCAGGCGTTCCAATCAGGCAATCGCGCAGACGCCAGGGGACGACTGGTTTCGGGACGCATGCCACGTCGCCCAACTGCGCAAGCACGGCATCATCCAGAGTCCGTGAGACCGGGACCAGCAGGATCCGTCGGACCGTGCTAATGTCCGGGTCGGCCCCGATATGGTGGGCCAGTAATTCGCCGTCGGTGCCGGACATACCCGCGTCAATGATAACGAAGCCGTACGGATCGCCCGCCACACTCGCCCGCCGGAGACACTCTTGTGCCTCATTGGCATTGGGTGCCGCGCCCGTGCGCATCCCTAAAGAAGCGAGGTAATGACAAAGCAGCTCGCGTACAGCACGGTTATCGTCCACCACCAGCACCCGCTGATTCCGGAGACGGGATTCGCCTTCGACAACAACGTCAACCGCGGGTCGTTGTTTTTGCAAGGGTACGTAAAACCAGAAGGTCGAGCCCCTGTCGACGTCACTTTCGAAACCGATCTCACCGCCCATTTTTTCTACGAGTCGCTTGCAGATAACCAGGCCCAGGCCGCTACCACCAAAGCGACGCGTAGTTGACTCATCGACCTGACTAAACGGTTTGAAAAGCCGACCCCTCTCTGCAGGCGAAATACCAACGCCCGTATCCTGGATCGAAAAATGAATTACAGCGTTATCGTCATTTTCCGACCGACAGGTGACCTTTAGTATTACCTCCCCTTGCTCGGTAAACTTGATGGCATTGCTGACCAGATTGATCACAACCTCGCGCAGGCGATGAGGGTCGCCCATGACCTGCGTCGCAGCACGTTTTTCGACGAGGCAAGCGAGCTCGATGTTCTTCGAGTAAGCACGGTGGCCCAGCAGATCAAACACACTTTCGACCACGTCGGTGATCGCGAAATCCACATGCTCCAGGACTATTTCATCGGCTTCCATCTTGGAGAAGTCGAGAATGTCGTCGGTGATGTTGAGCAGGATATCTCCGCTGCTGCGAATGTTCTCAACGTACGCTTGCTGCTTGGCACTGAGTTTGGTGTTCAGCAGCAGGTCGGTAATCCCGATCACGGAGTTCATCGGAGTACGGATCTCGTGACTCATGTTGTTCATAAAATCCGATTTTGCCCGTGCTGCAGCTTCTGCCGTTTCCTTGGCTTTGGTCAGCTCCAGGTTCTTTCTCTCGGCCTCTTCCAGGATGGCATTGAAAGGATCGATCAGCTCGCTCAGTTCGTCGACGTCATCTTTTTTGATTCGAACGGAATAGTTGTCTTCAGTAGAAGCTGCCTTTGCAGCGCCCGTGAGATGTTGTATACGCACGGCGATACGCCGCTCGAAGCGGAGTGCCAGCATGAATGCCCAGGCGAAGGATGCCGTAACAACCAGCATTCCCACTAACATGATCGACACGACGTGCTCGTACACGGGCGCCAGGCTGGTGCTAAGATAAACTGTGCCGACCTGCCGTTTACCCAGCAGGATCGGCGTGACTTTAGTCACGCGGCCACTCTCGGAAGAAACGACGGACGGAACCGTCTGCGGCGCGGGCGGGAGATGCGCTCCTTTCTCCACATATTCCGTCAAAAGGTTACCATCGCCGTCGTAGATCGCGGCCGCTATGACGTCTTCATGCACGCTCCATAGTTCCAGCTCCCGATTCAACGCAGCGATATCGCCCGCTTGTACCGCGGCGCTCGTATGCTTCGCAATGTGCGCGGCCTTGTGCGATATTTCCTCAATTTTGTTGGAATAATGCACGCGCGCTTCGTAGGCAGCGTACACAATGCCCGCCACAATCAATGGAAGTCCACCGGCCAACAGTATGACGAGCCTGAGCTTTCGATTGAGGGAAAAACTTCCCAGTAGATGCGTGGTCAGTTTCACAGCCAGCAGCGCAAAAAAATTTGTAATAACTTTATGGCCCATTAGCACCAAATACTTTGATCTATATCAACCAGCGCCTCATGCGCAGGTGCACTGGAGCCGTCGCCACCGTTATCAGGCGCTGTTTCCGCTATTCGTCGGACCCAGGCAAGTTGACTCAAATCAATGCAATAATTCGCCGCCTTCTGTTAACAAAGGTCCATGGGGAGTGCCCAGGACAATAAGGTGGCACCGCATGTGATCGACACGGTGTTGCTGGCATCGGCCATCGGTCTCACGATCCAGATTCGGCCGTACCCCGGCAGCGAGGCCTGGCTTACCGCCAAGGTTTTAGCCGTCGCGTTGTACATAGTTTCGGCAGCATCGCTCTAAAAAGGGGTCGAACAAGAAATATCCGGATCACGGCCTGGTTGGCAGCGCTTGCGGCGTTCTTTTTATATCGTTGTCGTCGCACTGACCCGCAATCCTTTTCTAGTCCTCGCCCTTGCGTGAACCCGGCATACCAAGCTGTGGATACTTTCAAGCTGGGCGTAGGGTCTATCGGTTGCGTCCCTGGGTCCTTGGCTGGCGACCGCGTCTCTGCGATTTTGCTTCATTGAGATGAGGCCCGGCACTTCGCCCATACAACGATCCAACCTCAATCGCTTTTGGTTCAACGATGCAGGCCTCTCTGCACATACCGCAGCCGGTACACGTTTCAGGATCAATCCGTGGTTTTTCCTGCTCCCAGATCATTGCGCCGGGAATCGGGCAGCTTGAAGCGCAGGCGCCGCATTCGGGGCCCAGATAGGCGAGACAGCTCGCAGTGTTCACCGCGACAGTGGCGAGGGGAGGGGGTGGAATGGCTTCGCTGTTGTTCGCTTCGGGCAGTTCCAGTGCGCCAGATTTACATGCTTTGACGCAGGGCCAGTCATCACACAGGCGGCAACCGTGGTTGAGAAGATCGAGCGCCGGCGTAGCGGCCACCTGCGCGCCGAGTCGCGCCGACAATGGAAAGATTACTCCATGCGGACAAGCGTGAGTACATTCCCCGCAACGGGTACAGGCGAGCAAGAATTCCAGCTCGTCCAATGCGTACGGCGGGCGAATCCAGC
>JBHHZP010000024.1:0-33766 GCA_046758085.1 Acidiferrobacterales bacterium
CGGTGTTACCACCGGCGCGGTGCGCTCTTACCGCACCTTTTCACCCTTACCCGGCCACTTACAGTAAGCGGCCAGGCGGTATGTTTTCTGTGGCACTTTCCGTAGACTCGCGTCCCCCAGGCATTACCTGGCACCCTGCCCTATGGAGCCCGGACTTTCCTCCCGTCACCTACCCTTGACACCCTCTACCCGGAGAAGGTCCGGTGCCGGTGGCTACTTGATCCGCAGCTTCACCGAGTGTGTCAGGGGTAAGTGACGGGCGACTGTCTGGCCGACTCCCAGTAACCAGTATACCAGCCCGCCCGCAAACCCCGCCCGGGGGCACGGTCAGAAACCGAGCGCAGGCCGCCAGGGTGCTGAAAAACTATTCCCAGGAGTCGGGCAGAGCGGTGCGTGGGCGAAGCGAAATCAGCGGAAGGTGCGGAAGGTGAGTGGGGCAAAGACGAGCGTGCGATGGGTGAGCCGGAGAAAGACAACAGTCCGGCGGGTGAGCCGGAAGAAGGCGAAGGTCCAGTGAACCTTCGCCCCGGCGAACGCCCGAGCCAGGAAAGGCTCGGGCCGGTGCCCAAGCGCAGCAGGGAGTGCGAAGCGCAGGGATTTGCCCGGTGAACGGGCGTGCTACGGACGGCACACCCCGGTGTTTGATGCCCGCCCTCCTGGGCGTGCACCCTGCGGGTCGCCTACGGCGGTCCAGTCGCTCCCGGCGAAATTGTCGAGCGAAGCCGGACAGCAAGAGCGAAGAAAGGCTTGGGCCGGTGCCCAAGCGAAGCAGGGAGTGCGCAGCGCGGGGGCGTAGCGCAGGAAGGCAAGGCCCGGGCTTTGATGCCCGCCGTTCCTTAAGTGGAATATGCTGGCCGGCTCCGAAATACACGATACGGCAGCGCAACAATTTCGCGCCTTGTGTCGCGCCGATGAGCTAAGCTGCGGAAAAACGCTGACGCGCAGCGATCTCTGAGAAATCCCTCAAAGAAACTTCCGATGCCGGAGTGGCCCAGGAGCGAGCCGGAGATAAGGCCGCGATCCAGTGAATCGCTGCCCCGGCGAGCGGGCTCGCCGCGGAAGGCGAGCGAGCCCTGGGCTTTGATGCCCGCCGTCCCTGGCGCGCACCCTTTGGGTCGCCTACGGCGGTCCACTCGCTCCCGGCGAAATTGTCGAGCGAGGCGGGAAAGCGACAGCGAAGAAAGTGCCATTTGCGGACCTAACGACGCAAAAACGCTAAGATGTAAAAAATCCGGAAAATTTTCCCTCGGCCCACTCTGCGTTGCTGGGGAGGACCCCGAACAATGCCGGAGTGCAAAATCACCCAAACCGCGGTAATAGGCTCAACGGTCCTCCCAACCGTCGAGCTCGTCGTCATCGTCATCCGGTTCGCCGTCCAGAGGGTCGGCGTAACGATCGCTCTCCGGATCCACTTCATCATCCGTGGTGATTCCCTCGCGGGTTCTGATGGATTTATCGTAGGGTACTATCGGTTCGATATCCCATTCGTACCACGAATCTATGTCCAGCTCCTCGACCTCGTCATCGATGTACTGAATCTGGACGATGCCTTCGTCTTCATCGACCGCCACAACCTTAAATTCGTAGCCTTTCTCCAGATGACGGTACCACTGTCCCACGACCGGTTCCGCGTCCCACGACATTGCGCTTGCCCTCTTGTGCTTTCGTGCCCGGCAGTTGTCGGCCCTTTCCGCGACTGGTGAGAA
Organism: Acidiferrobacterales bacterium; assembly: GCA_046758085.1. GTDB lineage: Bacteria > Pseudomonadota > Gammaproteobacteria > Acidiferrobacterales > SPGG2 > VRUB01. The sequence continues at coordinate 1,707 of JBHHZP010000024.1, forward strand.
ACCTTCAAGTCGTTCCGTCCAATAATATTAGTATGCGCCAGCTTTTGCGTCACCGGTAGTAGGGCAGGCCGCGTGCGAGCTGTCTCGAGGCCATGACGGCAGCGGCTGTAGCGGGTGCGTCGGCGGTGGTCGCCATCCCGGGCTGCCCGGCAATAGCCCGACGGCCGCGGGGCCTGTCGCTCGCCCCGAGCTCTGATATACGCCCCGCGTGCGTGCGCCCTATGGACACCTTAATAAATCTGGTCTCACTCCGTCTCTGCCTGTGCCGTGACCTGACACTCGACGACCGGGACACCCTGGGGCCACAACCCATAACGCCAGGGACATAGAGACCTATCTCTGAAAATAGAAGCCGGCTTTGCCGCCTTTGTCGCTGCTTTCTGATCTCACCTTTCAACGCAGGGGACGCAGAGTTTCAAAATAATAACGCTCGACTATGTTTCGGTCTGACGGCGGCTTGGACATTCTTGCCAGACCGCTTCAATTCATGAAGAAGCGATGTTTTCACTAGAATCCTCAGCGACCTCCGCGTCTCTCGACCGCTGTTGCAGACGTGATTCTACCTCGGCAACTCGGTAACTGCTCCAGGCGTTGCCCTACGTTCTGCTTTCCTGCAGTCGTCCTGTATCTATGCAGTCGTCCTCGACCGCTGTTCCCGACGCGGTCCTACCGCCTACGTTCCTGGAGTTGTCCATGCATGGAATTGTGTGCTCTCAGCGTTTATTCCAGGGCGCTCTTTTATGCCGAGTAGTCGAGCACATCGACAGATAGTTAATTAGAATTCTTTGCGTCTTAGTGCCTATGCCTGGGAAGTTTCATCCCAAGGAACTCCCCGCGCTCTGAGTGTTTTTGCACAGCGGTAGGTATGGCTGCGCCATTGAATGACGCGCACACCCCCCTATTCATCCAGACCAGCGCGCAACGCCACATAGGCCAGCAGTGCGATGGCGGCGGTCTCAATGCGTAGAATCGCAGGACCGAGACTGACTGTCTGCGCGCCGCTTGCGACCAGACTGGCGACCTCTGCATCCGTGAAGCCGCCCTCGGGTCCCACCACCAGCAGGATCGCGCGGGTGAGCACGTCGGTTCGGACTATGGATATCAGATCTTGCAGCGTGCGCGAGGTCGCGGGAGGATGCGCCACCCAAATCGCATACTCCATAACAGCGGTCGCGCTCATCAACGCCTCGGGGCGCACCGGCTTATGGATGACAGGAAGATGTGGCCGCCGGCTTTGCTTGCAAGCCTCCACGCAAATGCGTTGCCAGCGGCGGCTGGCGTTTGCGCCCGGCTTGACGATGCTACGGTCACATTGAAGTGGCCAGAAAGCGTTGATGCCCAGCTGCGTCGCATTTTCCAGAAGAATCGACTGACGCTCGCCTTTGGGCAAGGCACATGCAAGCTCAATGCGTGGCTGCGGTGCCGGCACTACGCAACATTCGTCGATAATGGCCTGCAACACGGACTTTCGGCGGTCAATCGCGCTTATTTTGGCGCGGCCAACCGTACCGTGCCCATCGAATAGCCATATGTCGTCACCAACTGCGAGCCTACGGGCCCCGCCTGCATGATGGCCTTCATTGCCGGCCAGCGTTGCGATGCCCTCCGCGCTGGCGAGAGCGGGGAAATAGAACATAGGTTGCGACACCGGCGTCATTGGCTCGACTCACGCTCGGAAGTCACTATTTCAGCGGTTGGCGATGTAGACATCGTAGCGCACCAACTTACCTTCGTAGCTGATGGTCGGATTCGCGAACAAAGGTGGCACATGATCCGGGCGCTTGACCACCACTCGATTAGCAACGTACCGCCGACAGATTTCGAACAGCTCCAGAGCGTCCTCATCGTTGCCGACCAGATCGCGCACTACACGCAGCGACTTTTTCGCGAGCGCGGAGCGTTTTCGCTTCGGCGGAAACATGGGGTCCATGTAAACAACATTGGGCCGCGGGTACATGGTCGGTAGTACATCCCGCGCATCAGCTGTTATTACTGTCAACCGGCCGCCCAAAGCCATACGCGATTGGCTGTTCTGATGCGCGCGTGCCACACCATCCCGCAACAAGGCCGCGATCACCGGGGAACGCTCGATAGCCGTTACGTTGTAGCCTAGGCATGCGAGCAAGAGTGCGTCTTGCCCGAGACCCGCCGTCACATCGATCACCGAGCGGGTGCGCGCACCCATCGCCCGTACCAACGGCTGGCCCCGTGAAAGCTTCTTCCGGTTGTAGCCCGTACAAACTGCCGAGACATCGACATAGATAGGCCGGGCACGGCGGCTGCGGTTGTCACGCAACTCTAGTCGCTCCGGCGTACGGGCCAGGAGATAGGCAAAGCACCTTGCGCCGGCCGCGTCTGTCGTCGGCAAACCAAGCTCTCGCGCTAACGCTGCAACCGAGGCATCCGGTTCCGCGATGACTGCGACCCGACCGGGCGCCGGTGCACACAAGCCACGTGGCGCCGCTACGCCGCGGATTTCATCGCTGCTTATTGCCACTGGAATATCATACGCTATCATCGACTCGCGGCGGTAGAAATACACAGGGTCGAGCCAATGCTGTCGCCGCCGACAATTTTAGTGGCATGGACATTGGTCTGCCGAGGAAAGCTTGATCCGTAAAATGAAAATGAAGATCCGCGCTTTGCTGTCTTGGTCGCGGCCCTGGCTCATGGTGATGGGGTTGCTGGGGCCCTCGCTGCTGCACGCGGCACCCATGGCTGTGGTCGAAAGTCTGCAGTTGCCTGCTTGGGTCGAGCATAACGGTATACGCGCTGCGCTCGCACCCGGAATGATCCTTAGCGGCTCCGACACGGTTGCGACTGGCGCAGGCGCGCGAATTCTGATACGCATGGCCGACGGAAGCCATATCAAGCTCGGAGAAAACGCCACACTGCGAATGACCGACCTGCGTGTGGCTCCCCAAGGAATCCTTCACGCAACGCTGAATGTCATCATTGGCGCCTTTCGCTTCACCACTTCCCGGCTTGCGAGGCAACGTAAACGCAACATCTTGATAAACATCGTAAGTTTGTCCGTGGGCGTGCGCGGCACCGATGTGTGGGGCAAGGCGGCCAGCGACAAGAACATCTTGTGTTTGATTGATGGCCGTGTCTCCGTGCGGGATCACGCCAACAATAAGACCTTCATAATGGCGCAAGCCCTGACTTTCTATATTGCTCCGCATGACCAGCCACCACTGCCTGTGCAGCCGGTATCCCGGACACGGCTGCAAGGCTGGGCACGGCAAGTGGAGCTACTTAAGGGCCACGGTATCTTGGCGGAGGACGGGACATGGGTCGTGCACCTCTTATCCAGGCACACCCGGGAACGCGCCGAAGGTGTGCAGCAAGAACTGGTCACGGCGGGTTACCCGGCAGTGTTGGCCAAGGCTCGCATCGACGATGATACGTACTATCGCGTCAGTGTCGCGGGCTTCAAAAACAAAAAGGAAGCGAAGGGATTTCGACGCTCGATCAAGGGAAAGTTTGGCATCACCAAGCCGTGGATTTCACAGCGCACGCTTTGATGCAGAGGCGCGGAGAACGCAGAGAATTCTTGATTAAGAACTCTGCACCCGCTGCGCCTGCGCTGCACGTAATGCAGGCTAGCCACCCGGGTTAACGCACTTATAGACCGCGAACGACTGCTTGCCTTCGCTTGGCTCGGTGGTAGCGACGATCGTATCACCGCCGATGTCGGCGGCACTGTTACGGCCCAGGATGGCGAGCTCCTTCTTTACTTTCTTCTCACCGCGCTTGATCCCCAAAACGTAATTGTCTTTCAGCGACACGGTCGTTTTGCCCAGTTTTTTGCACGTGGTCACTTCCTTCGACTCCAGGACTCGCACCTTCTCTCCTGCGGGCGTCAACTTGACCCACTTGGCGCCTACCAATGGTGCCCACAAGAGATTAAGCGCGATTACTGGCATTAATATGATTAGGCTTTTCTTCATTCCATTTACCTCCCATCGATCATGGCGCAAACAACTCGCCGGCAGCAATAGGCATTATACCCCAGAGACGTACTCCGACGATCGCTCCACTGCGCCGGCAGGGTTACCGTGCAACGCGCGGCGGCTGCCGAACCTCCCGGGCGCGCTTCTGATAAGCTAGCGGCCGCGTTCTCAGCGTTTATTCCAGGGCCTTTCTTGGCACGCAGCCTACGCATCAGTGCGGAGAAACTGACGGGTTAACTAGAAAATCTTTGCGTCTTTGCGTTGGAAGTTTTGTTTTTACCCTTTTTCTTTTACCGCTACGGGCCGGTCGCGCTGTGCTGGCACTATACATAAAAACCCGAGCGGTTCCGGGCCTCGGGGATTGCAAAACTGGTGCACTTCCCATGGGGCAATGTAGACGACGTCACCGAATGACAGCGCCTCCCGACGCTCCCCCAGCACCACCTCACCGTGACCACGCACCACCATAACCACGTGCTGATGTGCGTGTCTCTCCAGGCTGGAGAATCCGCCGGTCTGTACCTCGAAGTAGCGCAAATGAAACGGTGAGGGCACATCGTCCGATCCCCCTACGAGGGAGGTGCGGGTCACGCTGCGCCAGCTCCCGGGCTCGTCCTTGTAAATCCTGCGCACGGCGCCGTCCCATGCAAAGCCCCCCTGGTATTTGATCACCTTGCTTTCGTTTGTCGCACCCTGTGGCAGTGCCGCATCCTCGTGCTCTTTGTGTTTCATGTTGAGCCGTCTCCGAATACCACCAGTACCTTCAATACATCGCCGCCGCTCTTTGCGGTGTTGTAAGCGCGCTGGATCTCGTCGATCGGGAAGCGGTGCGTAATGAGCGGCGAGACATCGACCGCACCGGTGCGCAGCAGCTCATAAGCCCGGCGTGTGTCCTGCGGACCACAGGAGTAGGAAGGCACCAGGCTTATCTCGCGAAAGTAAAGATCACAAAAGTCCAACGCGGTGGGTACACTCGGCGTCGGTGTAAACAGCACGACCGTGCCGCCATTTCTGACATAACCCAGAGACTGCACTATCACCTCCGGGCTTCCCGGTCCCACGATCACGTAGTCCGCGCCCTCGAAACCCTGCCTACGGGTCTCGCCATCCAGCTCCCGGGGGGTGAAGACCCGCTCTGCACCGAAGTGGCGTGCATGCTCCCGCCGCTCTGCATCAGGCTCCACCGCCCACACCTCAGAGCTGCCCGCCGCCTTGGCCGCAGCAATATTCAACAGACCCATGACTCCGCAGCCGACCACAACCCCGTGCGCAGGCACACGTTCACCCAGGCGCGCCAACGCCTTCACCGAACAGGCTAGCGGCTCGATGAGCGTGCCGACCTCGGGCGTCAGATCGTCAATGGGAAACGAGTCCTGGCGAGCGTTGATTGCCGGTATGCGGATATACTCGGCCATACCGCCGGGGTCTAGCTTGCTCCGACGCCAGCTGGCGCAATGCACCGGGGCACCGGCACGACAGTAGCGGCACTCCATGCAAGGGGCATGATGATGGGCGAACACGAGCTGACCCGGCTTCACGTGCTCCAGCTCAGGCCCCACCTCGTCGGCATAGCCCACAACCTCGTGCCCAAGCACCGTGTTCACTTTGCGCTCTAGGTACCACTCCATCAGGTCACCGGAACAGATACCACACGCCGCCGTGCGCAGCAGAAGCTCGGCGCTTGATTGCAATGCGGGTCTCGGGACCACCTCCACCTCGAAGGTCTTTGGACCGCGAATCACAGCCTGGCGCATCGATGCGGTGTCTTTTGCGAGTGGTGATTCCTGCATGCCGGCTAGCTCCATGGATCGATAGCATACTTGATCCCGGCGCCTGCCTCCATTTGGCGCAAGGCCGCATCGAGATCCCCCAGCCCCATCTCACCGCTGAGCAGATCGCCGACGCGCAAGTCGCCATGCCGGAGCAACTCTGCCGCGCGGCGCACATCGGGCGGTCCGAAATGGAACGCGCCAAGCAAACGCAGCTCCCGGTAGTGGACCTTGTAGGTGTCGACCGTGAACAGCGTTCCCTGCGGCAGGCCGCCAAAGAAGAGCACCTGGCCACCCGGCAGCACCGCGTCGAAGGCGCTCTGCCATCCCTGCTCACGGCCGGTGCACTCGATCACGCAATCGAAACCGGTATCTCCGCCTAGCTGCCGAGCGAGCGATCCGTGCGCCGCATCGAGAACGCTTTCGAGGCCATAACTGCCGGCGATGGCGAGACGCTCTCGATTGCGCCCCATGGCAACAATCGATGCCTGTGTGAATCGAGGTAACACCTGACAGAATAGCAGCCCCATGGAACCCAGACCCAGCACCAGGACTCGATCGACTCCGCGCCAATCGATCCGTTCCAGGCCGTGCACCACACAGGCCACAGGCTCGAGAAATGCCGCGTGCGCCGCCGGCATACCGGCCGGCCGCGCCAGCACGTTGTGGGCCACCACCCGCGCCGGCAACCGCAAGTACTGGGCAAACGCGCCAAAGGCCATGCCCTCGGGCAGCCGCGGACACAAGCTATAGCGCGCCCGGGCACAGTAGGGACACTCGCCGCACGGGGCGCTGTGCACGCCCCATACCGCCATGCCGGCGTCGAACCCTTGCACGCCTTCACCTGCCGCGTGCACGGTCCCCGCGTACTGATGGCCAAACGGTCCGGGCATCGCGATAAAAGGGTGCCCGCGCTGGTAAGCCTTCAGGTCGGTCCCGCAGGTGAGTGCGCGCTCGACACGAACGGTAAGCTCCCCCTGCCGAGGGGCGGGATCGGCGACCTCACGAATCTCGATCGTTCTTGATTTGACAAGGTATGCAGCTCGCATCATCTCCGCTATGGTACATGGAATTATCGGTGTACGTCTTTCTCGTTTATCTTAACCGGCCAGTTGCCGAATACGTGTTATGGCCCGGAACATTAGCCGCTCCGTGGCAGGGCCTGCCCGTGTGAGCGATAGGAGAACGCTGACCGCCCCGCTACCGGCGGCAGTGCTGATTGCAACCGGGGCGACCCACGCGCACAGCCCCTCTCCGACTCCCTGACCGGCGCGGCTGCGACCGGAGCAATATACCCCAGGGACCGCCGCGCGGATCCGTGGTCGGCGCTATACTGTATAAAGCCTGTAGCGACCAGCCGCAGTGCTCAAGGACAATTTTGTCCTCTCATCGCACCGGGTTTAGACATTGCCAGTCCAGAACCAACAGTCGTCAAGCCGAGCCGCGGGCGCGCTGGGCCTGAGAGACGTGCTGGCCAAGCTGATGGCGGACGGTTTGCTGTCCCAAGACGATGCCAACCGTATCAGTAGCAGTCACAGCAACAGCGAGCGTCATCCGCTGCTGTGCATCGCTGGCGAAGAGCCCAGAAACGTCAAGGACCCGGACAACTTCTTGACGTTGGAGCTGCTGACCAGCTGGTTGGCAGAGACGGCCGGGTTGCCGCACAAACGCATCGACCCGCTGCGGCTGGACGTCGACGCCATTACGAGTGTGGTGCCTTTCGCTTATGCGTCTCGCCGCAAGATTCTGCCGATCTCGGTGAACCAGGACACGGTCGTGATTGCGACCTGCGAGCCCTACATCAACGACTGGCAAGACGAGCTTGGCCGGGTCTTGCGCAAGAAAATCGTGTGCGTGCTGGCGAACCCGGCAGATATCGATCGCTACCTGGCGGAGTTTTATACCCTCAGCCGTTCGGTCAGGCGCGCTACCAAGGATTCCGGTACCAACCAGCTCAGCGTCATCACGAACCTCGAGCAGCTCGTAGAGCTGGGCCGGACGGGACGGCTAGACGCCGACGACCACCACATTGTCAACATTGTGGACTGGCTGCTGCAGTACGCATTCGACCAGCGTGCCAGCGACATACATCTCGAGCCGCGGCGGGACAAGAGCGATATCCGCTTTCGTATCGACGGTGTGCTGCACGTCGTGTATCAGGTACCTGTCGCCGTAATGAGTGCCATCATCAGCCGGGTCAAGACCCTCGGGCGCATGGACGTGGCGGAAAAACGCCGCCCACAAGACGGTCGATTAAAGACCAAAACGCCGCCCGGTAACGAGGTCGAGCTGCGGCTATCCACGATTCCGACCGCGCTTGGCGAGAAGCTGGTGATGCGCATCTTCGATCCCACCGTGCTCGCCAGAGGCTTCAAAGAGCTCGGCTTGAGCGATGACGAGGGGAAGCGTTGGGAGGCGATGGTGAAGCAACCGCATGGCATCATCCTCGTTACCGGCCCGACTGGTTCCGGTAAGACCACGACGCTTTACACGACATTGAAGCAGCTTGCCCGGCCGGAGGTAAACGTGTGCACGGTCGAAGACCCGATCGAAATGGTCGAGGCCAGCTTCAATCAAATGCAGGTGCAACATAATATCGGGTTGGGATTCGCCGAGGGAGTGCGCTCATTACTGCGTCAGGATCCCGACATCATCATGATCGGGGAGATCCGTGACCTCGAGACCGGCGAAATGGCAGTGCAGGCCGCGTTGACGGGCCACCTGGTCTTGTCCACGTTGCACACCAATGATGCCCCATCGGCGATCACGCGCTTGCTCGAGATCGGCATACCGGCCTACTTGATCAATGCGACCATCCTCGGTGTCATGGCTCAGCGACTCGTGCGCACCTTATGTCCGCATTGCAAGCAGCCCGGATCACTGGATCACGCCGCCTGGGAGAACCTGGTGCGCCCGTGGAAGGCGACGAAACCGGCGTCTGCCTTTGCACCCAAAGGCTGCTCGGAGTGTCGCAACACCGGTTACCTCGGGCGGATCGGCATTTACGAGATGCTTACGATGTCACCGGGCTTGTGCAATCTGATTCAACCCGATGTTGATGTCGCGATCGTGCGAGATCACGCAGTTAAGGAAGGCATGCAACCACTGCGCTTGAGCGGTGCGCGAAAGATCCATGCGGGGTTCACGACGATCGAGGAAGTGGCCAAGGTTGCGCCGCCGCCTGATGAGTCATGAGCAGCGGGTCTGGCGGCGTTGCGCGTATCAGTTGCCCGCCGAAGCATCGACAATCTTCCGCACCGCCGCGTCGGAACTCGTTTCGATCGCGGCCCGCAGCCTGGGCAGCGTTCCGGGTGGTGCTGTTGCAGGTACGCGATCAGCTTCTCACGTATCTCGCAACGCATATCCCACGCGGTTCGTGAGTCCGGCGCGGTCGCCAGCACACGCAATCGCATCGTGCGTTCCCCCGACTCAACCACCTGCAAGTTCCAAAATTTCTTGTCCCACAGCGTGCAAGACTCGACGATCTCACCCACTGCCTTGCGAACTTTATCAACCGGTGTAGTGTAGTCGACATCCACTGTCACCTGACCCAATAGGTCGGGAGCCGCGTGCGTCCAGTTTTGGAACGGGTGCCTGAAAAATAGGTAATCGGCACAATCAATCGCCGCAGGTCCCAGATCCGTACGACCACGTAGGTCATGGTGATCTCTTCGATCCAACCCCATTCGCCCTCCACGATCACCACGTCGTCGATATGGATGCGATCGGTGAGTGCCAATTGGAAGCCCGCAATAAGTGTTTCAACTGCGGGCCGCGCGGCAACACCGAGAATAATGCCCGCGATACCGGCCCAGGCGAGTGCACTTGCGCCGAGGGTTCGTGCTTCGGGGAAGGTCATGAGCATAGATGCAACGCCGAGAATCATGATAATCGCCACCAGAAACCGCCGCAGTAGGCCGACCTTGGTGTAGATACGTCGAGCACGCTTTGGATCATCCACGCTGACGAAGAGCCGATCATGCAGGTACTCGTCGAGTATGGACGTCAGTGAAACCAACAACCAAGTGAACGCGAAGATCAGAATCAGCGTGACTGCGTGTCTGGCAGTAAGCGCAATGTCCGGATGAAGATTCAGCAGCGGTTGCGCCACACGCCCGAAACTGAACACCAATAGCAACTCCAAGGGGCGACGGCTATTTTTGGCCAGAGACGCGGCTACTCTGCTTCCGCTTCGCTTCGCATACCGTCTCAGCGCCCATTGGATCGTGATGGCCGCAACGTATCCAAACACGCCGGCCACTATCACCATCCAAAAGCCGTACTGCTGCAGGAACTTCAAACTATTCATGCCAACTCCATCATAATAATACCGCCGATTTTGAAAACAGCTAGCCGATACATGGGGTGTTACCGCTGGTACTGATGACCATGTTCAACAACCCTCATACGCCATCAGGCGGCACGAGCCGTGGTCGGCGGTTGGCGTCCATGGCGACATAGGTCAGTGTCGCTTCTGTCACCTGTACGCACTCCTTGGCCTCGAGCCTGCGCTCGGCGTATACATCCACTTTCACCGTAATCGATGTGCGCCCCACCCGCTCGACGTCGGCATAAAAGCTAACTATGTCCCCTACCAGCACCGGTTTCTTGAATGCGAGCGCATTGACGGCGACGGTTACCACGCGCCCGTGTGCGCGGCGCGCCGCTGCAATCGCGCCCGCCACGTCTACATGAGACATGATCCACCCGCCGAAGATATCGCCGACACTGTTCGTGTCTGCCGGCATCGGGACCACTCTGAGTGCTGCGTGACGGTCATGGGGAAGACATTCGCCGGACATGGTAGCTCCTCCTGCGTATGACGCGTTATTGTGGGCGCGCCGCGTTCACCCGAGATAGATCATTGTCTCAATCGCAGAGATCAAGTTCCACAGGGAGTGCATCGCCATCGGTACATAAATAGAGTTTGTCTGCAGCCGCGCATACCCGAGGAGCAGGCCGCCGGCGAAGATCATCGAAACCTCGACCACGTCATATTGCAGATGGACCAGCGCCCACAGCAAGGACGTCAATATGATGGTGGCTTTCGCACCAACAGGCGATAACAGGCCCTGGAAAATAAAGCCGCGAACGAACATCTCCTCGAAAGCAGGCGCTGCAACGACGATGGCAAAAAACAATAGCGACAGGTTCTGTGCCGTCTCGAACACCCTCTGCTCGAACGGCGTTACGATCGGCCGGTCCAGAATCAACACGATGGCATGTACCGCGATGATGAACGCCACAAGGTAGCCCAGCCAGCGCCACAGATCGCGGCGCCGTGGCTGATTCAAGGCCAGGTAGGCACCGAGCGAAATGCCCTTGCGTGCCGCGGCGAAGCTCATGGTCAAACCAATGCCAACCGGGGCCGCTAGAGTAGTGGCCAGCGCCACGAGCAAGCCGAAGGAGTCGGCCGTAACGTCCGGCGCAACCGCAACTCCGCGCCATTGTAAGAGCGCAAACTCGGTCGCCACCTGCACGGCGATGAAGACTGCCGCAACGACCAACGAAAAACCGGCGGTCGCCCACAGGCCCCAGGGTCGGGGCTGAGCTGACTGATTATCCTCGCGACTCGTTGCCAATCGCAAAACGATCCTGCCTATCCGCTGCCTGCGCGAGCGCTACCGCGCAGGAAACGCTCGATCTGCTCGTAGGCCCGCACATGCATACCGGCGTCGCGATCGTGCAGCGCCACATAATCGCCACTTGCTTGCAGTGTGCGCAAAGCGCGTGCGGTCGCCAACGTGCTGCGGTACCAGATACGCAGCTCCGCCGGGTAGCGCGCCATCATGGCCTGTGCGATCACCGGCAGCGCCTGCGCGCTGTGCTTGCCTTTCGCCTCGATTTCCACTTCGTAGTGGCGGTATTGCGCACCGTCTAACCGGTACAGCACCGTATCGAGGGCCAACTCGGCGACCCCACCGTGTGCATCCTTTTGGTGCAAGTCAATATGGCGCACACGCCTGTGGGTGAGCTGTTGGTGAATCGGGGCGAGTCCAAGGCTCGCAGCAACTTCCAGTGCACCGTCCCCACACCGGGCCGGTCGCGCGCCACCCAGTCTAACCCCAAAGCTGGCAAGCTCATCGACTAATGCCTGCAAAGCCGCGGCAGACCAGGGCGTATCGATCTCGAGGCGCTCTATGGCGTGGTACGCGGTCACATGCGCCGGACCCTTGAGGGTCAGCCACTGCTGATGACCTATGTCTCTGATGCGAAGTGCCAGCCGCTTGGCAGCCAACGCCCTCGCGGGCGTGTCCAAGTAATGGTCGCGAATGCGCTGCGCCGGGCGTGGCGCCAGGGTGTAATCGCCCACACGCCGGAGCCGGGCGATTCGGCTCAGCACTCCTGCGGCCCCAAGGCCAACCGCACTCAATGTGACTTCGGTCTCACGCGGCTGGCGGTCCGCGGCAGGTCCCTTGTTGGCGTTTCTTGGCACTTTTCGTGTGCTTATGCAGATGTCGCGATTGCGCACTGGCCGCACGCTAGACGGCGGGGCAAGTAGCGACCGAGCATACGCTGCCGGTCGCGGCCGCGTCCACGACACACCGGGGTGGTATTCACAAATTGTCAGTAACGAGGATTACGATTAGGATATAGGGTCGTGCGAGACTCGGGTACCCGCAGCCAAGATCCGCCTGGTGAACAAGTCATGAAGAAAATCAAGGGCGTGCCTCTCAGTTTCCCAGCCGCTGGTGGAAATGGCGCCATCGCGGCCGAGAAACCGGCTGCCGCCAGCCACGTCATGGCGCTCGACCGGGCACTGGTACGGCATTTGCTGCGCACACTGGATGACCCACCCATAAACGTCATTCTCTGGAACGGGGAAGAGCTGACCGGATCGCAGTCCGCGCCCGTGGCGCGGGTCTGGATCCGTGATCGCAAGGCGTTTTTCAAGGTTCTCACACGCCCGGAGTTGCATTTCGGGGATCTCTACAGTTCGGGGCGTATCGCGGTGGAAGGCAGCCTGGTGCAGTTCATGGAGATCATCAACCGGGCGAGCAAGAATTCCGCGCGCACCGGCATTGTAAAAAAGTACCTCGCGCACCCGCTGAACCGGTCGCGGGCCAGCGCACAGGGCAGCTCAAGAGACAATATTCACCACCATTACGACCTGTCTAACGATTTCTACAAGCTCTGGCTCGACAAGCAGATGCAGTACACCTGCGCCTACTTTCCCGACCCCGCCATGACACTGGAAGCGGCGCAACTGGCGAAGTTGGACCATGTGTGCCGCAAGCTGCAACTCAAACCCGGTGACACCGTGGTCGAGGCCGGTTGCGGCTGGGGCGGGCTGGCGCGTCATATGGCGCGCCATTATGGCGTCAAGGTCAAAGCCTACAACATTTCGCACGAGCAGATCGTTTACGCGCGCGAGCGCGCGAAAACGGAGAGCCTGGCAGACCGTATTGAGTACATCGAGGACGATTATCGCAATATCACGGGTCAGTACGACGCGTTCGTATCAGTCGGCATGCTCGAGCACGTGGGGCTCGCTCATTATGGGGAGTTGGGGGAGGTCATCCACCGCTCGCTTACGGATGTGGGACGCGGTCTGATCCACACGATCGGACGCAACCGCCCGGGGATCATGAACCCGTGGATCGAGAGACGCATCTTCCCGGGTGCGCACCCACCCTCGCTGCGCGAGATGATGGATATCTTCGAGCCCCGGGAGTTTTCCATACTCGACGTCGAAAACCTTCGCCTGCACTACGCCAAGACCCTTGAGCATTGGCTTGAGCGATACGAGCAGCACGTCGATCAGGTTAGCAGCATGTTCGATCAAGACTTCGTCCGCGCCTGGCGGCTTTACCTGTCGGGCTCCATCGCGGCCTTCACCACCAGCTCCTTACAACTGTTCCAAATTACGTTCGCCCGCCCACTCGATAACGCCGTTCCCTGGACTCGAGAGCACCTTTACACCGATCACGGCTGATCCAACCAGCACCCGGCATCGGACCGCCCCGGTATGCGGATCTTAACGCGCGGCGCTGCATGTGGCCGGGGTTGGGACAAATTACGCGCCTGCGCGATATTCAAGATTGTAGGTTCACCTCCATGTGCTTTAATTGAGCAGAAATAGGTCAAATCTCAAGCACCAAACAGGAAACATCATACGCATGGAGCCCAAAGGCCGATTGTCGCTGGCACAATCAAAACGCCACAGCCTGTTGATCATCCTCATCGTCGTGACCATCGCGGGGGCGGCGGGCCTCTGGGCCATTGACAGGGAAACCCGCCTGCAAGAGGCCGCGTTCGTGCGTCAGCTGGTGAGGGCGAACGCCCGGCTAATCACTAAGCTGCTTGCGATTCAGCGCGACCGCGTCCGCGATCTGACCACACGCAATGACGTGCACGCGCTATTACGCCAGCGCGACCGCGGTAACGCCGGGCAATGGGTGAAAGAAATGCGGGGGAATCTCACAGCGGACGCGGGGTTGATGCTGCTTGACAAGGATGGGCGCATCCTGGGCAATGCAGGGGGTCCGGCGCTCGTGCCCGAAGCACTGACCACACAGGATCAGCATTCCGGCCGCGCGCGGCCGGCTCAATCCCTGATCGACTGGCTGAGCCTCAGCGAAGACCGATACGGGATAGTCGCACCCGTCGTCGACAGTGCCGGTAAGACACCTATCGGCTCTGTATTCGCGACATTCACCCTGGACTCATTGCGCTCAGCATTGCAAGATTTCGTCGAGCCCCGCCAACGCCTGGTGCTGCGGACCGCCGACGGGCGCATTGTTGCGGAGACCGAGGACACAGCTGGCAGGGCGCGCCCCATACGGGCCGCCACTGATGTTGCTGGCAGCGGGTGGCAGCTTGAGCTGGCGCAACCGCCGGGCCGTCGTCATGTGGCCTATCTGATTGTCGCGGGAGCAGTGTCCATCGTCGCCCTGGCAGCCATCGTCCTCATAGCACTTAGTCTGCAGCTGCTGCGAACTACGGCGCGCGAGCTCAAGCACCTCACCGCCTATTTGGATCAGATCGGATCAGGGCCCGTTGCGATACAGCTCCCAGCCATCACGCTCGAAGAAATCGGTGCATTCCTGCCCGTCATCCAACGCGTTTCCACGGCACTGCACAAGAAACAAAAACAGATCACGGAGCTCAGCCTGACCGACCAGCTCACCAAGCTACCCAACCAGTTTTACTTCTTCGAGCAACTGCGCCACGCCTATGAACTCGTGCGTCGTGGCGCGAGCATTTCCATTCTGGCTGTGGAGATCGACAATTTCCAAAAAGTAAATGACGTCCTCGGGCGCGAGGGCACAGACCAGATCTTGCAAATGCTAGGTGAGACGCTTCGACAACAAACGCGCAAGAGTGACTTCGCGGCCCGGCTTGGCGTGTATGACTTCGCCACCATCTTCTATAACGCCAAAGGCGAGCTGATGCAGCCACGGCTGGAGCAGATACAGCGGGACTTTGACGAGCGCCACCAAAGCAGCATGCTGGGGCCATTGCGCTGCACACTGAGCTGCGGACTGGTCTGCATCGACGTGCACAGAGACAAACGCGCTGAAGACTGCCTCGCTCAGGCCGAACGCGCGCTCCATGTGGCCAGGGCTGCGGGCGGGAACCATATCGAGATCGCGATTACACCGGCTACCGACGCGGCGGCACAAGATAGCGATGGCAGCACGATCCTTGCGAACAAGCTGGCAAAAAAACAACCCTAGCGCGGCCACCAGCCGGCGTCCCGCTGTTTCCGGCCAACCCGGGCCTCAAGCCCAAACGCCTTGCCATCAAGATAAAAACGAATTTCCGGTCGAGTCGGAGCGACGCCCGGCTTTCGTGGGCCGCGGCCATTGACCCCACACCCACTTTGACATCATCTGCGCGCCGGTGAGCAGGCGCTCCAGGAGTTCGCCTGTGCGCCTGTTGTTCTCGGAGTCGTCACGCATCCAGTAGAAGAAAGTCACCAGATATATTGCAGTGGTTCCGGTTTCCTCCAGCGCCCGGCGCAGGAAGGTCGCGTCGCGCTGTGCGGCCTCGCGGAACCATTGCACCGTGCGACTGATACGCAGGAGCCCGGGAAGCTGCACGTGCAGGTGCCCAGGTTCCATCTTACCGCAGATCATCTCACGGGTGACCTTCTTGTGTGCGGCCAGCGTCGTAAGCCACACCATGATCGCTCGATGCAAGCGCTGCCGGGAGGGCAAGGCTTGAAACTGTGGCGTGGCCGCATCATCGAGCATGGCCCGGTCAGCGCGGTCGAACCAGGCATCGACGAGTTCTTCCTTTTCCCGGAAGTGAGCCCGGATATCGTTCAGGCTTAGACCCAACGCCGCCGCGACGTCGTGCAATCGCACTGCTTCCCACGAGCTTGTCTCGGCAAGAGCGAGCGCCGCGTCGACAATCTTGTCTCTCAGCACATTGGTCCGCGCCATGACTCGTTAGCCCCGTCGCCCTCAGCAATAGCGTAGACCGCGAAGGTCGCGACCAAAACCAGATCACGTCTCGCCTGGAAGAATCAGTATGTTACACGCCGCACCAAGGCGCAAATCCTTTCCACCACGGCAGGGGAGAGCAAGCAGCGGGCACCGAGCGGCGTCGGCACACCGGGATATTGGCTTAGACGGTGGTTTCGACAGGCTGCAGATAGGGAATGGGGGCCGGGCGGGCATCGTCGTAGGTAACCAGCTCCCACGCATCGTTGCTGGCGAGCAGGGTGCGCAGCAGGCGGTTGTTCAGCGCATGCCCGGATTTATGGCCACTGAACGATCCGATCAGGCTGTGACCCAGAAGATAGAGATCACCGATGGCATCGAGGACCTTGTGCTTGACGAACTCGTCCTCGTAACGCAGGCCATCTTCATTAATCACGCGATAGTCATCGAGAACAATGGCGTTATCCAGGCTACCGCCCAGCGCCAGCTTCTGCTCGTGCAGATGCTCGATGTCGCGCATGAAACCGAACGTGCGAGCCCGGCTCACTTCCTTCAAAAACGATGTCGATGAAAAATCGAGCTCGGACTTGCGGCAGCTGCTCTTGAAGATCGGATGGTCGAAGTCAATGCTGAATGCGACCTTGAAACCCTCGTACGGGTCAAAGCGTGCCCATTTGTCGCCGTCTTTAACACGGACCGTGCGTTTGATGCGCAGAAACCGCTTGGATGCATCTTGCTCGGTGATGCCCGCCGACTGCACCAGGAAGACAAAGGGGGCCGCACTGCCATCCATAATCGGGACCTCAGCAGCACTCACATCGATGTAGGCGTTGTCGATCCCGAGGCCGGCGAGCGCCGAGAGCAGGTGCTCCACGGTGGAAACCCGTACTCCGTCTTTGACCAACGTGGTCGATAGGCTGGTATCGCCGACACTATCCGGGTGGGCCTTGATCTCGATGTCCCGGTCGAGGTCGGTACGGCGAAAGACAATGCCGCAATTCACTGGCGCAGGTCTGAGGGTGAGATAGACCTTCTGGCCGGTGTGCAGCCCGACGCCGGTGGCCGTGATGAAATTCTTAAGGGTGCGCTGCCGATAGTTAGAGGCGATCGCCATGCAACTCCCTTTGCCCCGACCGTGCCGGCTGGTTGATGATTATTTCTAGCATTTGGTGTTCTTGCTCTACGACTAGAATCTACGACGCGGTGTCACCCAGTTATGTCCCATTTCTAAGAGGTTTTTCCAGTGTAGCACACGCTCCGCATGACCCCAAACCGCAGACTGAAATTGGATCAGCCCTTACCGCGGGTGGGCGGCTTGCTGCCTGCCTTGGCGCGGGCGCGCGGGTGAGCCCGATCGTACACCTGTGCCAGGTGTTGGAAGTCGAGGTGGGTGTAAATCTGGGTCGTGGAGATGTCGGCATGCCCCAGCAGCTCCTGGACAGCCCGCAGGTCGCCGCTGGACTCGAGCAGATGGCTGGCGAAGGAGTGGCGCAACATGTGCGGGTGAACCGGCACACCCAGCCCCCGGGCACGCGCGCATCGGAGCACCCGCAGCTGCACCGCGCGGTGCCCCAGACGGCGGCCGTGGCCTCCAATGAACACCGCCGGCTCGTCCTTCGTGGCGAGCGGCCCACGCACAACCAGCCATCGGCCCAGTGCCTCGCGGGCGAAACGGCCGACCGGCAACAACCGGGTCTTCGCCCCCTTGCCGGTCACGCGAACGAGCCCCGCCCGCAGGTCCAGATCGGCCAGGTTCAGCCTCACGATCTCATCGAGGCGCAATCCGCACGAGTACAGCAGCTCGAGCAGTGCGCGGTCACGCACTGCGAGCATACCGTCGCCGGGCAGCGTGACCAGGCGCCCAGTCTGCTCCGCGCTCAGGGCCTTGGGCAGGGCCTTTTTGATCTTGGGGCCCGGGACACCTACAGCGGGATTACGCGTGACCGCTTTCTCGCGCAGCAGGAAACGATAGAGCCCGCGCGCCGCGGACAGGCCGCGGCGAATAGTTCGACCGGATTGCCCCTGGCGATGCAGGGTTGCCACCCACGCCCGCACCTGCCGTGGATCCAGCGTCTGCCAGTCGGGAATGCTGCGCGCTCGGCAAAATGCGATCAGTTGCTCCAGATCGCGACGGTAGCCTTCAATGGTGTGCGGGGACAGGCGGCGCTCGTCGCGTAAATGACCCAAGAATCGGGTTACTTGGCGTTTGGCGCGCGCTTCCATCGGCTCGGTGGGGGCTACCGCAGGTATTTCGCGACACCCCGCATGAGGAGCTCCCCTAGCCTGACCAGGTACAGGGTGCCCATGTCGGGATGAAACCGATGCGGGTCGCGGCTGCCCAGACAGAGCACGCCTCGCGGGATCTCGCCTCCGAGGGCAACCATGGCGGTTGACTTGACGTCCGCGGCACCCGCGCCGAACAGATAGCCCATCATCTTGCTGTCGTACTTGCCGCCGCAAATAGGGCGGCCACCGACGAACTGCTTGAGCAACGTGGCAAGCTGCTTGTCATCCCGGCTGGCGAACTCCGGGCGCCCGGCGCTGCCGGGGGCGCCCTGCACGAAGCGGATCACCACCTGGTCCAGCTTGAACTCCTGGCGCAGCAGATCCTGGGCGGTATTCAACAAATCATCCAGAGACCCGGCGTCGATCATCGCCAGACTGAAATGATGCAGCCGCTCACCCAGCACATCATTTTCCCGAGCGATCGTGACCAGCTCACGCAGCTGCTGCTGCAGCCGTTGGTTCTGCTCTCGCAGGACCTGCAGCTGGCGCTCGACCAGGGAGATGGCGTTTCCGGTATCGGGATGGGGCACCTTGAGATCGGCGAGCACGTCGCCATGGCGCAAGAAATAGTCCGGGTTATCTTCCAGATAACGGGCTACCGCTTCCTCCCATGTAAGCTCTTTTTGTTGTTCGCCGGTCGGCAGTTTCTGGCTCATAATCGTTCTACATCAACGCTGCCTTCGTAGGTGGTCACCGCCGGCCCAGTCAGGTAGACCGGCTCGCCCTCGCCTTTCCATACCACCCTCAGCACGCCGCCTGGAAGCGCGACGTCCACGGCTTCCTCCAGCAGGCCTCGTTGTCGACCCGCGACCACGGCCGCTGTAGCGCCTGTACCGCAGGCCAGTGTCTCGCCCACGCCACGCTCATGGACCCGCACCCGGATGTGGCGTCTATCGACTACCTGCATGAAACCCGCGTTGACGCGCCTGGGGAAGCGCCGATGGTTCTCGATCAATGGCCCCTGAACCTCTACGGTCGCATCATCCAGCTCCTCTACGAGCTGGACTGCATGCGGGTTTCCCAGTGAAAGCACGCTCACCGACACTCGTTTTCCTTCTATATCTAAATCATAGACCAGCTGCCGCGTATTTGCCTCAAACGGCACGCTCACCGGGTCGAACTCCGGTATGCCCATGTTGGCCGTCACCGTTCCGTCGGCCTCGATGCGCGGATACACGGGGCCCGCCAGGGTGGCGATTGCTATCTGGTCTTGGCGCGCCAACCCCCGGTCACGCACGAACCGGGCCATGCAGCGAATCCCGTTACCGCAGTGCTCCACCTCGCCGCCATCGGCATTATAGATGCGAAGCGTGAAATCCATTTCCCGGTCTTGCGTAGGTTCCAGGATCAGCACCTGATCGCAGCCTATGCCGAACCGCCGCCGCGCGATCGCACGAATCTGTGCCCGCGACAGTTCGAGGGGGTGATTTATGGCGTCGAACACCACGAAGTCGTTGCCGGCGCCATGCATTTTCGTGAACGGAATACGCATACCAAGAGATTACCGCCTTCGCGGCAGCGAGCAAACCCGCATCATCGCCCGCCCAGGGGCGCCGCTCAGGACAGGTACCCCGAGACGATGAGGTGACGGTCGCTGACCACCTCGAGCCGCAGGCACTCGCCCAGGTCGGCCGCAGTTATCTGCGCGCGGACTTCATCCGGCCGGTAGGCGGCCAGCAGGGAATGAAAAAAATCGCGCCGCAGAAGCTCCGATTCGCCGCTGCAGTACTCACCGACGAACTCGGTCGCGCGTCCTACCGACTGCGGGCGCAGGAGATCCATCACCAACACTGCCGCACCGGCGGTACCGGCATCCTTGAGCGTCTGCCACAGCACCTGCGGGTCCGCCAGATGATGCAACAAGCTGTTGCTGATAAAGGTGTCGAAACCACCACTGCGCGGGACCCCCGCCGGCAGGTGAACCTGGAGCAGCTCGATACGCGCCGTCATGCCGGCCGCGCGCACCGCCTTGCGCCCGAGCGATAACATCGCATCCGAGCCGTCTATGCCGGTGACGCGACAATCCGGGAACGCACGCGCGAAACGGATGCTGATGTCCGCCGCTCCGCAGCCCAGATCCACTACTTTCCGCGGGGTGTGAGCGGCCAGGCGTCTGCGAAAATGCTCCACGAAGGCTTGGTGCGGTTCGGAGAAATCCGCGCCTGCATAGGCCCGTGCCTGCTCGGGGTCAACCATCAACTCCGGTTCGGGGATGCGTTTCATGCACCTATAAAGCTAGTGAAAAGCTACAAGTACGAAGGAACAAGGAACACCAAAAACGACTGCGCCCCACAGCTGGCCCGCAAGCGCCCCATACATGGATCGCCCATTCCTAAGACCTCTCTGTCCTGGCGAGTTTCAGCGTTTCACGCCGGGACTTGTGGGACACGAACGACTGGGTCCCCAGTTTCCTTGCTACTCGCTAGTTGCTACTGGGGAAGTATCGACTCCGTCGCCAACATCTCGTCAATCGTTTCCCGGCGCCGGACGACATGCAGGTGAACCCCATCGACCATGACCTCGGCTATCAATGGCCGCGTGTTGTAACGCGAGCTCATGCACGCGCCGTATGCCCCGGCACAGCTAATCGCCAGCAGCTCACCGGGCGCAATCCCCAGCCTGCGATCCCGCGCCAGAAAATCACCGGTCTCGCACACCGGTCCGACCATATCGTAGACCACAACCGGGTGCCCGGTATCTTCGAACACGGGCTTGACCTCATGCCAGGCATCATAGAGCGCCGGGCGTAGCAGGTCATTCATGGCAGCATCGACGACCGCGAAGTTCTTCGCCGGGGCGCGCTTGAGATATTGTACCCGCGTCAACAACAACCCTGCCTCGCCTACCAGTGCGCGCCCCGGCTCTATCATGACGCGCAAGTTGTGATGCTGCGACCCCAGGGCGTTCAATGTTGCATTCAGCGTCGCCACGTACTCTCGCGCCGGCGGCGGGCGCTCAGTGCTATAGCGGATGCCGAGTCCGCCACCCAGATCTAAAGTTTGCAACGCGAGCCCGCTGCGGTCCAACTCATCGACTAGGCTGAGCACGCGTTCGAGCGCGTCTACAAACGGCCCCATGTCGACGAGTTGGGAACCGATATGGCAAGCGACACCAATGGGGTCGATGTGCGGCAGCTGCCGGGCTTGTGCGTAGAGCTGTGGCGCAGCCTCGATGGGGATGCCAAACTTGTTCTCCTTCAGGCCGGTCGCAATGTACGGATGGGTATTCGGGTCTACGTCGGGGTTGACACGCAGCGCCACCGGCGCCGCACGGCCGGTCTCCTCGCTTAACTCGTTCAGGCGTAACAGCTCGCCGTCGGATTCGACGTTGAAGCAGTGAATGCCAATATCAAGCGCCTGGCGTATCTCTTCATCCGATTTGCCAACCCCGGAGAACACAACCCTGGACGGATCACCGCCGGCACGCAATACGCGTTCGAGCTCGCCACCCGAGACGATATCGAATCCCGAGCCCAGGCGCGCCAATAGGTTCAGGATGGCCAGGTTAGCGTTTGCCTTGACGGCATAACAGACCAGGTGATCACGGCCGACGAAGGCGTTGTCGAAGGCACGCCATTGGTTCTCGATCATGCTGCGTGAGTACACGTAGCAAGGTGTACCCACCTGTGCGGCTATCGTCGACAGGGGTATATCCTCGGCATAAAGCTGCCCGTCGTGGTAGGAGAATGCATCCATGGGGATGGGCAATTACTGCTGGGCTTTCTTGGATTGCTTCTTGTTCTGCTCGCCCTGGTCTGTTTGCTGCTTCTCAGGTTCGGGTAAAAACAAGGGGCCCTTGTTCCCGCATCCGGTCAGGCTGACAAAAACCGGTGCGAGCACACCTATGACGAGCAAAAACAAAGCGATCCTACGCGTGCGCATGATTGGCAGGCCTCAATGGGATCAATGTCTTAGTCGCAAACCGCCGGTGCTCCGCAGGGTTTAGCACACATGGCGCCAGAATGCAGCATTCCGCTATGAGCGGACCAGTACTATATCATGGCCCAATAGCCCCGCCTTGATCGCCTCAAGGCTCAACAGGCCAAGACACGGCACCGCACCCGGTTCCGCGACGCCTTCCCGTACCCAGCGCTTGACCAGGACAATCGCGGGACTGCTCGCAATCGCGGCGCCGCTATCGTTACGCGCGATTAGACACGCAGAGTGAACGACCTCGGCCCCGTCGCGCTGCCCGCGCACGCGCACGTGGATACTCGCGGTCTTGTCCACCAGGTCTTGAAGACCATCGCGTCCGTCCACAGAGCCTGGGTTCCGCTGCGCTTGTTCAGCGAGATAGCGCCGGCGGCGGTAGCGCGCCAGAGCTGCCAGCGCGTAGCTCCACCATGCGCGGGACAGCCCGACGCGAAATGTTACCGTATCCGCCCGGTATCGATGCGGAAACAGATGGAGGTCTGGAGCATCACATAGATACGCTCGCATACTGCCGAGCGGCTCCGGAAATACCACCTTCTCCGGCTCTGACCAGCCGTAGGCTACTCGCCAGTGGCCGTTGCGCCTAAGCCGGATCGGTCGACCGATGCGAGCCGTGAGCGCGCGTATGGTTACGAACCACGGTTGGTTGCCGTTAAACGGCGAGAGCGTGACATGGATCTCATCGAGGCGATCAAACTCATGCGCCAGCGAATCCACCAGCGCCCCGGACACCGCGGGCACCGCGTTTGCCCCGGTCACCAGCTGGCATGCCGCGGCCTCCGCATGGCGATGTAATGTCTTAACCCCAGTGACATGCTCGCGCGCACTAGCGAGACCCACATAGTGCGCACCGTGTCTGGCACACTGGCGCGCCAGCACGTAACTGCTATGCCGGCCAAGGGCGGTAGCATTGACCACGGCAAATACGCCTTCTAGCGCCTCGCGCATCAATATTCCGTCCGCCACGTTTGCCGCCGATACGCGTGCCCCGATTTGTTCCGCATATGCTTGCAGCTTCTTATGTGCTGCCAGGTTGCCCGAATGATGGCCTCCTACAATGCACTCGATCGACGGGTCCGCCGCCAGCGCCGTGCTCACACACCTGCCAATGGCACGATCACTTCCCAGAACCAGGATCCGTCTACTCATCCGGCGCGAATCATATCAATAGTGGGTAGCGAGTGACGAGTAGCGACCAATCTTTTTTGCCCTCCCTACTAGCTACTCGCTACTAGCAACTCGGTTGGATAAACAATCTCCACGACTTCCTTGTAGTGTTTAACAAAGTGCACGGTGAAACCGTCACGGATATGGTCCGGTAATTCCTCGAAGTCTCCACGGTTAGCTTCGGGCAAGATCAACTCCATCACGCGCGCGCGTCGGGCAGCGATGACTTTCTCGCGAATCCCGCCAACCTGCAGCACTTGGCCTGTGAGCGTCAGCTCACCGGTCATGGCCAAAGGGTGTGCGATTTTCTTCCCGCGCGCAAGCGACAGCAGCGCGGTGGCCATAGTGATTCCCGCGCTAGGGCCGTCCTTGGGTGTGGCGCCAGCAGGTACGTGAAGGTGAATAAAAGCGTTCTCGAAATAGGTCGCCGGCGCCCCGAACTGCTTGCAGTGAGACGAGATATAACTGTAGGCAATTTCGGCCGACTCCGTCATAACGTTGCCCAGCTGGCCTGTCAGCTTGAACCCGCGCGTATGGGCATGCACCCGTGTGGCTTCCACATCCAGGGTTGCACCGCCCAACAGCGT
This sequence comes from Acidiferrobacterales bacterium, assembly GCA_046758085.1. Lineage (GTDB taxonomy): Bacteria > Pseudomonadota > Gammaproteobacteria > Acidiferrobacterales > SPGG2 > VRUB01. Next base: position 25,795 of record JBHHZP010000024.1, read on the forward strand.
CCAGGCAAGCCCCGTCACCACGCCCACCCCGGTCTGCGGTTTGTCCATGCGGAAAACCGGCCGCCCCAGATACTCCTCGAGATCCGCGGCCCTGACCCTGATCGGCGGCTTTTGTCCCTTCAGCACCTTGATTACGGCTTTTCGCGCGATGGTGCCGATACGTTTTTCGAGATTTCGAACGCCCGCTTCCCGTGCGTAGCGCTCGACGATTGCTCGGATCGCGCTCTTGTCGATTCGCAGCTGTCCGCGTTTCAAGCCGACCTTTTCGAGCTGTCGCGGTATCAGGTGATGGCGCGCAATCTCGACCTTCTCGCTCGTGATGTAACCACCGAGCCGAATGACCTCCATGCGATCCAACAGCGGCGCCGGAATAGTGTCAAACTGATTCGCGGTGCTTATGAACAACACCTTGGACAGGTCGAACCGCACATCCAGATAGTGATCGAGAAAATCCTTGTTCTGCTCCGGATCCAGCACCTCGAGCAGCGCGGATGCCGGGTCGCCCCGAAACGATGCCCCCACCTTATCGATCTCATCGAGCATGATCACCGGGTTTGCGACACCAGCCTCTTTGATGGCCTGCACAAACTTCCCGGGCATGGCACCGATATAAGTTCGCCGGTGTCCCTTGATCTCGGCCTCGTCGCGCATTCCGCCCAGCGAGAATCGATAGAACTTGCGACCCAATGCCGCCGCCACCGAACGGCCCACCGAGGTCTTTCCCACACCCGGGGGGCCAACGAGCAGCATAATCGAACCGGCGACCTCGCCTTTCATGGCCCCGACGCCGAGGAACTCGATAATTCGGTCCTTTACATCATCGAGACCGTCATGATCGCGGTCGAGCACCGCACGCGCGTGATCCAGGTCTAGATTATCCTGCGAGTGCTTACCCCAGGGCATCAATGTTAGCCAGTCGAGATAATTGCGCGTCACCGCGTACTCCGGTGATCCGATCTCCAGCACCGACATCTTCTGCATCTCCTCGTCGATGCGCTTGCGTGCCTCAGCCGGCAAATCACTAACTTTGAGACGGGCGCGGAACCGCTCGAGCTCGGCGGTACGATCATCCTTGGCTATACCGAGCTCCCTCTGGATGGCCTTGAGCTGCTCACGCAACAGAACCTCGCGCTGATGGGTCTGTATGCTTTCTTCGACCTGCTTGTGGATACGCATCTGCGCCTTCGCGACCTCCACTTCCTTTTTCAGCAAGACCAAGACCTTCTCCAGGCGATCCAGGATATGCGTGGTCTCGAGCACGTCTTGCAGCTCCGTTTTGCTGGATGTGGTGAGGCTGACCGCGAAGTCCGCCAGCCGCGAGGGTTCCTCCGGTCTGAAACGATTGAGAAAGAACTTGAGTTCCTCCGCATACAACGGGTTAAGGGGTAACAGCTCCTTGATGGTGTTGATGACCGCTACCGTGTACGCCTTGAGCTCCGTGACGTCCTTGTAGCTGGTCTCGGGAAAATACTGCGCCTGTACCACGAAGGGGCGTTGCTTGGATATCCACCCCTCGATTCGGAAGCGTTGCAAGCCTTCGGCATAGATCTGGAGCTTGTCCTCCACCTTGATGACCTTGTGAATGCGGCATGCCGTGCCCATGGAGTAGAAGTCGTCTGCCTGCGCCTTCACGGCATTATCAGTACGCACCAGCACCAGTCCGACCAGCTTGTGACCAGACTCCATGACCGCCTCGACCGTGCGTAACCACGGTTCCTGCTCCAGCACCAACGGCACCAGTTGTGCGGGGAAAAACGGTCGGTTGGCGAGCGGCAGCACAGGCAAAATGCCCGGTAGCACCTCTGTGGGGCGCGCCAGCGAGGTTTTCGACCCGCCGATCAACTCACCCGATTGCGGCAGCTGCTCGGCTCCGGTTGTTTTGTCAAATATCTGTTCTTCTGTCATCACTCGACCCTGGCGAGGGATGGCGCTCGCTCTTTCGAACATGGGGGCATGGGCCAGGCATTCAAGTACGCCATAATCACGCCAGCAGCGGTTACTCCGGGGTTAACAGCCCGGCGTGGCGTGCTGCCCGACAAATCTCAGCCGACCCTCCTGATACCCCTCACCACTGGAGGGTGTTTTCGACGGGCTGCGGTGCAGACGCGACGAGCATTTATTTGTGAGATACGCCGTGAATACTTGCGTCGCTACGCCCCTGCGCGTCGCTGCCCCTGCGTCGCTTGTGTACCGGCCCCAGCCATCCCTGGCTTGGGCGGTCGGCGGGACGAGCGTCCACCGGACACTCGCCTTATTCCGGCTCACCCCCCGGAGGCTTGGCAAAACCCCCACTCACCCATGGCGAACCCGTTCGGCCGGGAAACGCTCGTCATGTATTGGGCTATGGTCCAAGCTTCTGGGACATGCGCCGGCAGGGGCATTTATTAATGCGTTCCAAGCACGGCTTCGCAAGGAGACGGGAACCCGGTCGTCGTATCGGAGACTAACCCTCATGTCGGCAGGGATATTGCCGCGGACTACGCTTTAAAGTTCATCGACGCCCATGTCCTAGTGTCGGTTCCAACTGCGTTCACCCCCACCCGGAGGAGCATAGCGATGCGCCCACTTGCACTGACCCTGGCAACGATCCTGTTGTGGGGCTCTACCACAATTGCGATCGCAATCACCACGGAAAAGGAAGCAGCGCCGGAGGCCAAATCAGCGCCGCCGCAGGCGGAAGACGGCCAAATGGATAACGCCAGACTTCGCACGCTGATTGACAAGGTCGGCGAGGACGTCACCGGTCGAGTCGGGTTCTGGCAATTCAAGCTCGAGGGTTACTCGGTACTGGTCATTACCGACGAGAGTGCCGATCGCATGCGTATCATATCGCCGATCACCCGCGCCAGCGCTCTGAGCGAGACCGAGTTGATGCGCATCACGCAGGCGAACTTCGACAGCGCATTGGACGCTCGCTACGCCGTTGCCCGCGATACGCTGTGGAGCGCCTTTCTGCACCCGCTAAGATCGCTCACCGATACCGAGTTTCTCTCCGGCCTTGGGCAGGTCGTCAATCTCGTGGCGACCTACGGCAAAAGCTACTCTTCCGGCGCGCTGGTTTTCGGTGGTGGCGACAGCGAGGAGCTTAATCGAGAGCGTTACGAAAAAATCTTGCGTAAGGGTCAATCGATTTGACCGAACCCTATGAGCGTTAATTGCTGCAGCGCAAGATGGGCGTGCTTTTCGGGTAGTGGCATTAGCGGTACGATAATTAGGGTGTGTTGGGGCTGGCCAACGCCGATTGCGTGGCGCGATAACGTAGTCAGCGGGCGGCCCACCACAGGCAAAGGCTTTGTGCCCGATTCTTGCATAAGCTTACAGTAGAGCATCGCTATATGAGGTTTTGCTATGCGACTACCGAGCCTGTATCAGTTCTTTCGCCACCAGGTCCAACACGGTTTCGGTAAGCACGGGCTTGCCGAACCAGAGACCGTTGACTACGTCAGCGACATGCTCACGCGGTTCGCGCACACGCGATCGCTTTATCCCATAAACGATCCAGAAGGCAGGGCCGTGGATCGCATCGCCGATATGCTGGCGCAGTCCTACACCAGCGCCGAGTGGGACGAGCGCGCCCCTGATCGACACCGCCAGGCATCACTGTCACGTCACGTCGGCGAGTACACCTTATTTATGAGCGGCCTGTTTCGCGATCGTCTGCGGACGCGGGGCGAGCTCGGTTACTATCTCGCCAATGGCCAGAGCGCCTTCTGGCGCTGCGCCAAGTACGAGATCAATCCGAAACGCCAGAACGTGTTCCGTCGGCTTTATAGCGATTTTACGTCTATTGCCGATGCGCTGGATCACATGGCACGGTTTCAACTGCGATTCTCCTCGGCCAACGTCACGGCGAACACGTTGATTGCGTCACTCTGGCGCGTGTAGCTTCTCTCCCACGCTACCCGTGTATAATCAGACCACGCACGTCCACAGGCGCGCGCATTGGTTTCGCGTATTAATGTTTTACCGTAAAGAAATACTTCGCTTCCAGTGTACAGGCTGCGGTGCATGTTGCATGGGCAATAACGACGATGATTACATCGCCGCCGATTCGCACGAGCAGGAACGCATCCGTGCATTTCTCGGCGTCACACAACAATGGTTTCGCCGCCGCTACATCGTCGCCGTCGATCATGGCACGCAAGGCATCCGAATTGACAACAGCGGTCGCTGTGCATTTCTCGACCGGGCGAACCGTTGCCGGGTCTACGCGGTGCGGCCGCGCCAGTGTCGTACCTATCCGTTCTGGCCGGAGGTACTGGCGAACCGCTCGGCCTGGCAAGCCGAAGCGAGGCAGTGTGAGGGAATCGGCCGTGGCACGGTGATCCCGCTGATGCGAATAAGGCGTGCCCTCAAGGCCTGCGGCGATTGACATGAGATCGTGCGCGGTCACTGTGCGCCGGCAGTCGTCACCGCCTCCCGCCCAGCAGCGTGCTGAAACTGGTTTTTCAGCATCTTCGTAGTTGCGCCGAAACACCCGCTTGACCACACGTGTCCACGTGAGATTGCGCGGCGCACAGCTCCTTGTAACACGGGCCGCTTCGCCCCGGGTCAACGGCAGCCCTGCCCGCGCATTAGTGCATGAGGTGGCAACGCAAATGAACTGTGGAGGTACGGGTCATGAGGGCGAAAGGGGAATTCTTAGCTATTTTTCTGGCGTTAACTACGGCGACGCCGGTCCTGGCAAGCGCCGATGATCGTGCTGATCAGGTCGACAATCGCCTTGACCGCCGCGGGGACCGCATCGACCGGCACCTCGACCGCCAGGGCGATCGCATCGACCGTCGGCTTGATCGCAAGGCTGAGCGCGCCGCACGCGCAGGCAACGAGCGGCTGGCCGGACACCTCGACCGCCAGGGCGATCGCATCGACCGTCGGCTTGACCGCCAGGGTGATCGCATTAATAACGGGCTCGATCGCCACGGTGCACGCCATGAGGCGCGGCTGGACCGCCGCGGCGATCGCATCGAAAATAAGTTGGACCGGCGCGCCGATAGGATTAACCGGCATTTGGATCGGCGCGGTGCGCAGCGCCATCACAGCGCAGGTCACCCGCGCCCGCGCTACGCCCATCGCGCGGCACACCGGCGTGCGCGTGGCCGGCGTTAGCCCATTGCTGAAAACCCTGTTTTGCGGCAGCTTGCTAACGCTACGGGGTCGGGCCACCCGCCCGAGCACCAACCCCAAGCGAGTGCCCTGGGTACTGAAAGCTCATCACTCAGGCACAGGTTGATGGGTAGCGGTAGGTGCAGGCAGGGTTAGTGGTCGGGTGGTATGAGCCGGAAACCGCGTCTTCGGCGCAGCGAGTCGGAAAAAGGACATGCGAGGCACTGCCGTGGCCCAATTCCGGCGCGAGCGGCCAAGACCCGAGGTGAGTACCGCCGTGTAGGCTCACCGCCCGGATCCCCGAGGCTTGCGACGGTCTCAGAAATCAAACGTACGATCCCTGTATCAGGCCAGGATAGAAGCTTATGGGGCGGCAGGGTCAGAAGAGGCCTTTTTCCAACATCCCATTAGACGTGAACGTTCGTGCCTGTCTATGATTACGCGGGCGAACTGCCAGATTGATTACCAGAGCTCGTACCTGGGAGGGCAAGAACCTGGATTCCACGCAGGCACTGGAGCGTTTTCTGGCCAGCGTCGAACGTCGCGCTTTCTTGGTCACGCGGATGGCCACCGGCGATGGCGACGAGGCCCTTGATCTGGTGCAGGATGCCATGCTTGGACTTGTCAAGAACTATGGTGGGCGGCCGCAGGAGGAATGGGGACCACTGTTCAACCGGATTCTGCAAAGCCGCATCCGGGACTGGTACCGGCGCTCGCGCGTGCGTCACCGGTTTCGCGTGTGGCTCGGCCGCGCGGATGAGGCGGATGCGAGCGATCCACTGGAACAGCAACCAGATCGTGCAAGCGTGGCTCCGGACGAGCGCGCACACACGGGCCGGACTATCAGCGCATTGGAAGGGGCGCTTGCCGAGCTGCCGTTGCGCCAGCGGCAAGCGTTCTTGCTGCGAGTATGGGAGGGCCTCGACGTCGCTCAGACCGCCGAGGCCATGAGCTGTTCCGAAGGCAGTGTGAAGACTCATTATTTTCGCGCCGTGCGTGCCTTGCGCGAACGGCTTACCGAGTATTGGCCATCATGAACACCGAGAGCGAGCAAAAATTCCTGGACGACATCAGGCACGCGCTGACCGAGGCGGAGCAAGATCTCGACGCCTACACGCTCACGCAGCTGCGCAGGGCGCGGCAACGCGCATTGAAGGCGTATCCTGCATGCCCCTGGTGGCGGCGCCGTGACGTGTGGATGCCGACCACAGCGGTCACAGGGCTGACGGTACTGGCCCTTGCCAGCGTGATGTGGTTCACGGCACCCGCGCCCGGATTGCCACCCACCGAAGCGGAAGACCTTGAGCTGCTCAGTGCGCAGGATAGCCTGGATTTCTACGCCGATCTGGATTTTTACTACTGGCTGACCACCTCGAGCAATGCGGGTTGAGTCAGTGATAATGGGACTTCTCGCGATCATCGCGACAGCGGAACCCGAGCCTGAGGAGTCGGCCCCGCCGCCTGACATCGAGTTGCTGGAATTCCTGGGAAGCTGGGAAACCGCATCCGGTGAATGGCTAGACCCGGCCGTTTTTGCCGACGATGACGCTGAGGAAGACCAAGCGCCGCAGAGGACCGGAAAGCATGAGCGTTGAGGTACTGAAAAAGCTCATCCTGATGCTCTGCACCTTGGGACTGCTGTGGCCGCTGGCCAGTGCCCGCGCGGATGAGGCCACCGGCCCATGGAACGACCTCCGCGCAGAAGAGCAAAAGCGGTTGGGTCCGCTGCGCGCGCGCTGGGGCGAACTCTCGCCCCAGCGCCAACAGCGTCTACGCAAGGGCGTGGCACGTTGGAGCCAGATGTCACCGCAGCAGCGGCGCGTGGCACACGAGCGCATGCAGCGCTGGCGTAAACTGAGCCCGGAGCAGCGCGAGCGCGTGCGTCAACGCTACCAGCGCTTCCGCCAGTTATCGCCCGCCGAGCAGCAACGACTGCGGCGCCGGCACCAGTGGTTCAAGAGCTTGCCGCCCGAGCAACGCCGGCAGTTGCGGGAGCGGTGGCGAAATATGTCGCCGGCCGAGCGACAGCAATTTCGCCAGAAAATGCAGCGACGCGAACACCGAATGCGCAACATGACGCCGCAGCAACGCCAGCAATATCGAAAAAAGATGCAACAGCGCCAGCGCCACCCGACGTCAAACCAACGGCAAAAACGCGCCCATCGACCGGCGCACTAGGCTCCTACTTAGTCTAACCGCAGAGACCACTGAGAGCGGAGAGAACTTAACAGGTCACCCCACGCAAAGTATCACTGTGGGCTCTGCGATAAAGGCTGTCAAAAAAATTTCGTGCGGGCCGCCCCTGCGCCGGACTCTCCCTGTTGCTAGCTCACCCAGCCGCACGAGTTGGTCGAAAGCGCCGTGAATAACTTTTAGTCCCTCTGTGCGGTCTTTGCGCGCTCTGCGCTAAGTTAAGAGTTTTAAGAATCCTTCCGTTTCCCGGCCTGGCCGCGGACCTTTTCTGCTGGATATTTTTGCTCGTTTAGCACGATCTTGCGTCGGGCGATCTCCAAGAGATCAACGTCGAGCTTATCCGCCAGGCGCAACAAATAGATAAACACGTCGGCCATTTCCAGGGCCACTTGCTCGCGCTGCGACGCTGACAAGTTGAGACTCTCGCGCTCGGTGAGCCATTGAAAATGCTCTACAAGCTCAGCGGCCTCAACGCTCAAGGCCATGGAGAGATTCTTTGGGGAGTGAAACTGATCCCAATCCCGGGCGTGCGCAAATGCCCGCAGCTGCTCGGTGAGCGAATCGAGCGTCATCCCGTGCTTCTTTCCGACGCCCGCGCGCCGGCTTCGTCTGAAAGGCGTGCACGCGCACGCGCAATCGCCTTGCGCACCTGCGCCGGTGCCGTGCCACCGAT
>JBHHZP010000025.1:0-32636 GCA_046758085.1 Acidiferrobacterales bacterium
TCCAAGAGTTGATTTGGTGGTGGCCACCGGGGTGGGTGTGGCGACGGCTTGATCCAGGCGCACAGCAGTGCTATCAAGAAAAACATGAGCTTACCGCCACCGCAAGAGATCGTTCACGCCTACCTCAATGCCATCGGTGCGCGAGACTTCGAACGTGCCCGAGAGTACCTGTCCAGTGAGCAATTCACTTTCCGCGGTCCGATCGCGAACTTCGACAGTGCGGATGAATTTATTGTGGATTCCTCCCGCGTGGCGCCCATCCTCGAAGGCATCGAGTGGCGCAAGACCTTTGTTGACGGCGATCAGGTCTGCGATATCCTGAACTTCGTCACCCGATTCTCGGTCCTCACCCGCACCACGGTCGTACATTGGGCAACTGTGGAGAAGGGCAAGATTTCTTCGATTGAAGTCTTCTTCGATGCCCAGGCCTACACAAAGCTGTTCGAGGATCCATCAGCACCACGCTGACCGCACGGGCACAATACTTAGTTTACCCGGCACGGTCGTGTTCGAGGTACAGAGGCCGTGCCGTTTCACGCACTCCAGCGACCGGGCGCAAGCCACGCGCACGCGGTCCTTGATTATTGCTGTTGCGAGCGCGCGCCAAAGCTAAACACCGCGCTCACGGAAATCATGTCCGCATCGGAGCCGCCGGAGACATCCTGGAACCGTTCCCATTCGGCGCGTACGCCGATCTTACGGCCCCACTCAAAGCCCAGACCATACGTTAAATCCGTCCCACCGTTCTTGAAAAACCCCGCCTTACCGAAAACCCGGAACGATTCCCCGACCGGCACCATGCCAAGCGCCGTGGCTTGAAACCCATCGACGCTAATGGACGGTTTGGTCGATGATGTGAAGTCCCCCAAGTCGATAAAAGCGCCTTCGATGGCCAACCACTTGTTGAACTGATATCCGCCGTAAATCTTGAAACCTGTATCATCATCGAAACCGCCTTTGTCGAGATCAGAGTTTCCGATGCCGACACCGGCGTATCCGAGCCTGTCCTGCGCGGACGCAAATGAAATCATACTGGTACCGATAAACAGGACAATTGCGATCGATGTCCACTGCTTGATTTTCATAGCTTCTCCTCTCGGTTTTAACGTCCTTTTAGTTACGCGGTTCAGATCTGCGAGACGGCTTTCTTCTCATGAATGTAATAACAATTGTGTTGGTACGCGCTCGCGCGGGATTATAGCAGCCTACTACTACTGATCGTTAGCACAGACAGATATTTCCCAACCACGGCAAATCGCCAGGAAGTCCGCTGCTTATCGAGAGCCAGCTACGGGGGAAGAGACTGGCTCGTGTCTCCCTTGTTGGACAGGGACAGCGTGGCGACTGGCGGAGAGGGAGGGAATCGAAAATCCGAAAACTTACGGTTCAACGGTCTCAAGTGCGTTCGGGCTAGGCACCGCCCCTCCCCCGTTCGTCACTAGGGGGTTTATCTAGGCAAGGGTTTTTGATATCCAATACTTCCGTCTGTCCCAGTCTTTCCCCTGCCCTGCCAATCATACCGTTTGCAACTTGATTTGCACCCGAGCAAGCCCTTATATTGTCCTTTCGGTTTTCCGATCATACGTGCCGCGCCACCACCTGCGAAATCAACCTTAGGCGCAGGCGTCACAGGTTTTGCTGCCCGAGGCGCAAGACGGTAACCAGTTAGAAACAACGGGGCTGGCTATGCAGGATACAGACAAACCGGCGCTGCAGAAGTTGGTGTCACCCCATTCGGTCGACGATCTTGAGCGTCATTGGCCCGATAAACCCGAATATTTCGTCACAGAAGGCGAGCTGTCGCGATTGCCAAAGTTCCTGCGCTCAAACGAGCTCGGCAGCTTCGAGGCATTGGCGCGCGTATACAGCGGCGGTGCTGGATTCGTTAATGCAGGAAAAAGTGCCGCCATGATGCCCGCTGACAGCAGGTCTGTTCTGAAGCTGTTCAAAATGGGGCTCACCGTTTTCCTGGACAACATAACGCAATTTGTACCGGGTGCAGCCGATTTTCTCAGGCAACTTGAGACAGACCTGGGCATCAATCCGGGGGGAGCACGGTTGACTGCATGGGCTTCGCCCTGTGAAAACGGCATAGCCCCTCATTACGATTGTAATGACGTAATCTCGATACAACTCCTGGGCACAAAGCGTTTCGAGTTGGCGCCTGTCCCTGAGATCACCAACCCCTATGGTAGGCACTACACGCCGGGCGCGGCCGTGCTCGGTGATATGTATCCGCAGATAACAACGGGATTCCCCCATTGGCACGATGTGGAATTTGAAACGGTAGAAATGAAGCGCGGATCTGTCCTGTTTTATCCGCGTGGCACCTGGCACCGGACGCGGGCGAGCGCGGACTCTTTCGCCGTCGCCATCGTGATAGAACCGCCGGCAGCCGTTGATTGCGTGCTGGAGCAGTTGCGACTATTGATGTTGCAGAGCCCGCGGTGGCGCCGGCCGTTATACGGTGCGTGGGGCAATGGCCGCAAACGCGAAGCTGCCTTCGCGCAGGCCGCGGCGTTACTGCAAGAGATTCCGACAATCGCGGGCGCGATTTCTCCCGGGGACCTGGTGCGATCGACGCTCCCCGAAGAGCACCGGCTTGCATCAATCGACCGGAATAGCCGCTTTCAAAGAGCTCCGCTCACCGGTGTTTCCCTGGACAAACCGGCTGAAAGCGTCGACGGTCCCCTGCAATGGGTACGCATCACCATCAAGGACGAACATGGTGTCGAGCACACCCTGGGCAGTATTGAGATACCTCGACAATACGCGGAAGTGGTCAGCTGGCTGGCAGCACAGAGTGCGCCCTTTCGCGCGGACACCGTCGCCGTCAAGTTTCCGGAAATCGCGTTCGACGACCACAAGAAATTACTCGAGCTGTGCACGAAGACCGGCTTGCTCAAGCTGCTCTGGTTCCCATCGCTGGATGGCGCTGCGACCCATTAGGCGTTGGGCCTGCGCGGTCTACTCGACCTTAATGACGGATTCCTCCCTGCACTGCCGGGACGCCTTTCGCGAGATCGCGGCTATCTTAAATAGCCATCATTTTCGACCAGCCGGACAGCTTCTCGTTTAAATTCTGCTGAATACTTCTTTTTCGTCTTGTTCGTCATTTCTCGCCTCGTTTTGGGTATTATCACCCTTTTCAAGGCGTCCGGTTCAATTAGACCACTTCAGTATTGTCGCTTGTTTTCGTTCAAACAGTGAATGAAAAGAAAAACGGCTTGCCGCTCGTCGATACGAAAAGAAAAACCCGAAGCGCGCTTCGGATCCCCCCTCCCCTTGTGGGAGGGGGCAAGTGGGAGGGGTTGGCGGAGAGGGAGGGATTCGAACCCCCGGACCCCGAAGGGTCAACGGTTTTCAAGACCGCCGCCTTCAACCACTCGGCCACCTCTCCGTATGAACGCCCGTAGCGTGTTGGTTCAGCGAGCGGCGCTCCGCTGTTTCGAATCGCTCCTGGCGATTCTCATCAAGACCGCCGCCTGCAGCCACTTGGCCACCTATCCGAGCATAATAGCGAGGAGCGAGTAGCGAGGTAATCCCATTGGAAACCACATAAGTCTGGCGCATGGCGAACAATCCCAGTTCGACCGTCCGCGTCCCCTCCGCCGCCTTTCCGCTGCTCCTGATCGTTCCTTACGAGTTGGATCTGCCTCGTCAAGGCTATCCGCGCAGCACATAGCATAGCGCATTGGCCAAAACCACACCAAAATAGGGCGAAACGAAGCCAGAACCTTGACGAGGACGGCCAGTCGAAGTAGTTTAGCCTTGACTTGAATCTTCATCCAAATGGGGAAAGAACATATGAATCCGATGACACCTGGTGTAGCGCACAGACAAGAAGCAGTCCTCGCGACTAATAGTCTGATTCGCAATACCTACATTTTACTGTCCCTCACCTTGCTCTTTAGCGCGTTCACCGCGGCCTTGTCGATGGCATTCAATCTGCCGCATCCAGGCCTGGTGTTAACGCTGGTGGGCTATTTCGGGCTTCTTTTTGTCACAGTGAAGCTCAGAAACAGCGCCTGGGGCCTGCTATCAATATTCGCCCTGACCGGGTTTATGGGCCTGACGCTCGGGCCGATTATCAGTTTCTACCTCACCCAGTTCTCGAACGGCTCCGAGCTGGTGATGATGGCCATGGGCGGCACGGCCGTCATATTTTTGGGGCTGTCCGGTTATGCGCTCACTACGCGCAGGGATTTCAGCTTCATGGGCGGCTTTCTCATGGTCGGGATATTGGTTGCATTCCTTGCAGGCTTAGGGGCTGTGATCTTCAGCATACCTGCGCTCATGCTGGCGGTCTCCTCCATGTTTATCCTTTTAATGGCCGGCCTTATCCTGTATCAAACAAGCGCAATGGTCCATGGCGGGGAGACCAACTACATCATGGCCACCATTACCCTGTATGTCTCCATCTTCAACCTGTTTACCAGCTTGTTACACCTGCTTGGGTTCTCCTTGGGCGAAGACTAAAGCGAGAGCAGGCGATCTTTAAATTATTAGAAAAGGCCCCGCGGAGGGGCCTTTTCTTTCTCTGCGCAAAAGAACGAATTCAAACTAGCCCCCGAAGTTTGCGGAGAGAAACAACGATATACAAAAAGGGGGAGTAGTACCGCCAAAAAGAGCATAACGTCACTACTGTGCCACAACCATCCGAGACCTGGATCGCACCTTGGTTTCTAAGACCGTTGCCAGCAGGGATGCTGGCACCGAGCCTACAGGGACGTATTAACGGCGTGTCTCGGAAACCAAGGTGCGATCCAGGCCTCTCGAGCGCAGCCCATCCCTAAGGTATCTTTCAGTCTTGGCAAGTTTCAGCGTTTCAAGCCGGGGCTTGTGGCGCAGTAACGACAGAACGTGCTACTGGATATCCTCTTCGAAATAGCACGGGCAAAACTGGTTAAAATCAGATTCCTCTGCGTCCTTTGCGTGCTCGGCGGTGAAAATATTCGAGCTATGAAGGCTTGAGGATATCGATCCCGTTCATATACGGCTGCAGTACCTCAGGAATCCGAATACGCCCGCTTTCATCCTGGCACTGCTCCATAACCGCGACCAGCGTGCGGCCCACGGCCAGTGCCGAGCCGTTCAGGGTATGCACCAGCTCGGGCTTGCCGGTATCGGGGTTGCGCCAGCGCGCGCGCATGCGCCGTGCCTGAAAATCCTCGAAGTTGCTGCATGACGAGATCTCGCGGTAACGGCTCTGCCCCGGCAGCCATACCTCGATATCATAAGTCTTGGCCGCTGCAAACCCCATGTCGCCGGTACAAAGCACCACCACTCGGTAATACAACCCGAGCTTCTGCAACGGGGCCTCCGCGTGCACGGTGAGCTGCTCGAGCGCATCATAAGAATCCTGTGGCCGCACGACCTGTACCAGCTCGACCTTCTCGAACTGGTGCTGGCGGATCATCCCGCGCGTGTCTTTTCCGTAGGATCCCGCCTCACTGCGAAAACAGGGCGTATGCGCGACGTATTTACGCGGCAGCGTGCTTGCTTCGAGGATCTCGTCGCGCACGACGTTCGTCACCGGCACCTCGGCCGTGGGGATCAGATAAAAGCCCTGATCGCCCTGGATTGCGAAAAGATCCTCTTCGAACTTCGGAAGTTGGCCCGTGCCGCGCATGCTCTCGGCATTGACCATGTAGGGGACGTAAATCTCGCTATAACCGTGCTCCCGGGTGTGCAAATCCATCATGAATTGCGTCAACGCTCGGTGCAGACGCGCCAACGGTCCCGTGATAGCGACAAAACGTGAGCCCGCGATCTTGGCGGCGGTCTCGAAATCGAGCATGCCAAGTGCCGTCCCGAGATCCACGTGATCCTTTGGCTCGAAGCCAAGCTCAGGGGTGTTTCCCCAGCGTCGCAGCTCTACGTTATCGCGCTCATCCCGCCCCTGCGGCACACTCGCGTGGGGCAAATTCGGGATATCGAGCAGGAGGCGATCGAGTTGTTGTTGTACCTGATCTAGCTCGGCCTCGGCCTGTTTGAGCTCATCCCCGAGGTTGGCGACCGCGGCTAACAGCGGGGCCGCATCCTGCCCGGCGGCCTTGACCTTACCGATTTCCTTGGCGCTGGCATTGCGGCGGCTTTGCAGCTCCTGGGTGCGCACCTGTACCTGTTTGCGCCGCGCCTCCAGCCGACCGAGTGTTTCGTTATTCAGAACATAGCCGCGCGCCGCCAGGCGCTTCGCCGTGCTGTCCAGGTCATTACGTATTAATTTAATATCAATCACTTATATATGTTTCTTAACGTTCTTTATTAACTTTTGCTTTCCAGCTTACGACATGATCCGGCTCCAGTATCTCCGACAGGTGCTCCAGAATTCCGCGCACCTTCGCCGGCTCGTCGAAGAACTCGACCACCAACGGCAAATCCATGGACAGGTCCAGCAGGCTTGAGGAGTGCAGGCGTCCCGACCGGCCAAAACCCGATATCCCCCGGAACACGGTCACCCCGCGCACTTTTTCCTCGTCATGCAGCTTGGCAAGCAAGCTATCGAGTTGACCCTTGCCTTCGGTCAAATAGATCCGCACCATTGTGACTTCGACCGTCATAGCACCCTCCCCAGCACGACGCCAAACCACGTGCTGCCCAAACATAGCACGACGCTCAGTACTACATTCAACGCCGCCTTCATCAGGCTACCGTCTTCGATTAGGTTCAGGGTCTCGATCGAGAACGTCGAGAACGTCGTAAATGCCCCCAGGACACCGATCAGAATCCCTGCCCGCCAGTAGCTGGTCACCTGCATGCGCTCCAGCAAAACTATGAACAAAAACCCGATCAGGAACGAACCGAGAACATTCACCGACAACGTGCCGTACGGAAAGCTCCGGCCGAGCAATCCGTACATGCTGGTGGACAGCCAGAAACGAAGCAATGCGCCGGCGGCACCACCGATAGCGATCGCAAGAACCTGATTCATCATCATTGCGTCGCCGGTCGCGCGCGGGCGGGCACGATTTTCTGTGTGGACTCGCGCGTTAGCATGCATCCCTGTGCAGCCGGCCCCGGGGGCTGCTTGTTTTTTCCATTCGTTACTTTATCGTTTTCTTTTCGGCTTCCCGGAACCAATACTGGGCCTTTTCCTCATCTTTCGGGAAGCCGTACATGCCTCTTTGGTAGGCGTAGGCCAGCACTTTTTGTGCCCTGTGATATCCCTGTTCCGCCGACATCGTGATCCATTTCTTGGCTTTCTCGTTATTCTGTTCCAGTCCCGGAAAGCCCCTAGCATAGCCGACGCCAATCTTGTACTGCGCCTTAGCATTGCCGCGCTCGGCGGCTCTGCGGTACCAGGTCAGAATCTTGGCCTTGTCCTTCTTAACGCCCTGACCTTTCTCATACATGCGACCGACAAGATACTGGGCATCCGCATTCCCGGCTTCGGCCGCCGGCAACGCCAGCTCCATGGCACGGACATAGTCCTGCGCATTATAGGCGCGCTCGGCTTCCGCAAACGGGATCAGGCTCGCGGACGCATCGCCCGCATCCACGGGCACCGCGACAGTGAGCAAAACCACCGCCAGCGCCAAGAATATGTATGCATTCATTCTGCTCATCGACTTACCTCAGTAATTGCATGCTACAAAACGAATCATAGACCAACCACCTGCAAAGGCGTTCGTATCACAATTTACCGTTATCCCACAAGTCTCGGCGTGAACTCCCGAAAGCCATTAAGTAAGACTGAAGGTACTTATCGAATGGGCTTCAGTGTAGCGACATGAATCGAGCCTTTGTGTCCGAGACACGCCGTGGATACGTCCCTGTAGGCTCGGTGCCAGCATCTCTGCTGGCAACGATCTCGGAAACAAACGCTCCATCCATGTATTGGGTTGTGGTCGGGGCTTATTGGGCAGCAGTGATCACGATTTACCTCTTGTCGGTTTTTTCCTCCTCTGTGGTCGCCGATGGCGTATCGGTCTTGCGCCGCAATCCGCGCAGGTAAGTCAGCTTCTCCGCAATTTTCTGCTCGAGCCCGCGGGGGACTGGGCGGTAGTACGTCCGCGACCCCAGGCCCTCGGGAAGATAGCGTTCGCCGGCAGCATAGGCGTCGGGCTCGTCATGCGCATAACGGTAACCCTTACCATGCCCGAGCTCGCGCATCAGCTTTGTCGGCGCATTGCGCAAATGCATGGGCACCTCGAGTGAGCCCGCCTCGCGTGCATCGCGCAGGGCTTCACCGAATGCGGCATAAACGGCGTTACTCTTGGCCGCACAGGCCAGATAGACCACCGCCTGGGCAATGGCAAGCTCACCATCGGGGCTGCCGAGCCGCTCGAACGTCTCCCACGCATCCAATGCAATGCGAAGCGCTCTGGGATCAGCGTTGCCGACATCTTCGCTCGCCATGCGCACCACGCGCCGCGCGATATACAACGGGTCGCAACCACCATCGAGCATGCGCGCGAACCAGTACAACGCCGCGTCAGGATCCGATCCGCGTACCGACTTGTGCAGGGCCGAGATCTGGTCGTAGAAGGCATCACCGTGCTTGTCGAAACGCCGGACGGTCCCGCTGATGATCTCATCCACCAGGGCCTCGCTCACGACCTCGTGGTCGGCTTCGGGTTGCGCCAGGTCGGCGGCAATCTCGAGCCAGTTCAGCGCGCGTCGCGCATCACCGTCGGCCGCTTGCGCCAACCGCTCGCGCGACGCCTCGGACACCAGCAGGTTGCGCGCGCCCAGGCCAGCTTCCTTGTCCGTGAGCGCACGATCGATCACCCTGCGGATCTCGGCACTTTGCAACGGCTTGAGCACATAGACCCGCAACCGCGAGAGCAGCGCGTTGTTGAGCTCGAATGAGGGATTCTCCGTGGTGGCCCCGATAAACGTGAGCGTCCCGTCTTCCACATAGGGCAGAAACCCGTCCTGCTGCGCCTTGTTGAAGCGGTGCACCTCATCCACGAACAAGACCGTAGGGCGCCCGTCGGAGCGCGCCTGCAACGCCGTGTCCACGGCAGCACGAATGTCCTTCACCCCGGCGAACACCGCCGAGATTCCGATGAAATAGGCGCTGCTGCGCGCGGCAATCAGCCGCGCCAGCGTGGTCTTGCCGGTGCCGGGTGGTCCCCAGAAGATCATCGAGTGCAACACGTTGTCCTCGATCGCCTGGCGTAGGGGTTTGCCGGCAGCAAGCACATGCGACTGGCCGAAAAAGTCTTCGAGCCGTTGCGGGCGCAATCGAGCCGCCAGCGGCTGCCAGGCTCGGGGCTCCCCTTGCGAAAACAAATCCTGGACAGCAGTGCCTTTCACCATAGCGGCCTCTGGTCGATCGGTCTACACAGGGCGGCGCCAGGCACCACGCTATCGCCGGCGCGGCACGCGTTCACGCACAACGTCCACCCCCGGGGGCGGCTTGAACACAAACTTGGCAGAACCGATCTTGGTGTTCTCTCGAGAATCACGCAGCACCACCCGCGTCATGTGACCGAAGCCGTCGATCATCTCCAGCACGCGGATCTTGCCTTTCTCGAAACCCACGCGAATATCTTCAAAACCGCCGTCGTCGGTCCTCGGAGTCAACTGCGTCCATTGCAGCTTGCCCTGTGTCCCAAGGCTCTTGACCACAAAATCCCTATCAAGCTCACCGCGGCCAGCCAACAGCATAGCCGGCGTCGCTCCCAGGCCGCCTGCAAGCTGGCGCACTGTCACCTGCTGCAGCTCCACGTCATACACCCAGATCTTTTCACCATCCCCGACAATATGCTGCGCGAACGGCACATCGTAATCCCAGCGAAACTTATTGGGACGCTGTATCCACATGGTCCCTGAGGACTCCTGCAAGATGTTCAACGAATCGTCCAGCACGACTTGACTGAACTTTGCGGTATAGCTCTTCACGTCTGTGAAAAAGCGCTGCAAGTTACTGGTGTCGCCGCTGCGTGCGGTTGCGGCGTAAACGGAGACGGCTCCGAGCAACATGAGCACGGGGATTATGAAAATGCGCTTGGCCATCAGGGAGTTCAAGCTCCAGTCGCGGTCACCGAGCGATATGATACCAGCTCCGGGCGCTTCGGGCTCAGAGCTGTGGTGGCGGCGGAGCTAGCACCTCGCGGCTGCCGTTGGGCTGCAGCGGACCGACGATACCGGCGCGCTCCATCTGCTCGATCAGACGTGCGGCACGATTGTAGCCGATGCGTAAACGCCGCTGCACGCCGGAGATTGAAGCGCGGCGGCTCTCCGTGACGAGACGCAGCGCCTCATCGTAAAGCGGATCATCGACGTCGTCTGCTGCCTCCGAAAACCCATCGCCGTCTTCGCCGTTGCCACCGTGGCCACCGTGGCCGCGCAAGATATTTTCATCGTACACCGGTGTTGCGGCTTTTTTCAGAAAGCGAGCGACTTTGTGCACCTCCTGGTCTGACACGAAGGCCCCATGCACGCGCGTCGGCAAACCCAGGCCTGGCTGCAGAAACAACATGTCGCCCTGCCCCAGGAGCTGCTCCGCCCCCATCTGGTCCAGCACCGTGCGCGAATCCACGCGCGATGCCATCTGGAATGCAATGCGGGTGGGAACGTTTGCCTTGATCAGACCGGTGATCACATCGACCGACGGACGCTGCGTGGCCAGTATGAGATGGATTCCAGCGGCACGGGCCCGTTGTGCCAGCCGCACTACGAGGTCTTCCACCTTCTTTCCTACGACCATCATCAGGTCTGCGAGTTCATCCACCAGGAGCACGACGTAGGGCAGCGTTGTCAGCGCTGCGGCCTCATCCTCGGGCGCGGCCAGAGGATCGAGGATGGGCATACCGCCATCTTGCGCATCCGTCACCTTGCGGTTGTAGCCCGCGATGTTACGCACGCCGAGCGCGGCCATCAGCCGATAGCGCCGCTCCATCTCTGTCAGACCCCAGCGCAAGGCGTTCGCGGCCTGCTTCATGTCCGTCACCACCGGCGTCAACAGATGCGGAATCCCTTCGTATATCGCCAACTCCAGCATCTTCGGATCGATCATGATAAATCGCACATGCTCCGGCGGGCACTTGTACAGCAGGCTCAGGATTAGCGAGTTCAGACACACGGATTTGCCCGAGCCCGTCGTTCCGGCAATCAGCAAGTGCGGCATGCGGCTCAAGTCCACCACCACTGGGTTGCCGCTGATGTCTTTGCCCAGGCACAGGGCCAAGGAAGAGGCGTCGCGGTCGTAGGCCTCGGAGGACAGCACCTCGCTCAGGCGCACGGTCTCACGTATCTCGTTCGGCACCTCGATGCCCACCGTGGTCTTGCCGGGGATATTCTCCACCACACGCAAGCTGACAACCGAAAGCGAGCGAGCCAGATCGCGCGCAAGGTTCGCGATCTGCGCCGCCTTCACCCCCGGTGCGGGCTCGACTTCGAAACGTGTGATCACGGGCCCCGGGTGCACTTCGACCACCGTTATCTGCACATTGAAATCGAGCAGCTTTTTTTCCAGCAGCCGCGACATCGTCTCAAGCGACTGCTTCGAAAATTGTGGCGGTCTTTTTGCGTCTGGGGCATCGAGCAACGATAAAGGCGGTACCTCGGATCCGGCCGGGATCTCAAACAGCGGCACCTGTTTTTCACGCGCCGCGCGGGTACTGATCTCCATACGCTCCATCACGGGCTCGATGCGAGGCGCCGGGTGCTCACTCAGCACCTTTTTCTCCTCGGCTACGGTGATCTGGCGTTTGCGCTTGGCGCGCATGCCCACGACTCGATCCACGATCATCGAAATAAGGCGCGAAACCAAGCCGAACGCTCGGAAGGCGAGCGCGCCCACTATATCCATCAACCGTAACCACGATAGCCCGGTGAACAACGTCACGCCGGACAAAAACAGCGCCAGCAGAAATATCGTGGCACCGACAAAGCTGAAGGCCGCCAGCAGCGCGGCCGCCACGATGTCCCCGATCCACCCACCACTGCCGAACGGCACGCTGGCGCTGGTGTGAGCAAAATGCAGGCTCGCAATCCCGCAGCCCCCGAGTAACGTCAACACGAAGCCGCCGGTCACAATTGCCTTGTGAGTGATATCGGGCGGCGCCGGATTACGGCGATTGAGAAACACCCGCAGACCGGCAAATCCGATCATGAGCGGGAAAAGATAGGCAGCATAACCGAAGATGTTGAGTAGTAGATCCGCGATCCAGGCACCTGCGCGCCCGCCCGCGTTAACGACCTGGGTCGTCGCACCGCTGTGCGACCACGAGGGGTCAGACGGATGAAAAGTCCACAACGCAATCACCAGGTAAAGGGCGATGGCGCCGAAAACGTAGAGGCCCACCTCCCTCAGGAGGCGCATGAGACGCGGTGTTAAAGGCGGTCTATCAGATTTTTTCCAGGTTGCCTGGCGCACAAACTTCCTTCTGGCGGCACGAGCTCGGGGCTGATTCTCCCCTTTTGCGTTGGATAATCCAAGGGCCGCAATTATGCAAGGGCTTCGGCCACAGCAGGATAGACGATTTCGCCCTGTGCAATATTGATCGCCTTGCGTATAACCGGGTCACCCAACCCTTCCGCGGACGCAAGGCGCAACACGAAGGGCAGCAAGGCACTGGACAATGCTTGTGAGCTGGTGCGCGGGACGGCCCCGGGCATGTTGGTGACGCCGAAATGGATGATCTCGTCATGGGTATAGATAGGATCGCCGTAATCGGTGGCGTGAATGGTTTCGACACAGCCGCCCTGGTCCACCGAAACGTCCACGATAGCGCTACCTGGCTTCATCTGGGCAACCATGTCCGCACTGACCACTTTCGGCGTACGCGCGCCCGCGATCAACACGGCTCCGACCAGCAGGTCGGCATCGTAGACCGCTTCCGCGATCAATGGCTTGTACGCGGGCTGCGCGGTCACGTTGGGGCCAAACCCATGCACGCGCGCAAGGCTCTCGCGGCTGCGCGCGAACACACTCACCCGCGCTCCCAACGCGGCCGCTGCGGCCACCGCGTGGCGCCCGACATTGCCGGCACCGAGAACCACCACGTGCCCGCGCTCGGTGGCGGGAATTCCACCAAGCAGCACGCCGCGACCACCCTGTGGAGTATGCAGCAGTGTAGCCCCGATGTGCACCGCCAAACGCCCGGCGATCTCGCTCATTGGGGCCAGCACCGGCAGCTTACCGTCCACCTCAACGGTCTCAAAGGCGACGGCTGTGAGTCCTTTTTCCTGCAGCACCAGCGCAAGATCCGGGTTGGTGGCAAGATGCAGAAAACAGAACAGGATGTGATCGTTGCGCAGCAGCCCATACTCGGCGGCGACTGGCTCCTTCACCTTGAGCAGCAATTGCGTCTCGGCATAGACATCGACTGTGTCCTCGGCTACCTTTACGCCCACATTGCGGTAATCGAGATCCGGATAACCGCTGGCAACACCTGCCCCTGCCTGCAGATAAACCTCGTGCCCATGCTTGACCAGCTCGGCCGCCGCCGGCGGCACCAGGGCGACGCGCCCCTCGTTGGACTTGATTTCTTTCGGAATGCCGATGTGCACGCGCTCTCCTTTACGATTGTCAAGACAATAGCGTACCATACCGCGGGCTGCTCACTAGCCCGCGTTTCTCGCCGGGTATCGTCGCGAGGGCGTGGAGATGGCCGTGGCTACAAGGCGTGCGAGAGAAAATGCGCGGAAGCGTAGTGTGCACTACGTTGAGCACATTTTCCGAGCACAACGCCGTAGACACGGACAGATACGCGGTCGCAGTAGATAGCTGGTGAGAAACACGGGCTAAACCACCCGTGCCTGCCATGCGTCTACCAGGACGCCGCAGCGAGCAGCTCGTGGACTTGTGTTTTCTCCCTCACACGGAGTAGATCAACCATGGCAGAGGCAAGACACTGTCGGGTTCTCATTTTGGGTTCGGGACCGGCCGGTTACACCGCGGCCATCTATGCCGCGCGCGCGAACCTCAAGCCCGTCCTGATCACTGGCGTCGAGCAAGGCGGCCAGCTGATGACGACTACGGACGTCGACAACTGGCCCGGTGATGTCGAGGGCCTGCAGGGGCCCGATCTCATGGATCGCATGCGGCGCCACGCCGAACGCTTCGACACGGACATCGTGCTCGATCACATCAACAAGGCGGAGCTCGGAGAAAGACCGCTGCGTCTCACCGGTGATGCCGGTGTTTACACCTGCGACGCACTGATCATCGCCACCGGCGCGAAGGCACGATACCTCGGTCTTCCGTCCGAAGAAGCCTACAAGGGTAAGGGTGTGTCCGCCTGCGCCACCTGCGACGGCTTCTTTTTCAAGGGCCAGAATGTCGCCGTTATCGGCGGCGGCAACACGGCGGTGGAAGAAGCGCTGTATCTCTCCAACCTCGCTGAGCAAGTCACGCTGGTACATCGCCGCCGGGAGTTCCGCGCCGATGCCATCCTGGTCGACCATCTCATGGAACGCACCGATGACGGCGGTAACATCAGGCTCGCGCTCGACTACGTGGCCGATGAGGTACTGGGTGACGGAAACGGGGTCATCGGGCTGCGCATCAAGAATGTGAAGGACGGTTCCGCTAAGGAGCTGGATGTGCAGGGCGTGTTTATCGCCATCGGCCACACCCCCAACACCGAGCTTTTCGCCGGGCAACTCGAGATGAAAAACGGCTACATTGTGGCCAACGCCGGCTGCGAGGGTGATGCGACGGCCACGAGCGTGCCCGGTGTGTTCGCGGCGGGCGACGTGCAGGACCACGTCTACCGCCAGGCGGTCACCTCGGCCGGCAGCGGCTGCATGGCCGCGCTCGACGCGGATCGCTACCTGAAGGAGCGCAGATCGTAACCGCCCCCCGGATAACGGCGATAATCTAGTCCCGGGCTGCGCCGCTGGGCCGTGCGGTGGAATCCCGTGACTCGCCCGAATGTTTCACCGCTGAGCACGAAGCGCACGACTCCAGGGACGGACGACGACTACAGGGATGTAGGACGACTGCAGGGATGCAGAAGGTAGAGCAACGCAGGAAGCAGTTGCCGTGGTAGGACCGCGTCGGGAACAGCGGTCGAGGACGACTACAGGGATGCAGTCGTCTGCGATCTTTGCGCTCTGTGGTGTGAGTTCATGCAATATTAGCGCTAATTGCCCAGCCTGGATGTGCCATGGCAAATCGAAACGACGACCACGACCCGAATCGCCGCGCGTTCCGCGACGCAATCGGTAATGTGCAACGGCTAAAGCAAGACCGTGTGGCGCCTTTTCGCGCCCGGCGCAAGCCCATTCCCGAGCAGGGCCAACGCGATGCCGAGGAGGTAATGCACAGCCTGCTCTCAGGCGCCTACGACCACTCCCTGGTGGAAACCGGAGAGGAACTGCTTTATGTGCGCCCGGGCCTAGGCCCCAGTGCCTCGCGCAAGCTGCGCCGCGGGCAGTACGCGATTGAGGCTGAGCTCGATCTACACGGCAAGCGCGTGCCCGAGGCACATGCGCTGATTAACGATTTCCTGCGCACGACCCGCCTGGAAGGCAAACGATGCGTGAAGATTATCCACGGAAAAGGTTTAAGTTCCGACGCTAAGCTGCCGGTTTTAAAATCAAAAGTTGATTCGTGGCTGCGCCGCAAAGGTGAGGTGCTGGCGTATTGCTCCGCGCGCCCCAACGACGGCGGCACCGGTGCCGTCTATGTCCTGCTCAAACGCAAGTAACCCCTCTCGCTTGCGTTAGCCCCGGGTCTACACAACCGGCCATGCCTGTGCGGCTGGACTGGCTCTTGTCACTGCATAATCTCCGAGCACAATCCAAACCGTGGGGTATTCAAGCCGCACCAAAAAAATACGCTTGGCATTTGCACCGCAGGCCATTTGACAGACACCCTCACGCTTTCCGGGTTTTGAGGAGGCCAGGGCGAGATTTGTGGACAGCAACGGGTAGAACTTGATTTCCGCACGTGCCTGGCGTAGATTAATGTCAATGACATTAATTGACATCAATCGACATTACACAGGATGCGCGCGCTATGGCCCAGATCACGGCGAGGCTGCCTGATGACCTAGTGAAATCGCTCGATGCAGCCGCCCGCAGCCTCAAGCGTACCCGCGCCGAGCTCGTGCGCCAGGCGATCGAGCATTATCTGGAGGACTATGAGGATCTGGCCCGCACCATCGATCGTCTGCGCGATCCGATGGACCCGGTCCTTGATTGGGAAGACGTGAGGCGTGAGCTGCTTCGTCAGGATTAGGGCGAGCGCCGCCAAGGCGCTGGCGCGCATGAACCGGCCCGATCGGGCGCGACTGATCGCAGCCATCGACGCGCTCGCCGACCGGCCCCACGCAGGCACTCCGCTAAAGGGCGAGCACCGCGGCCTGCGCCGCATCCGCGCGGGCAGCTACCGGTTTATCTACGAGGTGATGGAGCGCGAGATCGTGGGGCTGGTTGTATCCAAAGGACAGCGCGCGGGACTGTGACAGTGCGGCACTCAGAAAACCTGATTGGCGCCCTTCCCCGCTCTCGCCCCCCCCAGCTATTCGGAGGCACGTGCTCCGCCGCGGCGCGCCAAAGCGCGCGCGGCTTTACTCAGGGCTTCGTCGTTACTGGTGGTACATGAAATTTGTGTCAATTGCCCGAGGTAGTCCTTGGCAGCGGGGACCGGAACTTTGCCGCTGGATACGGAACGAACCACCCAGAAACACCACGAACATCAAGGAGAGGCGCCATGACCGTCAGATCCCTGCCCGTATTCTTCACCGTCCTGTTGCTGGCCCCGCCCGCCTATGCCGAGTCACCCGTGTTTACGACCAGCAATGGCGCTATCCGCGGCTACGACCCGGTCGCCTATTTCAGCCAGGCCAAGCCGGTAAAAGGCAGCAAGCAGTACGCACTCGAGTGGAACGGGGCCAGCTGGCACTTCGCAAGCGCTGAGAACCGCGATCGCTTCCGGGCCGATCCGAAGAAATTCGCCCCACAGTACGGTGGTTATTGCTCCTACGCCGTCGCCAACGGCTACACCGCGAGCACCGATCCCCAGGCCTGGAGTATCGTCAACGGCAAGCTCTACCTCAACTACAGCCTCGGCGTGCGTGAGAGATGGCGACAGGATATTCCGGGCTACATTTCCCAAGCCAACAACAACTGGCCGGGAGTGCTTAAGTGAGATGGCCAGATGCGCCGTAGTTCATTGCATCGGGTTGCGCCGCGGTGTGCGGATTCGGCAAAAGCGTGCTCTTTCATAGATAGGCCTTGTCTTCCGCCTAACCCTCCGGCTCAGCCCGAATATTTCACCGCGGGGCGCGCAGCGAACGCAGAGGCCTGATCTCAAACAGTGTTGCCTGCCCTCGAAGCGGATACGCTGTCAAAGTGTGTACCCCGCGGCGAGTTAAGGCAATTTCCGGGTTAGCGTATTTCTGATAGTGCGACTTCGTACTTAACCCAACCGCGTCAGCCCTTTTCGCGTACAGGCTCCAACAGCGCGACCGCATAAGCGGCGATGCCCTCCTCTCTCCCAAGGAAGCCGAGCTTTTCGGTGCTGGTGGCCTTGACGTTGACGCGCTCTGCCGGGATGTTCAAATCGGCAGCGATGTTCTCGCGCATGCGCGGCAGATGCGCCGCCAGACGCGGGGCCTGGGCCACAATAGTGCTGTCGATATTGCCCACCTGCCATCGGTGGCGGTGGATGACCTCCCGGACCTGGCGCAGCAGCTCGCGACTGTCGATCCCCTCGTACGTCGCCTCGGTGTCGGGGAAATGCCCCCCGAGGTCACCGAGCCCTGCGGCACCGAGGCAGGCGTCGCAAATGGCGTGTAGCAAGGCGTCGGCATCCGAATGGCCCTTGAGCCCCTTGGGGTGTTCGATCCTGACGCCACCGAGGATCAGATTGCGGCCCTCAATGAGAGGATGAACGTCGTAGCCGTGGCCGATGCGGTTCACGCGTGCTCCCGTTCCTGCTGTTTTAAAAACAGCTCTGCCAGCGCGAGATCATCCGCGAGCGTAATCTTAATGTTATCGGCGTGCCCGGCCACCACGCGCGGACGGCCGCCGGCGTGCTCGATGGCGGCGGCCTCGTCCGTGACGGTAGCACCGGCGGCCAGCGCTTGCTCCAAAGCCGCCGTGAGCCTTTCGAGCGGAAACAGCTGCGGCGTGAGCGCACGCCAAAGACTCGTTCGCGGAACAGTCTCCAGAACGAGTTGAGCGGTATCCGTACGCTTGACGGTGTCGGCCACTGGCAAGGCCAGCAAGCCACCGTCGGGGTGGTCCTGCGTTGCGCCGATCAGCTTATCGATGTCCTCGTGCCGTATGCACGGGCGCGCGGCGTCGTGCACCATCACCCAGTCCGCCGGATCCGCGTTGGCGCCCAAGGCGTGCAGACCATTCAACACGGTATCGGCACGTTCGCTGCCGCCTTCATAAGTACCCAGAAACTTGGGCAGCCGGGCGATAGCGTCTTTCAACGACGCCCAGTGGCGGTCCCCGGCCGCCAGGCCAACGAGCACGCCCTCGATCCTGGGGTGGCTGCAGAGCCGTTCGAGCGTGTGCACCATAACGGCCCGGCCTGCGAGGGTGAGATACTGCTTGGGCTGAGATCTCCCCATCCGGGATCCGGTGCCAGCGGCAGGTACGATGGCGCAGATCCTGGAGGAGTGATTCAATGGGGTTCAGGCAACTGCTGGGTGGCCCTCTCAGGCCGCTTTGACCTCGACGTAGCTGCGAATCCGGTCGATCGCGGTTTCCGGTTCGATGCCCTGGATGGCCGCGACTTCGTTTGCCAGAAAGTTGCTCGCCGTCTTCAGGAGCATCGACTCTTCGAAAGACAGGCCGGACGCCTTCTTCCAGCGCATCAGATCGCGGACCACCTCACCCAGCTCGAGGCATGAGCCCGAGTTGATCTTGCGCTCGAGCTCGCGACAACGGTCGGTCCAGTTGCCGCCCGTGACCCTGCGATTACCCTTTGCAGCCAGAATACGATATAACTCTTTTAATTTTCGGCCACTTAGCAGCGGGCGAAGTCCGCTGCGGCGCACATTGCCCTGCGGGACCTTTACGGTCATCTTGGTCTCAGCGATACGAATAACAAAGCAGCTATCGCAAGTACCACTGATAAATACGTCTTCAACTGCCTCGATAATGCCAACACCGGCGGAAGGATAGAACACGGTGTCGCCGACCTTAAAAGTGGATTGTCGTTTTCTCATTCCCCTACACTCCGAATTTCTTGTCTAGAGTTTGATACTTATTGAGGTATTATGCGGCGATAGGTTAAATTATGATCGTAACGCACGCTATACGCAAGGTTTTTCGTCGGGCGTAATAGTCCGTTTACAATAAGTAACTTAGCGTCCGCGAGCGCCTTGATGCCATCTAAGCCTCTAAATCTAACGCAAAAACCCTCTTTATCGCCGCTGCACCCCGATCTCCCCCAAACTGCGGGGGAGCGCCTGGTTTGGAGCCGGCTTTTCGGGAGCAGCCGCGGGCTCGCCATTGCCCAGGCCGCCGCCAAGCATCACGCACCCGTGCTGGTCGTTACCCCGGATGCCCGCTCCGCCCGGCAACTGGAGGACGAAATACGCTTCTACGCGTCCCCACGTGCCGAGTTCTGTGTGACCACCTTTACTGACTGGGAGTGCCTGCCCTACGACGTCCTGTCTCCGCACGCGGATATCATTTCTCAGCGCCTGCTGGTGCTGTCGCAACTCGCGTCCTGGAACAAGGGAGTCGTGCTGGCATCGGTGCCGACTCTGATGCACCGTTTACCGCCTCCTCAGTATGTGGCCCAACATAGTTTCGTACTCAAGCCGCAAGATCCCCTGAAAATAGAAAAATTCCGTGAAGATCTCGTACGTTCCGGCTACCACAGCGTCTCACAAGTCATGGAACCCGGCGAGTTTGCCGTGCGCGGCGGCCTCATTGATCTGTTCCCCATGGGCAGTGATACGCCCTTTCGAATCGACTTGTTTGGTGACGAAATCGAGTCCATGCGAGAGTTCGACCCCGAGAGCCAACGTTCCGGGCGAAGACTCGACGGGATCCGATTACTGCCGGCGCGAGAATTCCCGCTGACCCCGGATGCCTGTCAGTTTTTCCGGCAGAGATTCCGCGCCCGCTTCGAAGGCGATCCACAAAAGGTTTCCCTCTATCGCGACATTAGCCGCGGCATCATTCCGGCAGGTGTTGAGTACTATCTGCCGCTGTTTTTCCACGAGACCGCGACATTTTTCGATTATCTACCTGCGCAGGGGGCATGCATATTCGATGCCAACACCGCAGATGCGGCCCGCGCATTCCTGCGCGAGGCCGAAGAGCGCTTTCTGGAACGCCGACACGACCGTACCCGGCCTATATTGGCCCCCTACGAGCTGTTTCTGGCGGAGGAAGAGCTTAACGGGGCGTTAGAACGGCACAGCCGTATCGTCCTGCTGCCATTCAAGGCTGACGAAGAACGTCACTCGCAGATCCCTGAGACAGTCAGCGACCGCCTGGTACGCTTCGATACCCTGGTCCCACCGGCCCTGCCGGTCGACTACAAGGCGCAAGCGCCCTACGCCGCCCTGTTCGAGCACTTGCGGACCTACCGGGGGCGAACCCTACTAGCGGCCGAGACCCTGGGACGGCGCGAGACCCTGCGCGCACTGCTGCAAGACAATGGATTTGCCCCCGTCGACGTCGATCACTGGCAAGATTTTCTATTGAGTGGCGTCAGGCTAGGCCTGACCGTCGCCGAGCTGGATCGCGGCCTGTTGCTGCCGGAGCCGTTGATCGCCCTGATTACGGAGCCGCAGCTCTACGGCGAGCGTGTCGCCCAGCGCCGGCGGCGCGCACGCGTGAGCCGTGACCCCGAGGCCGTTATACGCAACCTTGCCGAGCTTCGGCTTGGCGACCCGGTGGTGCACGAGGACCATGGAGTGGGTCGTTACCTCGGTTTGCAGATCCTGGATGTGGGTGACGGCCCTACGGAGTTTCTGACCCTCGAGTATGCGGGTGGCGACAAGCTCTACATCCCCGTCGTCGCGCTACACCTGATCACGCGATACACCGGGACCGATCCGGAGCATGCCCCCTTACACCGGCTCGGGGGCGATGCCTGGGAGAAGGCAAAGCGCCGTGCCAGGCAGAAGGCCTATGATGTAGCCGCCGAGCTGCTCGAGGTCTACGCCGTCCGGGCGGCACGCAAAGGGCACGTATTTGCACCGCGCGACGGCGAGTATGCCGCCTTCGCTGAGGAGTTTCGGTTCGAGGAGACCCCGGACCAGGCACGCGCCATCGATGAAGTGATAGCCGACATGGAATCCAAGAAGCTGATGGACCGGCTGGTCTGCGGCGATGTGGGCTTCGGTAAAACCGAGGTCGCCATGCGCGCCGTCTTCCTTGCAGCGCACGACCAGAAACAGGTCGCGCTGCTGGTCCCGACGACACTGCTCGCGCAGCAGCACTTCCAGAACTTCAGCGACCGGTTTGCCGAGCTGCCGGTCCGGATCGAGCTGCTCTCGCGCTTCCGCAGCAAGGTGCAGCAGGCCGAGATCCTGGCCGGGCTGGCGAACGGCACGGTCGACCTTGTCATCGGCACGCACCGGCTGTTGCAGGGCGATGTCCGCTTCAGGAATCTCGGTCTCGTGATCATCGACGAGGAGCATCGCTTCGGCGTACGCCAGAAGGAACGGCTAAAGAAGCTGCGCCGCGAGGTTGATGTGCTTACCCTGACCGCTACTCCGATCCCGCGCACTCTCAACATGGCATTGGCGGGCTTGCGTGATATCTCCATCATCGCGACGGCCCCCGAGGAGCGGCTGTCCATCAAGACACTGGTCAGCGAAAAGAACAACGCGTTGATTCGCGAGGCCTGCCTGCGTGAGATACGCCGTGGCGGCCAGGTGTACTACCTGCACAACGAGGTTCGAACCATCGAGCGCGCGGCCCGGCAGCTCGAGGAACTGGTGCCCGAGGCGGAGATCCGCGTAGCCCACGGCCAGTTACCGGAACGCGAGCTCGAGCGCGTGATGCTGGACTTTTATCACCAGCGCTTCAATGTGCTGGTGTGTACCACCATCATCGAGTCCGGGATCGACGTCCCGACGGCCAACACGATGGTCATTGCTCGCGCCGACAAGTTCGGTCTCGCGCAGCTGCATCAGCTACGCGGCCGGGTCGGGCGCTCGCACCATCGTGCATACGCTTATTTATTAGTACCGCCCCGTGGAGCGATGACAGACACGGCGCGCAAGCGCCTCGAGGCCATCGAGTTACTGGAAGACCTGGGTGCCGGATTTACGCTGGCGTCGCACGATCTGGAGATCCGTGGCGCCGGAGAGCTGCTGGGCGAAGCCCAGAGTGGGGAGATCGACGAGGTAGGGTTTACACTCTACTCCGAGCTGCTCAGTCGTGCAGTCAAATCACTAGAGCGTGGAGAGGATCTTGCACAAGCTGATCTGGTTCACAGCGGGACCGAGATCAACATGCACGCACCGGCATTGCTGCCGGATGACTACTTACCGGACGTGCACATGCGGTTGATCTTGTACAAACGCATTGCAAGCGCACAGACCGAGGTTGCCTTGCAGGAGCTAAGAGAGGAAATTATCGACCGTTTCGGGCTGTTGCCCGATCCCGCGAAGCTGTTGTTTACTGTCACCGCCCTGAAGATTCAGGCCACACCGCTGGGGATTCGTAAGATCGACGCCGGGCCGCGGGGAGCGCGTATCGAGTTTCACAGCCAGCCAAACGTAGACCCCGCAGTCATCATTCGACTGCTGCAAGCCGCGCCCCAAAGCTACCGTCTGCAGGGCCCAGCCCAGCTGCGCATTTTGGGTGATTATCCGGACGCCGCCCATCGCGTGGATGCAGTCAAGCGGCTGTTGGGGGAACTTCAGACTAACCAGGGCTAAGGACTAAGATGAAAACACACCGGCCCTCTTGCTCACCACTCAGTCGTAGACCGAATATTTCACCGCTGAGCACGCAAAGGAGGCAGAGAAAGGAAGGTCAAGCGGTTTTGGCCTGATCTCAAAGGGGTTATGGTGTCACGCTGTACGCCAAGGGCCGTTTGTCGCGGGCGGTGTTTAACGATTTGTTGGCTCTGCAATCTTTGTGCTCTCTGGTGTGGATCGGTTAGAGGTTTTGTAACTGAATGACAGTAGAATTCTCTGCGATCTCTGCGCGCTCTGGTGTGAATAGATGAAGGTTTTGTAGCTGAATGTTAATAGAATTCTCTGCGATCTCTGCGCGCTCTGGTGTGAATAGATCAAGCTTTTGTAAGGTAAAGCTGATAAATCTCGCTGCGTCCTCTGGTGTGGATCGGTGGAGGTTTTGTAACTGAATGTTAATAGAATTCTCTGTGATCTCTGCGCTCCCTGGTGTGAATTCCTGCAATATTAGCGCTAGGTCCTGAGTCCTATGCCGGGCCTGTATCTATTTCATAACTCCGGGAACAGCGCCTCCTCAAAGCCCATCATCCGGATGTCGCTCAGACGCATTGGAAACAAGATGCCGTCGAGATGATCGCATTCGTGCTGGACCACGCGTGCATGGAACCCGCTAACCGTGCGGTCAATGAGATTACCGTGCGGCTCATAGCCCCGGTAGCGAATCCTGGCATGGCGCTCCACCAGTCCGCGCAGACCGGGAACGCTCAGGCACCCCTCCCAGTCTTTCTCCGTTTCCTCGCCGATAGGCTCTACGACGGGATTGACGAGGACGGTCTTCGGGACCGGCTCGGCGTCCGGATAGCGCGGGTTTCCTTCCAGACCGAAGATCACGACTCGTAGCGAGACTCCAATCTGGGGCGCGGCCAACCCTGCGCCGTTGAGTGCCACCATGGTATCGAACATGTCAGTAATCAGGCTATCCAGCTCAGGCGTGCCCAACGGCTCCACCGGCTCGGCCTTGCGGTAGAGCAAGGGATCACCCATTTTCAACACACGTTTGACCGCCATAGCCAAGCCTACTCGACCTCGAATAAATTACGAGATACTATAAAATTGAATTTGTTTTGATGATAATGCCTCTGATGAAGACTCTTTCCAGCCGGGCGATCGCAACCGCCGCACTGCTGCTGATGCTGCCTATCTACGCAGCGGGGCAGTCGGCTGCTCCTGCTCCCGGACTATTCGAGGTCGAGCTCGTCGTATTTGAAAATAACCTGGCTTACCTCGAGGGCGAGGAATTATGGACCAACGATACCGTTGACTCCAAGCTCCCCGGGATGGCGGAGGCAGTCGACGCGCCCGAAGAACCGGACCCGGACTCGGCGCTGTCGAAGGCGGTACTCACGCTCGAGGCTGACGCCAATTACAATGTCCTTGTGCACAAGCGCTGGCTCCGGCTCGCCGAGCCTAAATCAGCGGCCCAGCGGCTATATTTTCATAGTGTGGGCACCGCCGCGGTGGAGCTCGAAGGGGTGCTGAGGTTTTACCAGAGCCGGTACTTGCACGTAGACCTCGACCTGCTGCTGCGCGAAGCCGCCACCCGCAGTGTCGCATCGGCTGATTCAAGCGCACCCGGAATCCGCATTTATCGGATGGGTGAGCGTCGCCGCATCCGCCGTCGCCATGTCCATTACTTCGATCACCCTAAGTTCGGCGCGCTGGTGCGGGTCGCACCGGTCGAATGATCGTGAGGGGTGAGGCGCAACAGGAGTAAGGCGTTAATATTGCTAGGTACGGAGATTTTCTGCCGGCGCATCTGGTTAGTAAGCGGGAGGATTTCGTTACGGGGGAAGTCGACAATGATACGATAAACGTCTATGACCAAGCTAATAGCTTCGCTCCGCACTTCCAGATCATGTGCTTTCTCCTCGCGTCTCACTCCTCACCTATTAATGTGATCGCCTGCTCCAGAACCGTACGCACCTTGGCCATGCCGATTTCCAGGTTCTTTTCGATTTCTTTAAGGCTGATCTCCCCGCTGGCTTTCCCCGCTGCCGGGTTGGCCACTACTGCGATTGCTGCATAGCAAAGGCCAAGCTCGCGCGCCAACCCGGCCTCCGGCATTCCGGTCATACCGACAATATCCGCACCATCGCGCTCGAGACGACGGATCTCCGCCGCCGTTTCGAATCGCGGGCCCTGGGTCGCACCATAGGTCGCGTGCTCCACCGCAGGCACGTTGGCACGCTGGGCACCGGAAATCAGTATCTTTCGAAGCGGTTCGCAATAGGGCTCCGAAAAATCGACATGCGTGACCTGTCGATGCTCGCTCCCATAGAACGTGTGCTTGCGGCCGTACGTGTAGTCGATAATCTGGTCGGGAAAGACCAGACCAGTCACGAACAGCGTGCTCTTGATCGCACCCACGGCGTTCACCGCGATAACGTTTGCCGCACCGGCCTGTTTCAGGGCCCACAGGTTAGCGCAATAATTGATCTCGTGCGGCGGAATGGTATGGCCGGCGCCATGGCGTGGCAGGAAAAGCACCTCACGCCCCCCGAGCCGGCCGTACACCATGGGGGCAGAAGGTTCTCCATACGGGGTGCGCACCACCTCGCGCCCGGTAATCTCGAGATTTTTTAGATTGGTGAGGCCGCTTCCACCGATGATCGCGATCAAGCTCATCAGGGCTCGCGCTCGGCGTAAATCCCGCTGGCGTTACGCAGGTAGCCCTTGTAATCCATGCCGTAGCCAAACACGTACCGATCCGGGACCTCGAGCCCCGTAAACTCAACCTTGATGTCGTGCTGACGTGGGCGATCTTTGATCACGAGCACCGCTTTGAGGACGTCGGCCGCGCCTTCGCCGCGGAAGCGCTCTTCGATCGCGGACAACGTCGTGCCCTCATCCAGGATATCGTCAACGAGCAGCACCACGCGATTCTTGGCGCGCACCTGCGGGGCCACGAGCCAATGCAGCTCGCCGCCGTGCAGGCGTTCACGATAGCGTGTGACGTGGACGTAATCCACTTGCAGCGGGAAACGCAATCGGGGCAAGAGCTTGCCGAACGGCACCATACCGCCAAGCATAATGCATACTACCAGCGGATTCGCATCCGCGAGCGTATCGGTGATGCGTGCCGCCATCGTATCCAGCGCAGCTTCTACATCCTCGGTCTTATACAGGCAGTCGGCACGCTGCAGGACCTCCCACGCCTCTTTTGCGCCAAGCGATTTCACGCGACAGCGTCGTGTCTATCGGCGGTTTTCATATTGTCTGCGAAGTGTGTGTGCTTATTACCATGCATGCTTTCGCCAACGAGTCATACCTTCAGGTCCCTGAGATATGCCCGGAAGGAGTCTTTCAGCTCGGGATGTTGCAAGGCGTACTCCACCGTAGCCTGCAGGTAACCCAGCTTGTTCCCGCAGTCGTAGCGTTTGCCAGAGTACTCATAGCCAAACACGGTCTCGTTCTGCATCAACTCGGCGATGGCGTCGGTAAGCTGATATTCTCCGCCGGCGCCCGGGCGAATACTTTCAAGACAAGAAAAGATGCGCGGCGTCAAGATATAGCGCCCCGCCACCGCCAGTGTCGAAGGTGCCTCCTCCGGGCTCGGTTTCTCTATAATGCCGTCCATCTTGTGCAGTCCCGCCTTCACCGTCTCTCCGTGCATGATGCCATAGCGGGGGGTCTCTTCCCTGGGGACGTTTTGCACACTGATGATGGAGCTCTCGACCTCGTCGTACAGATCGACCATCTGCCTCAGCACCGAGGGCTCGGCATCCATAAGATCGTCCGCCAGAACGACGGCGAACGGCGCATCCCCTACGACTGATTTTGCGCACAGTACCGCGTGCCCCAATCCCAGCGCCTCGGCCTGGCGGATATAAACACAAGTGGTGCCTGCGGGCAGGATGTTGCGCACCAAGGCGAGCAGCTCTTTCTTGTGTCGCGCTTCAAGCTCTGCTTCAAGCTCGTAGGCCTTGTCAAAATGGTCCTCGATGGAGCGCTTGTTGCGTCCGGTGATGAAGATCAAATCGGTGATCCCGGCGCTCAACGCCTCCTCGGCGGCATACTGGATCAAGGGCTTGTCGACAATGGGCAGCATTTCCTTCGGGCTTGCCTTCGCTACAGGCAGGAATCGCGTGCCCAGTCCGGCCACGGGGAATACAGCTTTGGTCACTCGTTTTTTCATTCTACCAAGCTCGCATGCCGACACGGCGCTAGGGTGTATTATCTTATTATATCTTCTCGTGCGCTCTATCAGATCCCTGGCGCTGTGTCTTTTCCGCGTGCCGGGGCACTTGCCGCCACCGGGTTAACGCGAATATTGCATGAACTCACACCACAGAGCGCAAAGATCGCAGACGACTACATGAACGTAGGAGCTAGAGTAACGCATGGAGCAGTTACCGCGGGTACAAATCCGCCCGTGGCAACCGGCCCGCGGTGCCAAGTGTGACCCCGCAGCCCCTTTGAGATCAGGCCAAAACCGCTTGACCTTCCTTTCTCTGCGTCTTTTGCGTGCTCGGCGCTGATATATTCGGGTTAGGGCTTGTCTTCGCGAGGCGTGATCACGCCCTTTCTTGCGAGCAGATCGAGCACGCTTTCTCTGCAGGCCTCCAGCGCCATCTCGCCCGTGTCCACAATTAGATCGGGGTTGCGCGGCTCCTCATAGGGCGAAGAGATACCGGTGAACTCCGCAATTTCCCCTGCCCGCGCCTTGCGGTACAGGCCCTTGATATCCCGGCTCTCGCAGACCTCGATCGAACAGCGGCAATAGATCTCCAGAAAGTCCGGCGGCGTAACCAGTTGTCGCACCAACTCCCGGTCCCGGGAAAATGGTGAAATAAAGGCCGTCAGCGCTATGACGCCGGAATCCAGAAAGAGCCGGACCATTTCGCCGATCCTGCGAATGTTTTCCCTGCGGTCTTCCTCGGAAAACCCCAGGTCGGCACATAGCCCATGGCGCACATTGTCGCCATCGAACACGTAGGTGCGACAACCAAACTGATGCAACGCCTCTTCGACGGTGTGGGCCAGCGTGGATTTTCCAGAGCCCGAGAGACCGGTAAACCACACGGCCACGCTCTTATGATTATTCAGTTTCTCGCGCCGTGCGCGCGTCACCGTCGCGCTGTGCCAGATGGTGTTGTCACTCTTCATAACAAATCCAGGCTCTCATTTACTGCAAAACATGTCGCATCTGCGCCATTGGTGTCCCACAAGTCCCTGCGTGAAACGCTGAAACTCGCCAAGACCGAGATGCCTTGGGAATGGGCTGCGCTCGAGGGACATGGATCACACCTTGGTTTCCGAGACCGTCGCAAGCCATGGATGCTGGCGCCGAGCCTACAGCGGTGAGGCCGAGAAAGGAGAAGTGCCAGTGAGACTTTTCCCGGCCGAACGGGCTCGCCACGGATCGCGAGCCCCGATCCTGCAAGCGGAGCACGATTGCGTAGCGCCGCAGGTATCCACAGCGTGTCTCGGAAACCAAGGTGCGATCCATGTATTAGGCGGTTGTGGGATAGCAGTGCATGTGCGTGCATCAGCGCCCGATCCCCACGTACTCGAAACCGCTCTGGCGTACGACATGGGGATCGTACTGGTTACGGCCGTCGAAAATGATCGGGGCTTTCATGAGTCGCTTCATGCGCGCGAAATCCGGATGACGAAACGGTTTCCATTCCGTCACCAGTACTATCGCATCGACGTCTTTCACGGCTTCGTACGGATGCTCGGTCAACTGAATCTGACCCCCGCTAAACCACGACTGCGGTAATTGTTTTAGCGCTGCAGGCATCGCAACCGGGTCATAGGCCTTCACGCGTGCGCCGGAGGCGATCAATGCCTCCAGCAGGTCCACCGACGGCGCCTCGCGCATGTCATCGGTCCCCGGCTTGAACGCAAGCCCCCAGATGCCGAAGTTGCGCCCCTCCAGCGCACTGCCGAAACGCTGCGTAATCTTTTGAAACAAAACACGTTTTTGTGCATCGTTGGTCGACCGCACGGCCTCGAGCACTTTCGCTTGCATCCCGGCTTCCTTCGCCGTATGGATCAAGGCGTTGACGTCCTTGGGAAAGCACGAACCACCGTAGCCACAGCCTGGATAGATAAACCCATAACCAATCCGGGAGTCCGCGCCGATCCCCAGACGCACGCTCTCCACATCGACCGCGAGGCGATCGCACAGATTGGCGATCTCATTCATGAAGGAGATCTTAGTGGCGAGCATCGCATTGGCGGCATACTTGGTCATCTCCGCTTCGCGCACGCCCATGAACAGCACGCGCTCGCGCGTACGCATGAACGGCGCGTACACATCGCGCATGATCGCTTGTGCAGAATCACTGCCCGTACCGATGATGATACGATCCGGACGCATGAAGTCCTCTACCGCCGCGCCCTCCTTCAGAAATTCCGGATTACTCACCACATCGAAGGAAACCTCAGCACCGCGTGCTTGCAGCTCCTGTTGCACGGCACTTTGAACGCGCTCTGCCGTACCTACCGGCACGGTCGATTTATCCACGATTACGGTGTATTGATCGATCAGTTGCCCGAGCTGCTTGGCCACATCCAGGACCTGGGTCAAGTCTGCCGAACCGTCGTCCCGCGGCGGTGTACCCACGGCGATGAAATACACCTGTGCTTGCGCCAGCGGATCTGCTAACGAGCTGGTGAAGTGCAATCGCCCTTCTTTGTTGTTTTCTACTACGATACGCTGCAGACCGGGCTCGTAGATCGGCAGCTCGCCGCCCTTGAGCGCCTCGATCTTGCCGTCGTCCGTATCGACACAGACAACCGTGTTGCCCATTTCGGCCAAACAGGCGCCCGTTACAAGGCCGACATAACCCGTGCCAATGATTGTCAGTTTCATAGATTAATGCAGCTGTACGTGACGAAATCGTGTTGTTACTTTTGCGCGGAGAATTCGTGTACTGGGGTACTGATATGACCCGGCCCGGCCGCACGTGCGGCATGCTCAGGTACGAGCGTCAGCAATATGTCTTGCAGGTGCCGCTCTCCGCCGCCCACGTCTGCCTGCTCAATATTATCGATTGCCCGCTCCACGACTTTCCTGTCCACCATGCGGTTGTGCGCGAGCAGGATCTTCGGGTGGGCCGTATCGACAAGCGCCTCATCACGGTGAAACAGCTCCTCGTAGAGCTTTTCCCCGGGGCGCAAACCAGTATAGACAATCTCGATATCTTCGTCCGGTCGCTTGCCAGAAAGCAATATGAGCTGACGTGCGAGATAGGATATTTTGACGGGCTCGCCCATATCCAGCACGAATATCTCGCCACCCTGCCCGATCGCATTGGCCTGCAGGATGAGCTGCGCCGCCTCCGCCGTGGTCATGAAATACCGCGTAATGTTCTGGTCGGTCACGGTTACCGGCCCGCCCGTTGCGATCTGCTGCTGAAACAGCGGGATCACGCTACCCGCTGACCCGAGCACATTGCCGAAACGCACGGTGATGTATCGGGTGTCCGATTGCCCGTGGAAGTACTGACAGCAGATCTCGGCGGCGCGCTTGCTCGCGCCCCAGATGTTCGCCGGATTGACCGCCTTGTCGGTGGAGATCAGCACACACGACTCGCATCCCGATTCGCTCGCAAGCGCCGCCACGTTCCACGTGCCCATAACGTTATTCCAGACCGCTGCATGCACCTGCTGCTCCAGCATCGGCACGTGCTTGTAGGCCGCCGCATGGAATATCACGTCCGGCCGGTACTGTCCGATTGCCGACTTAACGGTTCTGCGGTCGCAGACGTCGGCCAGCAGGTTCACCCTTTCCAGATCGGGAAACACGCGCTCAAGCTCCAGGTCGATCGAGTAGAGATTGAACTCGCTTCGATCCAGAACGATCAACCGCGACGGTTCGAGCTGTGCGATCTGCCGGCAGAGTTCGGAACCGATAGAGCCGCCCCCGCCGGTAACCAGCACCGACTTGCCCGCCAGCTTCTGCCTGATTGCGGTCCAGTCCAGCTCGACGGTTTCCCGCCCCAGCAGGTCCTCGATCTTCACATCGCGCACCTCTTTGATGCTGACCTGTCCCGTGACCAGGTCCTCCATGCGCGGTAGTGTTCTGGTTGGAATCTCACAAGACTCACAGATGCCGACGATGCGGCGCATTTGCTTGGATGTGGCCGACGGCACTGCGATCAGAATGACATCGACGTCCCGTTTAACGACCTCCCTTGGTATGTCGTCGATGGTTCCGACCACCCGCAGACCGTGAATCTCCCGGCCACGTTTGCGCATATTGTCGTCGACAAACGCGACGGGCTGATACTCACTGTCAGCGTCACGCAGCAGGTCGCGCGCAAGCATCTCGCCTGCTTGCCCGGCACCCACGATCAAGGCCTTCTTGCCCGCGCCATAATAGATTTTGCGATCCTTGGCCCAGCGATAGAGAAAACGCGGTCCGGTAAGCAAGGCGAGCAACAGCAACGCATGCAACGGGATCACGGATCGCGGCACATCGACCATGCGGGTCAGCAGGAATATCGCCACGGCCGACAGCACCACGGCCAGCGCCACGGCCTTGCTGATGCGGATCAGGTCGGGAATCGACGCGAACCGCCAGACCCCACGATACAGGCCGAAGTATAGGAACACGCTTACGTGCACCATGATGACGACAGGCAGCATGGCCAGCGCCTGGGACAGGTAGGGCTCGGGAACGCTTTCAAGATTGAACCGAAGCCAGTATGCACCCAGCCACGCTACCGGGATCATTGCGAGATCATGGGTGAAAGCAGCCCCCCGGCTGCGCAGCTTGGCGGTGAGTTTCATCTTGTCATTATCGCGTCGCGGCGAGCTTCCAGCTGACGAACCACGATCATTACCACCAGATATGCGAGCAACCACATGGCAATCATGATCCACTGGCCTGACGGCGTCAGGTAGCGGGCGATCAGCGCTGACAGCGCACACAACAGCATCACTGCATATTCCCACAGCACGGTGCGCCTGTGGCCCCAGCCGAGCTGAACCAGCCGCTGATAATAGTGCGTCTTATGCGCCTCCCAGAACTTCTCCCTGCCAATTATACGCCGGATCAACGTCACCGTCGCGTCGACGATGAAGGGTGAAAACACCAGTACCCCGATCCACATCGGGAAGACCCCGTACCGATCCGCCCACAACATGAACGCGGCTGCCAGAAAACCCAGCAAGGATGAACCGGTGTCGCCCATGAAGATTCGGGCCGGCGGGAAATTAAACAGTAAAAAACCGCCTGCGGCAGCCGCCACGATCAGGTTCAGGACAGTGAAGAGCGGATCCCCCGCCAGCCAGCCGAAAACAGCAAACGTGCCGAAACCAATAACGGCCATACCGCCTGCAAATCCATCCATCCCATCCATGAAGTTATACAGATTCACTATCCACACGATAAACAGCAGGGAAAATCCCACAGCTGCCAGCACCGGCAGGGACCATGCAATCCCTGGAAGCTCAAAGCCCTGCAACACGAACCCACCCCATAACAGCAGACCAGCCGCGGCGAAGTGGGTCACGATGCGGTAACCTAATGCGACCGTGAACCAGTCATCGAGAAACGAGATACCGGCGACCAGAATCATAGCCACAGCGAGCCATGCGAAATCGACCCAAGTGCCGTCAAAGGCTGT
Source organism: Acidiferrobacterales bacterium (assembly GCA_046758085.1). Taxonomy (GTDB): domain Bacteria; phylum Pseudomonadota; class Gammaproteobacteria; order Acidiferrobacterales; family SPGG2; genus VRUB01. Next base: position 32,396 of record JBHHZP010000025.1, read on the forward strand.
GGCGATAACACCGATAACGGCAATGGCCACGAAGATGGCCAGCCCGCCGCCCCTCGGCGTTGGATTATCATGGAGTGAGCGTGGATTCGGGTGATCGAGCTTGTAGAGTCTGGAATCCGGATTAACGAGACGCCGCGTAAGCCAAGCGGAAACAATAAAGGCCAGCCCAGCAAAGAGAATGGTCATGCCCGATCCGTTCGTTGGCTATGGTCGTTGGATCTCAAACGACTGCGTTAGCGCG
>JBHHZP010000026.1:0-32547 GCA_046758085.1 Acidiferrobacterales bacterium
CGTGTCTCGGAAACCAAGGTGCGATCCGTGTATCGGCTGGTTGTGGGATAGCCGTGGCAATTACTTTGTGCCTACGCATTTCTGGCAACCAAAAACCTGCGTGATCGAAGCGCTGAGCGCACCACTTCGCCTTCGGCGCAGTATCAGCGCACGCTCGCCAAGTAGTTCAGCAGCACTGGCTCGTCGAGAAAGTAGTAACAGATCTCGTGGTCCCCGTGCGCGAGCACCGGTACCTTGTGGTTGAAGCGCCCGACCAGCTCGCGATCTTGGTCGATGTCGACGAAACGCAGCTCGAATCCCAGGCGCGCTCGCAAACGCACCAGCTCGATGCGCATCTCTTCACACAGGTGACAGTCCTGGCGCATGTACAGCGTCAGTACGGGGCGTCCCATCGCGCCAGGTCGTGCTGGTCGGAAAGGAACAGGTTGCGCAGGCCAGGCCTTGTGCAACCTGCTCGAAGTGGCAGTTTACTTGATACCCAGAATCTTCATCGCCTTGGCTAATGTCGCAACAGACTGTGCATGCTGGCCGCTTTTATGCAGTTTCCCGCCCTCGGCACGCAGCTTTTTTGCCTCAGCCAACTGCCCCGCACTCACGTTCGGGCCGGCCTTTAATGCGGCATCGATCTTCGCCATGTCGCCCGGGCAGTGAAAGGCATAGGCGGGCAGTGCCACCAACGCCCCCAGCAAAGCGGCCGATGCAAGTAAACTTTTCATGATTCACCCTCCTCGTTTCTCACGTTTGCCCGTCCAATCGTTTAACACCACTAGCGCAGATCCTCCTACCCGCGGATGATATGATTAATTGGACTGCAAAAAGTTCCGATAGTCAACCAATGTATCCTGCACGCCCGCATTGTACAGTCTCTGCCCTGCCTCGACGCTGGCGAGCGACGGATCCGACCCGATGCGTCCATCGGGAAAGCGTCGGCGGTAATCGGCGGCGTCGAAGATCTCGCCCTTGGGCGCGATCTTCGGACTCATCTCGGCTGTCTTCACTGCGTTCGGGTAAGCAAAGTAACTCAACGATACCTCGGCCGGCGTCGCGTGGCTGCCCTCGGCGTCGCCGAACAGCGATTGTGACAGCTTTTTGACCTGAGCCCCCATCCACCAGTTAGCCAGCTTGCATCGAACCGGCAGTCGGTCCGGCGGCGCCGTACCGAGGCTGCATTGCGCATAAATTTCCGAGAACGCCGCCGTGACGGTCGCGATATTGCCGCCGTGGCCGTTCAGAAAATAAAAACGGTCAAAGCCATGCCGGGTGAGCGAGTCTACGATGTCCCGCACGACCGCAAGCAAGGTACCCGGGCGCAGTGTGATCGATCCAGCGAAACCCAGATGGTGCTGCGCCATGCCGATGTTTATGGTCGGCGCCACCAGTGCGTCGGTCTCCTCGGCCACGCCGCGGGCTATGGCTTCCGGACAAATCGCATCGGTGCCGATCAGACCGGTGGGTCCGTGCTGCTCCGTCGAGCCAATGGGAATGATTATGCCGGTGGATCGTTGCAGGTAAGCCTCGACCTCCTGCCAGGTGCAAAGTTGCAGCAGCATGCTCGTGTCCTGGTTCAAGCAGATCCGAGTTTACGCACCCGTGAAACGGGGTGGGCGCTTCCCCACGAAAGCGCTTATGCCCTCGCGCGAGTCACGTGTCTTCGCCATCCGCGCAATGGTGCGCGCCTCAAGTTCCATCTGGGTCTCCAACGACCCGGAAAAACTTTCATTGAGCAGTTGCTTCACGGCCCCCAGTGCGAGAGTCGGTCCGTCAGCTAGCGATCGCGCGAGCACCTCGGCCTCGCTCAAAAGTTTCGCATCGGCGATAACATTGGTAACCAGCCCCCACTCCATCGCCTCGCGCGCACTGAGCGCGCGGTTTGTCAACATCAGCTCCTGGGCGCGGCGCAAGCCGATAAGACGAGGCACAAAATACGTGGCACTCCCGTCGGGTGACAGCGCCGCCGCCGTGTATGCCATGGTGAATTTCGCCGACTCGGCGGCGAGTACCATATCCCCGGCGACGGCCAGGCTCATACCGGCACCCGCGGCCACACCGTTCACGGCCACGATCAGCGGGGCGTCCATGCGAGCGAAATGCGAGATCGCCGAGTGCAAGTACGTGGTTATCTCCTTCAAGGTGAAAGCAATTTCCGTCCCGTAGGCAGCAAAGCTTTTCAGGTCGCCACCGGCGCTGAACATCTTGTCGCCGGCGCCCATGAGTAACACGGTACGAATGCCGGGATCCGCGTCGCAGCGAATGGCGGCGTCCATCAATTCTCGCGCCAGCTCGAGATTGATGCTGTTCGCCGCATTTGGCCGGTTCAACGTGATGCTCGCAACGCGATCCTGCACGTCAAAAATGATCTGTTCATAGGTCATCGCTATTTGTCCTTGTCGGTTGGCTTGTGAGGGCAGGTTACCGTTGGCGCCGGCACTCCCCTAAATACCGGCTTTTGAACAAGCGCGGCCCGGCCAAAGCATTCAGCAATGCTAAGATCCAGCGCGATGCTGTGCAAGTCGCCCCCCACAGCTGCGTCCGAACCGCTTGTTTAGGCCTTTTCCTGGTTGCCGAGCCAGAAAACTGCCTTTCGACTGGAGATCGCCAACAGCTCGCCAGTGCTCGACCCCTGGCAGGGTTGAATAAAAACGTCCCAGACCGCATATTTGTGCGGAGTGCACCTGGAAATGTACCGCTGAATCTACATGATTATTTACGACCTGAATTGTGATGCCGGCCATCACTTTGAAGGCTGGTTTGGCCGGCCGGAGGATTACGTCGAACAGAAACGTAAGGGCATTCTTAGCTGCCCGATCTGCAGCTCTACCAGTGTGAAAAAGATCCCTACCGCGAGTCACGTCAAGACCCAATTGACGGTAAGCGCGTCTGAGGACAATGCGACGAAACCATCAGGCCAACAGGTCGTATCGACTCACGCAATGCATGCGCTGCACCGATACGTCGACAAGCATTTCACCGACGTCGGCGCACAGTTCCCTGAAGAGGCCAGAAAGATCCACTATGGCGAGGCCGAAGAACGAAACATTCGCGGCGTAGCGAGCAATGAGGAGGTCAAGGAGATGCACGAAGAGGGTATCGAAGTGCATCGGCTGCCGCCCAAACCCGTAGAAAAAGAGAAGCTCAATTGAGGAGCGGTTAGAAATATCAGCCCGCTTCTGTGGCCGCATGCCAATGTCCAAGCGCCTTTCAACCGGACGCAAGACCGATCTCACCGTCGCCGCTTAGGCACACCGGAACGCGGCCGGGCTGGATACGGATCTTCGTTCAAGTCAGCACTTTCCAGCCTGGCACAATGAGAAGGTGTAAATGGGGGCACCAAAACAGTGTGCGCTTACAATTCACCGCACCCTTCTGTTGGGCGTTGCGCTGGCAGCCCTGATCGAAACCTCAGGTTGCGAGACCCTCAAAGTCTACCCAGGGCCACCGCGGCCCGCCAATGAGATCGTGACGTTGGTACTCCCATTCTACGACGCCGGCTTCCCCGGCCTGCGCGTACATCAAATCGATAACATGCCGGTGTCATCGGCGGTCACCCGTTTCGCGCTGCTGCCCGCGACACACGAGATCTTGATCTCTTGTGGCTACAGCCAACAGCTCGTCACCGAGCACTCGTATGGCCGCGAACGCTTGCGCTTTAACGCGAAAGCCGGGCATGTGTACCAGGTCCGCACACGGGTGCGCCAGGGACGTTGCACGATGTGGGTAGAGGACAAAGTGAGCCAAGAAACCGTCAGCGAGCCCATTGCCCGTTGAGGTCGTGGCCCCCCAGTGGTCACAGCGCACCGACAGCTCAAGTCGTGCGCAGCGGCGATGGCGCGTCGGGGTCGGCGCTTGGCGTGGGTTCCGGTTTAGGCTCCAGGCGCGGTATGGTAATTTGCGTGCCGGGCATCAACGTCTCGAAATGGAGATCCGGGTTGAACTGACGGATTAACCAGATGGGCACATCGTACTCGCGCTGCGAAAGCACCCACAGCAATTCACCCCGGCGCATCACGTGCACAGTCGTATCTGCAATCTGAAAGCGCTCGAAGAAAGCCTCTTGCAGCGAGACATGATAGGCGAGACGCTGCCGCTCGAATGCCTCCGGATTTACCTTGGAGAAATCGAGCCGCAGGCGATGACCAATCACCACCGGCTGGCGAAAACGCAAACGATTAAGCTTGCGCAGGCGGCTGGCGCGGATTCCGAGCCACTCGGCATAGTGACCGAGCGTCTCGGCAGCCTGCACCTCGATGGTGTTATCCTCACCTACGAGATAATCGCTCGGATCGGCTGAAAGTGCCGGGTGCACCCCTACGGGCAGCGTCGGTCCGAGGTGCTCGGCCTCTTCAGCATTCATGGGTTCAGCGGTCTCCACCTTGGCAAGCTCGGTCTTGTCCGCGCCGGCACCTTCTTCCGCCGGTGGCGTTGCTTCGTCCTCTACATGATCAGGCGTTAGCGCGCTGGGCGCAACGGGTGGGGGCGTTTCAATCACCCCGGGCATGTCAGGCGGCGCGATGGCGACCCGCAGAACTTGCCCAGCATAGATGCGATGCCTGTCACTTATATCGTTGGCGTCCATGAGATCTTGCTCTTTCACACCAAGGCGGCGCGCGATTTCGGACAGCGAGTCACCGTATCGCACGCGATAGGTTTCGTCCGTCGACGATCCCGCAGCGCTCGCCGTGGCGCCGTCAAGGGCCTTTTCTTGCCGACGTGCACGTTGTGCGCTTGCGGCGCTTGCCAGTACGATTTCCGGGGAGCCCGGCACCGAATCGAGCGGTATACGCAGCTCATAGCCACGCGGTACCAGCCTGGAGCCATTCCATACCGATCGTCTCAAGGCACGGTTCAACCGGCGAAGCGTAATGCGGCTCAACCCGAGTGCGCCCTCGATTGCAGCGATGCTCATGCGATCCGGGACCTTGACTAACTGGCTTTGTACAACGTGATCACGCTCGAGCGGACCAAAGAATTTCTCGGCATCGGCTTCAACCGCCGTGGCCGCAAGGAAGGCGACGTAGAAGTTACGCGAGGCAAAACCAAAGGTTCGGCTCTTGTAGCGGCGCACGATCGCAACGATATCATCGGTTCCGAGCCGCCGTGCAGCCCTCCGGATGCCAGCGGCACCATGATTGTAGGCCGTGATCGCGAGCGGCCAGGTACCCGTCACGGTGTGGTTATGCTTGAGCAAGCGCGCCGCGGCCAGCGTCGACTTGAAGGGGTCCAGCCGCTCGTCCACCACACTGTTGATGCGCAAGTAACGACGCCCCGTGGAGCGTGTAAACTGCCACAGACCCGCTGCCCCCACACGCGAGTAGGCATCGGGGTTGAAAGAGGATTCCACATGCGGCAAGGCGCCGAGTTCGGCCGGCAGACCCATCTCGGAAAAGGTGCGCTCGATGTGCGGCTTCCACGCCCCGGCGCGGATCACACCGGCGCGAAACTTATCCGCCTGGCCGAGTTGGAAGCGAATGCTATAAGCGGCGTTGCGCAACGTTCGGTTCGTCACGTCGTCGGGCCACAGGGCCAACACGCGCTGCTCCTCGGCACTGAGGCCCTCGCGTTTGCCACGGGCTAGAGTAATAAGAATGTTCTTGTAACGTCGCTTGGTTTGCTTGACACGGCGCGCGCGAGCACGCGCACCTGAGCCGGGTGCGAAACGAATTACTTCGTAAACGACCCCGAGATTACGCGCATCGTGGATCAATCCGCCCCGGGTGTCTACCTCCGAGTACACGCGAGTCCAGAAGCCAATGTCGGGCTCCAGTGCCGGTGGCCATGGAAACGCCTTGAACTCTGCCGCCGATACCGCAGCTGTTATGAACAGCGCGATCACGGCGACGCAGAATCGCGCCATCAATGTTCCCCTAATCTTGTGGGTTTTCCCGTGCGCCGGCGTACCGCGATCACACCTGCATTGATCGAACCGGTTGGCGTAGACAACCAATCGTCTCGCTCCCCAATTAGACCGCTTTCATCGCGCACAGTGCCCCACAGACGATATATCCTTGAATAACTTTAATAATAGGAGAGTGTGCGCCGCGTGCAACACGGCGAAGGGAAACCCGCGTGAATAGCCTTATTGATCGTGCGTGCCTGGCCTGTGTGGGTGTCCGTGACTGATTTCCTCGGTGGTCGCGTCGCGCACATCACGCACGTTTACATCAAACTTGAGTGTAACACCGGCAAGCGGATGATTGCCATCCACGGTAACCTCCTCTCCGATGACCTTGACAACCGTCACCAGGCGCGCGCCCGCCTCTGTCGTTGCCTGAAACTGCATACCCACCTCGACCTCGGAGTCGCTCTCGAACCGCTCCCGCGGTACGATTTGCACCAGCGCTTCATTGCGTTCCCCATAGGCCTGCTCCGGTGACAGCTGTACCGAAAGTGTCTCGCCTGCCGCTTTCCCTTCGAGTTCATTTTCCAGCCCCGGGATCGCAGCGCCCACACCGTGAAGGTAGGAAAACGGATCACCTCCCTCTGTACTGTCAATGACCGTACCGGCATGATCCGTCAGTGTGTAATCGATCGTAACCACTTTGTGTCTGGCTATTTCCATGGGAAAAGCTCCTCACGCGGGAGGTGTCCAGGTCCGGCAGGGTCCCCTCCCGCGCGGCGGGGGTCTGCAGCGTCGTGCCGTCGGCAAGAACCAAGCGGTCTATCGCGCCATGGTAACGTTGATCGCCTGCATGCCTTTACGGCCTTGCTCTACGTCGAAGTTTACTTTCTGCCCTTCAGCCAGAGACTTGAAGCCGTCAACCTGGATTGCCGAGAAATGAACGAATACATCCTCACCGCCATCTTCCGGCGCTATAAAGCCAAACCCCTTGGAATCGTTGAACCACTTTACAGTTCCAGTACGCATGAACACACCCTCGAATATGGACGAAACAGATTGCTTGCATGCAGATCATAAGAACGCGACGTGGGAGAACCTTATGTGGGGTTTCCGAATTGACCGGCGGTTACAAGCTGCAGCACGGCGCAGTATAACCGCTTTGAATACCGGCTGCTATGAGACATATTGACGGGGAGCTACTCCGGAAAACCGCCTTCGAGCGATGGATCGCCATTGTCCTACCGCGCTTGGCATGTTTTTTGATCGAGATCAAGCTTCGGTCTATTGCCATTCACTACGCTCGCGCTGTGCGTGTATCTTTTGTCTACGCGGGGCACGCGTTGGGATCAGTATGACCGCAACGCGGCAATCACCGTTTTGATTTGCTCATCACCGAGGCTAATTTCATGTGGCTACAGTGGATTCCATGGAAGCTGATGGTAAGTCGGACGGCGCGTGCCCGGGGGCTGGTGGATCCGGTGAAGATCCTGGCGCGGCTGGAAAGCTTTGGCCAGCCGATTGAGTTTAAGCAACCGTTGGAGCTGCTTCGAGCGGGTATGGTGCTACATGCCCGCGGGCTGCTGAACTCCAGCGCCATTCAGCACAATCTCGACTGGATCTGGCCTTACTGGGTGCAGCGTCAATACGATCCAAGGAATGATGCGTTCATTCCGCGCGCGTTCTCCATCACCCACATAAACCTTACGCACCGCAACTGGACCGCCGTAGGCATCCCGGACTTTGATGAGCTGCCCATTGTTGATCCGCGCGGACTGCTGATGCCGTTTTGGGACAGCTGGTCGCTTGATAGCTGGATCATTGCCGAAGACGGGCGCGAGTTAATTCCGTCGCGGCTACAACAGGCGCAGCAGCATCTCGATTTGAATGACGGTGTCGCCGTAGTCACACACTGCGCTCGAGACGGACTGGAGCTCGTATCGCGCACGGAAGTGGAAGACCAAGACGGGCTCCCGCGCTGTCGCCTCGCACTCACGGCCAAGAGCGACCAGGCTGCGTGGCTGGTCGTTGCGCTTCGTCCTTACAACCCAGAGGGCGTGAGCTTCGTGCATGATATCGGGCTGGCCCCGGATAACCTCGGCTGGCGGATAGATGACCGGTGGATGGTGGCGTTCGACACATCCGCCGAGCAGCTACGGTTCTCCAACTACCGGACCGGCGACGTGTACCACCGCCTTCGCCGACCCACCACTCGTGGCAGCATCCACTGCATCGTTGGCATGGCCACGGCGGCGGCGCTGTTCCGTGTCGATGGGCACCGACACGTGCGGGTGACAGTGCCGTTGGTGAAAAGAGGGGGCAACACAAAATCTCGCCCTGCTCGCTCGAGCTGGCACAAGGCGCTTAGTGGCTGTAGCCAATTGCATGTCCCGGATCACCGGATACAATTTTTGTACGAAGCAGCGCTTCGCTCCTTGGTTCTGCATGCACCGGGGGAGGTGTATCCTGGTCCGTATACCTATAAGAGGTTCTGGTATCGTGACGCGGCATTCATACTCCATGCACTGCTATGTGCCGGTCTGGCCGATCGGGTTGAACGTGCACTCGACCTATTCCCCGCACGTCAGACCCGGGCCGGATTCTTTCATTCGCAAAACGGGGAGTGGGACTCCAACGGTGAGGCGCTTTGGATATACAAACGCTTTTGCGAACTAACCGGGCGTAGCCCGAAGCCGGCGTGGCATCATGCCGTTCAGCTTGGCGGGCATTGGATCAAGAAAAAGCGCCTTGCTGACACGCTCGATGAACCACACGCCGGTTTACTGCCGGCCGGTTTCAGCGCAGAGCACTTGGGACCCAATGACTATTACTATTGGGACGACTTTTGGGGGGTAGCCGGCCTGGAGTCTGCCGCACAGCTCCTGGCACGCTTGGGCGAACAAAAAACGGCTGCCGATTTTCGCCGGCAGGCCGGCCGCTTGCGGGAAGCCATCGAACGAAGCCTCGCCCGGGCTGCATCCCGCCTGGCGCGCCCCGGCATGCCCGCTTCCCCTTACCGGCGCCTGGACTCAGGGTCTATAGGCTCGCTCGTCGCCGGCTATCCGTTGCAACTGTTCGCACCTGCGGATGCGCGCTTGCTCGATACCGTGGACTATCTTTTGAACCAGTGTTTCGTGCGCGGCGGGTTCTTCCTCGACATGGTGCACTCGGGCATCAACCCTTACCTAACGCTGCATGTTGCTCAGGTCCTGCTACGGGCCGGAGACCTGCGTTGTCTCGATTTGATCCGGACAGTCGCAGATCTCGCGTCTCCGACAGGTCAGTGGCCCGAGGCAATTCATCCGCGCACGGGGGGCGGCTGTATGGGCGACGGACATCACGTATGGGCATCTGCCGAGTGGGTGGTCATGGTACGCAACAGCTTCGTGCGCGAGGAAGGGGATCGACTTATTCTGGCATCGGCCGTTCAACCTGGCTGGCTGCAGCAGCGGGACGAATGCTCATTCGGGCCGACAGCTACTCCCTTCGGCGAGATCATGGTCCGGCTCGCCCCGGATCGTGAGCGCGTGGAGGTAAGCTGGGAAGCCAGCTGGCGCATGCCGCCACCCTTCATTGAAGTTCGCCTGCCGGGCTCTGCACCGGTGCTGGCAGCGCCCCGGCAGACCTCGGTGGCCGTCGAGCGGGTAGCCGTGGCATGAACATCTTGATGTTCACGAACACGTTTACGCCTCACGTCGGCGGTGTGGCACGCAGCGTTCAGGGTTTTACCAAAGAGTTCCGCGAGCGCGGCCACCGCGTCGTCGTGGCCGCCCCTTACTTCGAGAACACACCTGACCGCGAGGCCGATGTGATCCGTTTCCCTGCGGTTCAGCACTTCAACGGCAGCGATTTCTCCGTTCCCGTGCCGGTTCCCGGCCGGCTGTATACCGCCCTCAAGACATTCCACCCAGATATCGTGCATTCTCACCATCCCTTCCTTCTCGGCGATACAGCGCTGCGTGTCGCGGCTGCCCGTAACATACCAGTGGTTTTTACCCACCATACGCTGTATGAGGAGTACACGCATTACGTCCCGGGCGATTCGCCGACGCTAAAACGCTTCGCCGTAGACCTCGCAATCGGTTACTGCAATCTTTGCGACGCGGTTGTCGCCCCCAGCCAGACAGTGGCGGACCTGCTCGTGGGACGCGGGACCGCCGTGCCTATCGAGATCATTCCCACCGGCGTGGATCGCGCGGTGTTTGCCAAGGGCGACGGGCGCGCTGCTCGAAAGCGGTTTGGCATTCCCACAGACGCCTTCGTCGTCGGTCATACCGGGCGGCTGGCGCCCGAGAAAAACCCGCGTTTCCTCGCCGAGGCCGTGGCCCAATTTCTCCTTTCCAATGAGCACTGCCATTTTCTCGTTGCCGGCGCGGGACCATCGATGCAGGAAATCCAGGCCATCTTCGAACGCCGCGGGCTTGCGGGCCGGCTGCACCTGGCGGGGGTCATGGGCCACCCGGAGTTGGCAGGCGCCTATCGTGCCATGAACGTTTTCGCCTTTTCCTCACACACAGAGACGCAGGGTATGGTGCTTACGGAAGCGATGGCGGCCGGGGTACCGGTGGTAGCCGTGGACGCATCGGGTGTTCGAGAGGTGGTGCGCGACGGCGTGAATGGGCGCCTGTTGCCAGCCGATAATCCAGATTCGTTTAGCGCCGCCCTGTCCTGGGTGGCGGCACTAAGCCCGCAGGCGAACCAACGACTGCAGCAAGCGATCGCCCGCACGGCTGAGGAGTTCTCCATGCCAAGGACTACCGCCCGGGTGCTCGCCCTCTACGAGTCCTTGATCAACAGCGCGCCGGCAACAAGGGAGATCGAGACCAGCCCTTGGGCGTCCGCCCGCAGGCGCATTGAGGAGGAGTGGAAGATCATCCGCAACATCGCCCGCGCCGTCGGCGATTCCGTGTTGTCGGCGCCGCGGCCGCAGAAACGCTAGGGGCCGGCGCGCAGTGCATTACCCGACTAAGCGCAGAGCGCCGGCGGCCGAACCCCTTGCCGAGAGACAGCGGGTAGGTGCAGAGCCGTTGTCACCGACCCGCCGGCATAGGCTCCAAGCCCGAGTGCTCGGCCTGATCTGGGCATGGGTGTTGCGCCTGCAAGCTGCAACCTGGCGCATCGAGGTCGAGGGGCTTGATCGGCTCGACCGCATGATCAGCCGCGATCAGCGGTTTCTCCTGACCTTTTGGCACGGCAAGTACCTTCCGCTGTTTGCGCTTTTGCGGGATCACAACGCCTGCGTGTTTGCGAGCGATTCCCCTCGCGGTGATGTGCTAGCCGAGATTAGCCGGCGATTCGGTTACGCGTGTATGCAGATTCCCGACCATGCAAGAGATCGATCCCTGGATCTCATGCGCGAGACCCTCCCTCACCACCGGGCTGGCGCCATTGCGGTGGACGGTCCGTTGGGGCCCCATCACGTTGTTCATCGCGGCGCAATCCAACTGGCCTCCGAGCTCGGGCTTGTCGTGCTGCCGGCTTCGGTAGCGGCCCGGCGTAAGCGGGTGCGCAAGCAGCGATGGGACCGCATGGAGGTCCCCCACCTGTTCACGCGCGTGTACTTGGTTGTCGGCAATCCGATCATAATCCCTTCGGACGTGGCGCCGGACGACATCGCTGGCTGGGCCAATCAGCTGCGCGATGCGCTCGAGGCCGTGGACCGCCGGGCGGAAGACAAAGCGCGTACAGTTGCGCTATAGGCCGCAGCCAGGGACTCGCGTATCGCTGTCGTGTGTGCTCGTGTGCTGCACTGCAGCGCCAACCGATTGCGCTGTTCTTGATCTGGATCAATGAACCCCCGCCGGCGCTGTGTTTGGCTGATAGATGTAGAAGCTGTGTACTGGGGTGGCGGCGCCAACGCAACATGCGCGTCCGCTGTCTCCTCCCAAGTCGTCAGCGAGGATTGGTCATGGAAATTTTTGTCATTCTCATAACGATCGGCCTGTTAGCCACGACCGGCGCCCTGGTGACCGGTATCGTCTCCATGGCACGTGGTGGGCAGTTTGATCAGGCACACAGTACTCAGTTGATGTTCGCACGCGTTGGATTACAGGCTGTTACGCTGCTGTGTCTGCTGGTCGTTCTCTATTTGCTGGTCTGACACCGTCACAGAGTCGAATTAGTCAGCCGCAAGCTCTGAATGCGATCCGGCTAAAGGTGGCTGTCGCACCGCTTGCACAGAAGCTGTTCGTGCATCCGCAAGCAGCTTGCGCGCGCGCGCGGCGGGCACGCCCAGGTTCGAACCACCGAATTCAGGCATGATTGCGGTATTGACGGCGACCACCTCCCCGTCGAGCCCCACTACAGGTCCGCCGCTCCCGCCACTTGTCGTTTCCGCGTCGTACACTACGGCCGTGGCGCTGACCTGGCCGACAATACCGCGGGTCGCCAACGGACCGATGCGCCCTGCCTCCGATAGTCGACGTGCAGCAATCCAGAAGCTCATCTCGTCGGCGTCGCGTAGCTCCTGCACAAATCCCTCGCCGGCGCGCGCCAGCAGTGCCCGCATCCCGGTCGGATACCCGAGCACTATTACCTCATCACCAGGCTGTGGCGGCGCGGTGCTCAATGTCAGATGCTTGACCTGCCCTGTCACGGCGTCGCAGCGCAACACAGCAACATCGACATCGTCGCTGGCGACAACCAGATTGACCTCGAACGGTTCCTTGACCCCGGCGAGGTAACCTACAAAACGGTGTACCGCCGGCTCATACCCTTGCCCCGTCAGTTTCTGCGAAAGCTCATCGATCTCCCACGGCCGTGCGACGTGGCGATTGGTGAGCAGCAGACCATCTTCGCTCGCAACAAAAGCGGTGCCGATAAACAGCCGTTCGAACACCGGCCCGTTGCCCTGCGTGCTGAGAAAAGCCAGGCCGGCGGAGTTGTCGGCCGACGTGCGTTCCGGGGCACGCATGAGGTGGCGCAATGGCTTGCCGCTATCGCGATCGACGAACCCATAGGCTAACTGAAGGAACACGATCGACTCGCTCGCCGTCGAGATCACTCGCCGGCCGGCACCGATGCGTGCCTCAATCGCCGCGAGGCGTTCGCTCGTGCTGGTGAAGTGAATGCTTTCGTCGGCCAGACGCTGCTCTAATGCGACATTGTGCCACGCCAAGAAGCCGGCGCTGCTGGCCAACAGCAGCATCGATGCAAGCATACCCCAACGAAACCACAGGGACGTCTGCGTGGCGAGCTCTCTGGGCATCGCCGACAGGAAGATCGCCACACGGCCCACGACAGAACGCCCACCATAGCGTGCACAATCTACACAGTCGGACAGTGCTTCAGTAATCGACTTGTAAGCACGACTTCCCTTTTCGTGCAGACGAAATCGCAGCAATGGCCCGCATTGGCCGATCTGGATGAGGTCGCCGGACTGGAGTGCTTTGCTTATTACCTGCTGGCCATTGATCCAGACAGGCTGACTCGGGTTGGCGCAAAGTGCATAGGTGGAATCGCGCCGCTGCAGTGTTGCATGTTGCGCCGAGACCGCTGACTCGCGATCCGCAGGGAAGTGGATCTCTGCGTTCGTGGCCGTGCCAATACGAAGTATCTCTCCGACAACTCTTTCGGTCGTGCCGCGGCGACTGCCCGATAGGTGCACCACCACTGCTATCGGCGTGGTAGCCGAGCCCCCACGGCTTGGAAGCGGCATGCAAGGTGACGGCTGTTTCATGGTCGCTAGTCCTTCGGATGCCATGTAAGCGATGCGGCTCCTTGATGTGTGGGCCACGCGTAATAACGGACCTTGACGATTGTACGTTTGCTGATTTCACTGCAGGGCAACTAATGCTATCCACATCGAAGAAACAAGAACATCACCGCTGCGGTTCAATCAAGTGCCACTTCTGTCCCATAAACTTCCACCACAGCCCGAACCATGACGGGCGTTTATTTCGGAGACTGTTGCAAGCCCGGGATGCTGGCACCGAGCCTAGAGGAAGGGTTTCTCGGCGTGTCTCGGAAATAAATGCTCTCATATCCGCACCGCAGTCCATTCGGTAAACACCTGCCAGTACTAACGCCTTTCAGGAGGCCAGGTCGAGATTCTCGGGACAGCAAGCAAGTGCCCTTTTCCAATCGTTGCAAGAACAATCGTACTGCGCACATCCCGCTCATCGCTCAGTTGAAAGCCGGATACCCCATTACATATTAATTCGACAACACTCTATCACCATCGTTCCAGCCACTAAACGGCCCGCGCACGACCCCATTGGTGATGCAAGCGCTATTCCATAGGGCAATACCATGTACAACAGCTGGTGCTCAGCCAGCGGTGTCCGCTATAACAGTGTCACGCACGCGGAACCCACCTTCCAAGTAGGGCTATAGCGCCTGATACTTTCGATAGACATGTCAGGATTTTCGTCACTCACCGGTCCCTATCCAGGAGGCCGCTGAAAACTGTTTTCTGCGGTTTCGTAGCGCCGCGCATGAATGCCTCGCACTTCCTCGGACATAGGGGCACAGTGCGAGAAGCTGTGGGTTTGGAGGAGACGTCAGTTATGACATATTTACAATCAGGAGTGGCGTATATTCGGCGTGCGACCCGACGCAAGAGTCAAACCTCCTGGCGCCCGCCGTCGACCATTGTGGTCACCTATAATGCGCAAACGCATACGGTCTCTGCGCTTTGCGAAGCGAATGGAGCCGAGACTGTGGAGATGTTTACTCCGCCCGGAGTAGTGATAAACCCCGTCAATGCCTGGCGCCAAGATGTGGGCCAGATCTTCGCTGGCTTCGGCGTTGATATGCCTGCGTCACTCAGACGTCAGTGATCGAATGAGCGGCCGACTCTTCTGCCTGCCGGGCCGCCCGTGGTAAGAATTTCCTGATCAATTCGTTCAAGCAAGAGCCGCGCCTTCTCGTCGCCGTTATCTACCACCTTAACCAAGCCAGGCGAATGTGACCACCGCAGAGGCGGTGATTTGTCACCGATCCGGAAAATCTCTCGAAGCTATTGCGCAGCAACGAACTGTGCGCGCCGCGCGCGCCCCCGCAAAGCGCGGGCTAGTCTGCGCCGATTTCCTCGTGCTAACGGTTCTCCAGCACACACGGCTTGAGTGACAAATCTGCAGGCAGGCGAGTACTGGCATCCCCGCAAGCCTCATCGAGTTGTTTCTGCGTGAGCCCCACAGCATCACGCAGGTCGGCCCCTTGGAAGTTGGTGCCGAGTAGGTCGGCCTTGTGCAGATCGGCGTCGCGCAGATCCGCCTTTTGCACGTTCGCGCCCTCCAGATCTGCGCGCCGCAGGTTAGCATGCCGCAGGTCGGCGCCCTCCAGCCGAGCGCGGCGCAACTTGGCTTTTCGCAGCTTGGCATGGGAGAGCTTGGTCTGTTGGAGCCACGCAAAACTGAGCTTGGCCTTGCGCAGGTCCAGCCCGCTGAGATCGAGCTTTGCAAGCCTGGCCGCGAAGAGATTGGCGTGCTTGAGATTGGCGCCTGCAAGCACGGCACCTTCGAGCTTGGCAAACCCAAGGATGGCACGCTTCATGTTGGCGCCGCGAAGATCTGATTTCTGCAACTCGGTCGCGAACAGATCCGACTTCCGCAGATCAGCGCCGGTGAGAATAGTTTGTTGCAGGTTCGCGCGAAACAGATAGGTACGCTTTAGCTTTCCGCGTAAGAGGCTGGCACGGCGCAAGTTAACATTGGGCAGCTTGACCTTGCGCAGATCGGCATAGCGCAGATCCGCCTCGCGCAGGTCCACACCCGCAAGCACGGCCTCCTTGCGGTAGGCGCGAGCGAGATGAAGCCGGCAAAGTATGGCACGCTTGCCACGGGACTGGTCTTGCAACCATTCTTCGTGTGCATCGAGTATCGCGTCCAACTCCTGCTGCTTGGGCTTGAAATCCGCAGGATTCGGACATTCGTGTCGAGGGGCCTCGGCACCCACGGCTGACGCTACAACCAGGACCAGCCCTAGGAACCCAACAGCCTTGATCAAAACAACGTGCCCCTTGCCTCCCATACCCGCGTGAGTTGGCCCATGCGCCCGACCATCTACCCGCCCCCCGGCGAACACCGTGACACTCGGTAACCTACCCGGGGAAAATGAACCACTACCTCAGCGACTCGCTCGTCGCGGCGGCGAATCGCCAACTGCTCGGCACTGACATGGACGATCTCGCCGACAACCGGCGGCCCGCCGCCGACATCATCCGGGGTTACAGTGACCTGCCCACCGGGCGTGAGGCCCTGGGGGTCGCCCGGATCGCTGTGCGTGCCGGTCTCCGACGTCGCTGAGCGCGCGATTGCCAGGGCCTCGTTGGCCGTCATGCGTGTGGGCTGGCCATGACCCAGAGCGCGCACCCGGTTCTCCCAGGCGAGCAGATTGGAAAACTCGCTCAGCAAATCAGGGCCGCCCGCGTAGCGGCCACGGATAAACCACACCACGTAATAGCACAGGGCATCAGGTAGACCTGGCTCGGCACCCAGCATGAAATCACGGCCGGTGCGCAGCCGCTGTTCCATCCACCCGAGCTGGGCTCGCAGTTGCGCCAGTATATGAGGTAGGTCCTGCTGCAACGCCTTGAGGTCGTAATTGGGTCCGAAGTAGAGTCGGCCCCGGTCGGCAGCAAACTCCTCCGGCAGTTCATCGGCCTGCGCGCCGAGAACCAGCGAGAGCGCGAGTGTGAAAAGCGGTCCGTCGGTCCAGCGACTGATCCCCCACACCATGCCTGCGCCTCCACTCGGGTACAGGGTCGGCTGCGAACAGCGGCGCTCGAGTTCGCGGATTATGCATTGGCTATCGCAATAGATGTCAGCGCCGATCTGCATCACCGGCGTTCGACGGTAACCGCCCGTCAGTGGCATCAGCTCAGGCTTGGGTGGCAAGCGTGGAATCTCGACGGAACGCCATTCCAACGCTTTCATTCCCAGTACCACCCGAACTTTCTCCGACACGGGTGACTGCGGATAGTGATGCAAGATGATGCCCGGCATGCGATTACCCTGACGAACCACTTGCCCGCATGTAACACGGTAATGCGGATCAAGTAAAGCGATTTGACTACGCGGGCACGCCTAGGACTAATATCGCATGAACTCACACCAGAGAACGCAAAGATCGCAGAGCGAACTAACCGTTAAACACCGCCCGTGGCAACCCGCCCGCGGTGCAAAGTCTGACACCGCAGCCCCTTTGGGATCAGGCCAAAACCGCTTGATCTTCCTTTCTCTGTGTCCTCTGTGTGCTCAGTGGTGAAATATTCAGCTAGGGGCTCTTGCGTCCCCGATGCACGCAGGCGTGGTGGCCCAGGCGCCGGGAACACACGGGCTACAACCTTACCTGCGGCGTCACCGACCCGGCGTCGATGACGTTTTATTTCTGAATAAGTAATTGTTGCCCACGTCTATTTCTTGGGCACAAATTTGACCACCTGCGCACCCACAGATGCCTCATACATGAAGCCAGTCTTGGCCAGGGTGAAGACGGCTACGCCCCCGCTGTAGGTCGCGCTGCCCGAGGCGCCCGCCTCGACAGCGATTGTGGACACTTGTGCGGCTAACTCAAGGTTGCCACGCTTGAAACGCTCAAGCGCTTCCTTGTGCTCAAGGAAAATTATCTCGCTAGGACGTGCGTTTCCATTTCACCGATTTCCCGCCATTGACCCTAACCTGCATTTCTCACCGGGTATCGTCGCGAGGGTGTGGAGATGGCCGTGGCTACAAGGCGCGCGAGCGAAAATGCGCGGAGGCGTAGCTTGCACTACGTTGAGCACGTTTTCCGAGCGCAACGCCGTAGACGCGGGCACATACGCGGTCGCACGACCACATGGATGTGGGAGGTAGGATCGCGTCGGGAACAGTGATCGAGTAGATAGCTGGTGAGAAATGCAGGCTAGACCCGCGCGAGAATCTTGATGCTCAGATCAGGCCGCAACCCATGGGCGCTGGCTCCGGCAGCCCGGGCGTGTGTTAAGGCAGCGCGGTTGACGGGCTTGTCGGTTACGAGTTATGTTTACATATATAAGAAACCTGTTTCGATATTATGAAGCCTGAAACCCGAACCGCGGCGCGCGTGCTCGACGTGTTCGAGACCTTCGGCGCCAGCCGGGCACCGCTTTCGGTGAGTGAGATTGCGCGCGCCATCGGCGCACCGGTCAGCAGCTGTCATGCGTTGATTCGCACACTGCAAGGACGGGGCTACCTGTACTCGACAACCTCGCGCCACCGGCTTTATCCGACCAGGCGCCTACATTACATCGCGCAAACGATCGCCGAGCATGACCCCTTGCTCGAGAGGATGGCGCCCGTACTCGGCCACCTGCGCGACCAGACACGCGAAACCGCAATCCTTGGAAAGCTTGATAATCATGCGGTTGTTTATCTCGAGGTCATGGAAGGCCTGCATACAGTGCGCTATACCTCACGCGCGGGTGAACACAAGCCCTTGCATGCCAGTGCGATCGGCAAGGCACTCCTCAGCATGCTGGAAGATGAGCCGCTCGCCGAGCTCCTGCGTGACATCAAGCTTCCTGCTATCACGGCTAAGACCCTCACCGATCCCCGGCGCTTGCGCGCCGATTTGCGCGAATCCGCCGCGCGCGGTTACTTCATCACCCGCGGCGAGAACGTTGCTGACGTAATGGCCATCGCCGTGCCCCTGGCGATTGACGAAGAGGTGGTCGGTATTGCCGTGGCCGGCCCCATCCATCGCATGGAAGCAAACTTGGGCAGCTACGTGCAGCAATTGCAAGCAGCGCGGCAGGCGCTTTCATCCGGGCATGGTGGGTAATGGGTAAGCCGCGTCTGCTCTTGACGGAAGTGCGCGACGGTGTGCTGCGTGTCACCATCAATCGCCCGGAGAAGCGCAATGCCCTGAGCCGTGCTGTTCTCGACGAGCTGCGTGAGACCTTCACCACAGCCACCGACGATACGCACCTGTTGATCGCGGTTCTTCGCGGTGCCGGGGACAAGAGCTTCGCGGCCGGCGGCGATCTGCGCGACCTCAGCAGCGTGCGCACGCGACGGCAGATAGCCGAGATGACCGCCGAGGCGCGGGCCGCGCTCGATGCGATACGGTGCTTTCCGCTGCCGGTGGTGGCAGCACTCAATGGCGATGCGTTGGGCGGGGGCGCCGAACTCGCCGTGGCGTGTGATTTCCGGGTGTTCGCGGTCCACGCTCGCATCGGGTTTATTCACGGGCGCCTCAATATTGCGACCGCATGGGGTGGCGGTATTGATGCGCTACAGCTCCTCGGGACTGCGACCGGTTTGCGCCTCCTCAGCCGCGCCGAGCTCCTCGACGCCGCGACGGCACTGGCGATCGGCTTGGCAGACGTCGTCGCAAGCCAAGGAGAGGACCTCGACGACGCGCTCCAGCGATTTCTCGAACCACTCCTGCGTCAGGCGCCACAGGTGCTACGCGCGTTCAAAGCGCTGGCCCTGCAGACGCGATTGGCGCGCCCGCGCAAGGAGCTTGTAGACCTGGAGACAAAATTGTTCAGCGACACCTGGGTGCACCCGGACCACTGGGCGGCGGCCGACAAGATCCTTGAGCCCGAGGGTAAGTCGTGACCGACGCGAAACCCGGCCGCACCGCGAGCATGCGAGCGCATTTGGAGCAGCGACAGCCTGGAATGCCTTCGGCACAAACACCATCGGCCATCGAGATTCCGGTCGTGCTCACGCCCGACATGGTATCGACGCGGGATTCGAGCCTACCAGGCGAGTACCCGTTCACCCGGGGGATTTTTGCCGAGGGTTACCGCCGCCGGCTGTGGACCTTCCGCCAGTATTCCGGGTTCGGCTCCGCCGAGGAGACCAACGCACGTTACCGCTTCCTGCTTGATCGGGGGCAAAGCGGGTTGTCGGTGGCCTTGGACCTGCCGACCCAGTGCGGCTATGACCCGGTCGACCCGATGGCGCGGCCAGAGATCGGCAAGGTCGGGGTCTCGCTCTCAAATCTCTCGGAGGCCGAGATCCTCTTTGACGGTATTGATCTCAGCCGTATCTCGACGTCTTTTACCATCAATGGCACCGCGGCCATGATCTACGCGATGTACCTCGCGGTTGCCGACAAGCACGGCGTACCGCGCGAGCAACTAACGGGAACCATTCAAAACGACATATTAAAGGAGTACGTCGCACGCGGTACCTGGATCTTTCCCGTGCGCCCGTCGATGCGATTGATCGCCGACACGGTGCTGTTCTCCAACGACGAAACCCCAAGATTTAATCCCATCAGTATCGCCGGCGCGCACTTTCGCGATGCCGGGGTAACCGCGGTCGAGGAGATGGGCTACACGCTGGCAGACGGGCTCGCCTACGTGGATGAGTTGGTCAAGCGCGGCGGCGACGTCAACCAGTTCGCGCGGCGTCTGAGCTTCTTCTTTTATGTGCATATGGACTTTTTCGAGGAGATCTGCAAGTTCCGGGCTGGACGCCGTCTTTGGGCCCGATTGTTGAAAGAGCGTTACGCAGTAACAAACCCCGGCGCCCTGCGCTTTCGCTTTGGTGTCGTGTGCGGTGGATCCTCGCTCACGGCGGCACAACCCTACAACAACATCGTGCGCGTCGGCATAGAGAATATGGCCGCGGTACTCGGCGGCGCGCAGTCCATATTTACCTGTGCCTACGATGAGGCCTTCCAGATTCCGACCGAAAAAAGCGCCGAGCTTGCGCTACGCACGCAGCAGATCGTGGCCTATGAAAGCGGAGTCGCGCGCACGGTGGACCCACTGGGAGGCAGTTACCTCGTTGAGTGGCTCACCGATCGCATGGAGCAGGAGATCGAAAAAGTCATCAGGGAGATCGAGGAGTACGGCGGAGCCGTCAAAGCCATCGAGGAGGGCTACCTGCAGATGCGCACGGCGCAGCGTGCTCGAGCGCGCAAGCAATCCACCGATAGCGGCGAGCAGGTCATTGTCGGAGAAAACTATTTTCGTTGTGCGGATCAGAAGAATGATTTCGGCGAGGTCTTCCATCTGGATCCGCAGTCTGTTAAGCGCGTGTTGCAAAAGTACGAACAAGTAAGGGATCGGCGCGACGACAAGGCCGTCACCCGTGTGCTCAACCGCCTCGGAGAAGCGGCGGCCAGGGACAGCGAGAACCTGATGCCTTACCTGATCGAGTGCTGCCACGCCTACGCCACCATCGGCGAGATGGTAGCGGCGCTGAAGCGCCAGTGGGGCGAGTTCGCCGAGCCCGTGCGGTTTTAAGTCTGGTGTGAGGCTGTCCGGAAGAGAATCGTGAAATGAGCTTGAAGGGCAAGCGGTTCTTGATCGCGAAGCCGGGGCTCGACGGTCACGACGTCGGCGCTAAGGTCATCGCCCTGGCACTGCGCGATGCCGGGGCAGAGGTCATCTACACCGGCCTGCGAAAAAGCCCCGAGTATATAGCACGGGTGGCCGCACAAGAGGATGTAGACGCTATCGGTCTCAGCATCCTGTCCGGCAGCCATACGGAGCTTGTGCGGGACACCATCAGGTGCCTGCGCGAGTTGGATGCGGCGGACAAGCCGGTGTTCGTTGGCGGAACGATCCCGATCGAGGACCAGCGTATGCTGAAGGATGCCGGCGTGCGCGAGGTGTTCACCGCCGACATGCGTGTTGAGGATGTGCTTGCGGTCATCGACCGCGCCTTTGCATCATGACATCGACGACCACAGATCAGGGACCGCTGTCCAGCATTCGCGTGCTGGAGGTGACGCACATGCTAGCCGGGCCTTACTGTGGAATGTTGCTGGCCGATCTGGGTGCCGATGTCATCAAGGTGGAATCCCCCCAGGGCGACATTGCGCGGCGCGTCGGTCCGCACCACATCGGGCCGCACAATGTCTACTTTGCCAGTCTCAACCGGAGCAAGTGCAGCGTCTGCCTCGACCTGGGAACCGCCGCGGGCCAGTCGGCCCTAGGCGAGCTCGCCACCAGCGCGCACGCCCTGATCACCAACATGCGTCCGGCGATCATAAGAAAGCTTGGCCTTACGTACGAACAGCTGAAGCGCTGGAACGAGCGTCTGGTGTGTGTCGCGTTGACCGGCTACGGGCTCACGGGCCCGTACGCGGAGCGGCCTGCCTATGACTATGTGATCCAGGCGATGGCGGGCGTCATGGCGTTGACCGGGGACCCGGACGGACCGCCGACCAAGGCAGGTTATTCGGTCGTCGACAACTCGGCCGGCATCATGGGTGCGGTCGGGCTGCTGGCGAAAATCATTGAGGGCAAAGGCGGGCAGGTGGACATTTCGCTCTACGATGTGGTGCTCTCACAGCTTAACTACCTGGCCGCGGCCTACCTGAACGCGGGAGAGCGCCCGCGACGATATCCGAGCGGCGGCCATCCTTACTTCGTCCCGGCGCAAGTCTTCCCCACTCGCGATGGTTATCTGGCGCTCTTTATCAGTCACGATCAGTTCTGGCAACGCTTCGCCGATGAGGTAAACAAACCGCAGTGGCGCTCCGACCCACGCTTTGCAACCATGAAGGGCCGCAGCGCCAACCGCGAACTTGTGGTGAGCGCGGTCGAGACCTTGCTGAAGATCGACGATACCGCGCGCTGGGTCGAGCGGCTCGGCAGGCTGGATATCGTGGTGGCCGGTGTAGAAACACTGGAACGCGCCCTTGAGGGCGATCTTGCCGCCACGCGCGCTATGATCGACACGATCCATACCCCCGACGGCGACTTCCGCCTTGTGGGTAATCCCATCAAGCTTTCAGGCTATGAAGCCCACCACCGCCCGCCACCGCTGCTGGGCGAACATACTCATGAGATCCTCACGTACAAGAGCCGGGCATGACGACCCGCGCGAAGCCCTGGCGCCGCAAGCAATACGTCGCGTCCCTGTCAGGCGATTGCCTTTTAGCTTGGTAAGCAGGGAGAATGTTAGGAAGCAAGTAAAGGACGTTGGGTATTGCGCGCAGCGACTGGCGGAGCGCGGCTAACGCGGCCAACAGGCCCGAAGGGGGCGCGCCAGGATGGGTGCGCTCCGAGCGCCGCAACACGGAGGGCGCGTCGCTCGGCCGGCCGCGTCAGCCGAAACAAGCGAAGCCCTGGAGCTGCAAGCAATACCCAGCGTCCATGTGAGGCGATTGCCTTATAGCCTGGTAAGTGAGCCTTTCTCTGCCTGTATCGCAACTCGCAGCATGGTCAAATTTTATCGTGTCCCAGTTTATAAGGTGTCGCCAGTGCGGTTATGGCCCCAGCGGAACTCGCCAAGATAATCGATCATACGGCACTGAGGCCCGAGACCACCGAGGCGCAGATCCTGCAACTTTGTGCGGAAGCACGCGAGTTTGGCTTCGGTGCGGTTTGCGTCGCCCCCGCCTGGGTAGCGCTGGCAGTGGAGCAACTGGCAAACACGCGGGTCAAGACGGTGAGCGTTGTGGGCTTCCCGCACGGCGACACGCTGTCGACCGTGAAGGCGATTGAGGCGAGCCAGGCAATAGCCGGCGGCGCACAGGAGCTGGACATGGTGATACGCGTAGGCGCATTGAAATCGGGCAAGGACCAGGTCGTGCTGCAAGACATTCGCACCGTGGTCGGAGCGGCGCGGCAAAGGGCGGGCACCCTCGTCAAGGTGATCCTGGAAACCGCCCTGCTGAGCGAAAGCGAGAAGGTGCTCGGGTGCCGGCTTGCCGCACAGGGCGGCGCCGACTTTGTAAAGACCTCCACCGGCTTTGCGGCAGGCGGTGCGACGGTATACGACGTTTCGCTCCTGCGGCGCACGGTCGGTGATCGCCTAGGCGTAAAAGCGGCCGGTGGAATCCGTGATCTTGCCACGGCGCTCGCCATGGTCAAGGCCGGCGCCAGCCGCCTGGGCTGCTCGTCGTCGGTGGCCATCATGCAAGCATTTACCACCAATGAGCCGCCACGTGCCTGATCCGCACAGGCAGGCTCCGAGCCTACAGCAAGATATTTACGGCGTGTCTGAGAAACAAATGCTCAATTCATGTATTAGGCTATGTGGAGCAGTAACCAGGGGGCTGTTCCCACACCCCTTGCGCATGCGGCAACGATGCGTCTCTGTACCCTAACCTGTTTCGAACAAATTATTAAAAATAAGGCGCCGCCGTCTAACCCACGTCGCAGTGTGGGCCGGTGAGCTTGAGCGCAAGTTCGCGCGAGCGTACCCGTGCCTCGGTGATCTGTGAGGACGTCATCAATAGCGCAACCTGGTCCCTGTAGTTGCGCGCCTCGGCGCGCTTCCTCGGATCGATAATCTGTTTCGCGGCCACGTCGAACCAGATGTAGGCTTGCACGTAATCCCGGGCCACACCGTCGCCCTGAGAGTACATTGTGCCCAGAGAAACCTCCGCCACGGAAAATCCTTGTGCGGCGGAGCTGCGAATCCAATGTAGGGCCAGGTCATCGTTGCGCACCACACCCAACCCCCTGCGGTACATCTGACCTAAACGATATTGGGCTTCGAGGTTTCCTTGTTCCGCCGCTCGCGTGAACTCTGCGAATGCGGTCGTGTAATCACCACGATCGTACGCCGCCTGCCCATCACGCAAATCTGCGCCAGCCAGAGCTGATAGACCGATAAGGAACAATGCGGCCGCGATGCGCGCACGCCGCCTCACGTGGGGGCGTGCATGCCCCCGACGCCCCGAGATGCCAACCAAGCTTGCGACGATTCTCATCATTTGACCCGCGCAAATAAAGTAGACCGCTCGGTGCATCCCCAGTTCCGTTGTCGCAGGGCTGGCCACCACAAAGACGGCTCGAGCGAGCGCGACGACCGCGCGCGCCGGTCATGGTCTTGCAGCTGAAGATCCCGTTGTTCCCTTCTTGTCAGCGGCCGAGATCTTCTCCCTCGCCTCGAGCACCTTATCCACAATCAGCTTTACGTGCTCCTCATCGACAAATGGAGACATGATGTAGGACTTCAAGGCGGCGATCGGCGCCCCGTACTGGGTTCTGCGGTAACAATCGGTCATCGACAACCACACTCCTTCCCCACGCATGGCCTGCTCATGCAGATAATGGTAGATCTTGCGGTTGTACTCGTTGTGCGCCAGGAGCTGCTCGCGGCTAGCCGCGTCGGTGAGCTCGCGCTGCTTGATTGTCCAGGTGTCAACGCCATCTGGGTAGGCGCGAAACAGCGTCACCGTGCCGAAGTTGTCACCGTTGAGCACGGTAGTGTAGGCGCTACCTTCGAGGTTCTCGCGCAGGGCCTCGGCCATCTCCACCAGGTGGCCCAGAAGCGCGCGCATGCCGTTTTTACCAAGCAGCAGCAAGTTGGCCAATGCCGCCAGAATGCCGCTTCCGCTGCGCGATGTCTCGAGCGTGAAATGGCCGGGGTGTCGCTCGCCGGTTTGAAAAAGGTACGGCATCTCGTCACGCTGGCGTGCGAGCAGTCCAAGATCATTGCAGTCGCGACACAGAAACAGACTCGATACGTATGGCGCAAAACCGGTCTTGTGGAAATCAACGCCGACAGAGTCTGCCAGATGCAGCTTCGAGATTCGCCGGCACGCGCCGGCAAGGGCGCGCAGTGTGCGCGGTCGAAACCCCAGCGGATTTTCATCAAAATCATAATCATTGAACACCGACCACGCCCAGCCAATAACCGCGTCGGCGTGAACGTGGGGCCGGTAACCGAGCTTGAATTCATCGACCAGCCGGTCGCGCAGCGCGACTATGGCCTCCAGATCGTCCAGGCCAAATGCGTCGGTTGTGCCCATGGTCGCGATAAAGGCGGCAATTTTTTTTCCATCCGCCAGCGCTTGGCGCGCCGTATCCGTCAGTACGGAAATGCGGATATCGTTTTCTATGTTAGTGGGGATCTCCGCCAGACTATTTTCGCCGAGACCCAACCATCCAGTGATATTCAAACGGCTGTAATGGCTCTGGCCCGATGCGAAGACCAGCGCGTCTTCACGCACCCCGCGCTCCATGGCGTGCGGAATAGCCTTCTCGATACCGATCTTGACACCGTAAAGATTCGCCCCGGTGCCTCCGAAGGTAAACACACCGCCTACCTTGGCCGGATCATAGTCAATCAGATCGGAGGCAATGGCCGTGGCGCGCGTCTCAGCAACAGCGACCCCTAGGCTGGTTTCGTCGGAAACAAGGTTGGGATTATAGATCGATGGCAACAACGAACCGATGATGCTCGGTATGGAAGATGGCGCTACCACATTGATTTGCGTGCGCGGATGACCCCAGACAGGCAATCCCTCGAACTGTTTCACCAGTTCCGCGGATACCTCCTCGGGTGTGGAAGGATCGCGATGGATCTTGCTTTTCAGCGCATTCTCATAGTCGAGCCGGCCGCCGACACCGAGCAGCGGGAGCTTCGATTTCATTCCGTCGATCTCGTCCAGCGCGCGCAGGATGGTGAAAACGAAGTAGGCGTCGTGCACTCGGTCCGATACAGGCTGCGGAAAGTACTGTCGTAGCTGCTCGAGGATCTGGCGGTAACTCGCGGGCACGGTTCCTTGCTCTCAGTCTTGACGCTGTGTGCGGCCTCGACGGGGTGCGCAGCGCTTGCCTCTATGCCCAAGCGAGCAACTGCGAAACCTGTTGACGCGCCCACGCGCGCTATATGCGAAAATAGTCTTCAAAGTTTAGCCGGATACCTTTCGGAGCGTACTCGCCCGCTTCCTTGTTGAGCACGTAGTCCTTTGAGTACTCGCTAGCCGCAATCTTTCTGATCATCAGCAGGAACTCGTCGACCTCATCTTTGGTGTTATAAATCCCGAACGAAATGCGAACGGTTCCCGGGATGTGAGAGCGGTCACGCGTT
Source organism: Acidiferrobacterales bacterium (assembly GCA_046758085.1). GTDB lineage: Bacteria > Pseudomonadota > Gammaproteobacteria > Acidiferrobacterales > SPGG2 > VRUB01. The sequence continues at coordinate 26,533 of JBHHZP010000026.1, forward strand.
AGGATCTCGTGCTCGAGCTTCTTCGCCTCCTCGGCACCGACGTGTAACAGATTCTTCACGTAGACATGCGCGCAAAAGCAACCGGATCGCACGCCGATTGCTCCCTCATAACTCAAGATAGCCGCGCTCAGGGCATGCGGCAAATCCCCGATGTTGAGTGAGATTACCCCCAGTCGCTCGGAAGCACGAGATGGATCGGTGTCACCAAACAGGGCAACCTCCGGGATTTTTTTCAACTCGGTCAGCGCATAAGCGGTCAGCTCGGACTCGTGCCGGATGATGTCGTCCCAACCGATGGCCTGCATCAGCCGAATCGCCTTGCCGAGCGCCACGACGCCGATGATGTCCGGCGTGCCCGCTTCCTCCTTCTCCGGCAGGTCGGTCCAATACGCCTCCTCAAGCGTCACAATGTCAACGACACCGCCTCCCACCTCGGCGGGCTCACCTTGCAGGAACGTCGCCTTCTCACCGATGATCACGCCCACTCCGAAGGGCGCATACATCTTATGGGCGGAAAAAACCAGGTAATCGAGATAGCACGCGGGATCACCCGGTTTCATATCGACCGGGCGATGCGGTACCAGCTGCGCACCGTCCACCATGATCTTTGCGCCCGCGTTGTGCGTCTCGGCGGCGAAAAAATCAATGTCATTGATGTATCCTGTTACGTTGGAGGCACCGGTGATAGCCACCAGCTTTACCCGTGAGCCGTATTGTTTAAGCTTGTTGAGAAAGTCAGCCTTGGATATGGTGCCGTCGGCCTCGAGCCCGATATGGTCAACCTGACCCACGCGTCGCCAGGGAAGCTCGTTCGAATGATGCTCCATTAGCGTGGTCAGCACGATGTCTCCCGCACTCAGAGCAATCCGATGGGACAGCTTGTTAATCGCTTCCGTGGTGTTCTTGGTGAACAGCACCACGTGCTTGGTCAGATCCGCATTGACAAACTCGGCCACGATATCCCGCGATTCTTCGTAGGCCCAGCTCGAGAGCTGCGATTTAAAGCCGGTGCCACGATGCACGTTCGAGTACCATTGCAGGAAGTCATTTACGCTTTCCATGATGGGTTGAAACGTCGGTGTAGAGGCGGCATTGTCAAAATTTATATACCTTTTCGTCCCGTGCAGCGTCGGGACAACTGTCCCCGCGCCCACGAGCAGTTGCGGCATATCGTCGATGCTCAGTGCTCCTGTGCGCACGGCGACACGAGATGACCGATGCATGGTTCCTCCTTCAGTGAAAACGCCATAACATTTAATTCATTCAGTCTACGAGATCGGCAACGACCAGGTCACCACGCTCGATCATTTCTTCCGGCTCAACCGGCCGCGGCGCTCACCGTGCTTTCTCCATTACAGCCTGCACAAGCGCAATACGGTTCTGCTCCAGGTTCTTGATCACGTTTGCAACCATGGCCTCCATATCCGGACCGACAAGCACGTGCAGTCCAAGCTGCGGCGGCCCGTTAATCTTGGTTTGGGCCATCATACGATAAAACCAGTCTAACGCCCGCGCGGTCCCATCGTGCCAACTCAGTACATCGAAGCCGTTATTCTGTAGCTGCTCGCGCATGTCATCGGCATCCATCAAGAAACTGATCGCCGGCTCACGCGCCCACGGCACTGGGTAGTGCAACGCGTCGTCGCCTCCCGCAACGATATCGTAGATTGCGAGTCGACCGCCGGGCTTTAGGACGCGGTACATCTCGCTGAATAGCCCCGCCTTGTCGGCAATGTTCATCGACACGTGCTGGGTCCAGACGATGTCGAAGCTGGCGTCCACAAACGGCATATCGAGTGCATCGCCCTGCCTATAGACGATTTGATTACCAAGCCCCGTGCGCTCGGCCAGCATGGCGGCCACCCGGCAGTACTCGTGGGTAAGATCCAGGCCCGTCACATGACAGCCGTACTCGAAGGCGAGACGGCGCGATGGCCCGCCGATTCCGCAGCCTACATCGAGGACATGTGTGGCGGGACCGAGGCCCATCATGTCCGCCATCTCCACAGTGGCTTCACGGCCGCGCACATGGAACTCATCAATCGGTGCAAGATCCTCCGGCGTCAGCGCCTCGAGATTCTTGCCGGCATCGCGCAAGGCGGCGAGAATGAGGTCTCCCAACTCACGACGTGTGTAGTGCTTTTCAATCGCCTGCGTGGAATGCTCCATGCAACCACTGCCACCGCTGCCCGCCCGCTTGTAATCCTACGAGTCCAGGCAAACCACCGCAAGCCGTAGACCGCGCCCCGCGGGTTGGCGGTTAATGCAGACGCTCCTTATGAAGGAAGGGCCGGTTTTCGCTGGTGTACCAGATCCTTTTGTCCAGCTCGCCCACCGGGATAGAAGACACCTCGCAGAACACGATATCTGCGTCCTCATGCTCAAGCGTGTATTCTACCGCTGCGCGCACCGCATCGTTTTCAAGCTCATCATGCAGCTCGTAAACGCGGACGTCGAGCGCGCGACGCAGATACAGCACAAACTCCCCCTTATCGTCTTTGTCATAGCCCAAGCGCCTCGCCCAAAGCGCAAACAGCCCGACGCAGTTCACCAGTGCAATCCGTTTATCCTCCGTCCTGACCACGATCAAGGCGTCCGTGGGCGATGCGCTCGCCATGGCGTGCCTCCTGGTATCTGAGTGAATCGTGGCGCCAGGATAAGCACCCACACGCGCACCTGTTAGGCTGCAGGCGCCAAGGTGTTGGCCCACTGCGCCTTGACGCCCGGGGATAGGCGCGTGGCGCCCCGGGCGGGCCAACGCGTCTGCTCACACGCATTGGTCTGGCCACAGCACCCGCGCAGCGCACGCTTCACGGCCGATACTCGCCCCTAATCTATTACAGACTCCGCGAATAAAAAAGGGAGATAACGCATCGCTCGCCATAAGTCCCGGCTCGAAACGCTGAAACTCGCCAAGAGCGAGATGCCTTAGGACTGGGCTGCGCTCGAGGGGCATGGATCGCACCTTGGTTTCCGAGACACGCCGTGAATACCCGCAGCGCTACGCAATCGTGCTGCGCTTGCAGGACCGGGGCTCGCCGTCCGTGGCGAGCCCGTTCGGCGGGAGAAAGGTTCACTGGACCTTTCTCTCACTCCGCCTCACCCCTGTAGGCTTGGTGCCAGCATCCGTGGCTGGCAACAGTCTCGGAAACAAAGGCGCATGATCCAGGCATCAGGCGATTGTGGGGCAGCAGTGGGGATAACGGGAAATGCCCTGGCAGGCGATGGTCCCAGCAAGAATCCATCCCCACTCACGCGATGAGCGGTGCGGCGCTCGTGCATGCGGACCGATGCGGTCGCGCTGTATACTTAATGCTTCGCGCGCCGCGCAATTTCTACAGTCGGTTATATGGACCGCAATGGGTGGAATAAACGTTACGCGGATAAAGAGTTTGTCTGGTCCGCCGATCCTAATCAGTTTCTGATTGCCGAGGCCCGCAGTCTGCCGGTCGGTCGCGCCCTCGATTTAGGCGCGGGCGAAGGTCGCAATGCTGTATGGCTTGCAGAGCAGGGTTGGCAGGTGAAGGCCGTGGATTTTTCCGAGCTTGGGTTGGATAAGGCCAAGCGGCTGGCGCAGGTGCGAGGAGTAGAAGTGGATTGGGTCCTGAGCGATGTAACGCGCTACCAGCCCAGGGCGTCATTTTATGATCTGGTGCTCGTTTGCTATCTGCATCTCCCGCAACCGGAACGCCGCCGACTGCTGGCAAGTGCGAGTAATGCCGTGGCAGCAAACGGTACGTTCCTCTACATCGGGCACGACCTGAGCAACATCGAGCACGGCCATGGCGGACCGCAGGACCCGGCCGTGCTATGCACCCCGCAAGATGTGGTTGCGGACCTGCCCGGCTTCGAGATCATCAAGGCCGAGGTGGTGCAGCGCAAGGTCTCGTGCGAGCCTGCCCATGGCGGGCCCGGTGATGCCGTCGCCCTCGACACGCTGGTTCGGGCGATGCGGCCGGCACAAACGACGCTTCCACGGCAACGGTGACACCGCAATTGGCGATGGCGCGAGCGACCTCGCCATGGCCATCCGGGGAGAAACCACAACGCTTCCATACGGGCCGTGATCAGCATGAACACCCATTACGCACGCAGTCTACGGAAAGGGCGTCGTAATGGAGATAAGGTGGGCCGACCCTTAGTGCGCATCGACGTCAGGCGCTTGCCGCAACCGGCAGATAGTCGACCGGCTGGATCCCAAACTGTCCGGCAGGAAGCACCTTTGCGATTTCATAGGGCTGTCCCGCGGGAGTCTGTTCCTGCGCAAGGTCAACCGCCCGCAACGCACCGTAATGCGAGCGATCCGCTTTCAGCACAAGCACAACCTGTGGTTTGAGGCGTTGTGCTCGATTCATCGTTCTCACCACACCGATTTCCTTGGTATTGAGCATGACGACGCTGCCGATCGGAAAGATGCCTATGCACTGGATAAACTGTTCCACGAGCATCGGTGGGAAATCCCGGGTGCGCCATTCATACATCTTTTTCAGCGCATCGAGCGGCGAAATACCGCGCTGATAGACCCGGTCGCTGGTAATGGCGTCATATACGTCCACGATCGCGCCTATCAAACCGAACTCGCTGATCTGGTCGCCCTTGAGGTTGCTTATATAGCCGGTCCCACCGTAACGCTCATGGTGCAACCGTGCGACCTCGACAGCCCGACTTGGAACACCCTTCGCTCTCCCTAAGATCCCCGCGCCGAACGGAACATGCCCCTTCATGAGTCGAAACTCGTGCTCCGTAAGTTTGCCTGGTTTGTTCAGGATCTCTTGCGGAACCTGCATTTTCCCAATGTCGTGCAACAGCGCTCCCATCCCGAGGTGGTTGAGCCTCTCCTCATCGAACCCCAGGTGACGACCTAAGACGAGTGCCAGGATGGAAACTCGCAAGCAGTGAAGCGCCGTGTAATCGTCTTTCTTCTTCAGGTGGGTAAAACAAATTAAGGCATCCGGGTTACGCAGTACGCTCTTTGCCATGCTCGCCACGACTCTTTTCGCCGTTGCAGTGTCGATACTCTTTCTCAGATGAACGTCCTCCATGACTGTGTAGACCAAAGACATCGCCTGATCATGCGTTTCTCTGATGACCTCGACCTCTTGATCGAGACTGGTCCGGTCAGCGTAGACTTGCCGGGGGCGGGGGGCCGTGGCCTTTTCCACGACCACGCGAAGCGCCGGTTTTGATCTTGCATCCTGATCGGCCTCCGCACGTGGGCGCCGTGGTGACAGCGATGCGCGTGTCTGCGCCTCAGCACGCTTGGCGTAATCGGAGTCTATGTAGACGAAATTGCAGTGCTCCCTGATGGTCGCGAGCTGCTCATCACTAGTGATCTCAAAACCTTGAAACAGGAACGGGGTTTCCCGCCACGGGCGATCCAGCTCGCACACATACATACCAGGCTTTAGATCGTTAACGCCAACTTTCTTTTTCATGACCGTGCCTCATTCTTGGCCGAGAATGAAAACGCAGCCGGCGCCTGGCGGTCGCGGTGAATAATTGGGAAAAGTTGGGGGCGTGCGAGATAGACGCAGCGCAGGCGCGCGTATGCGCCACACGGTGTCATCCGCTGACAGTCGGTGCTATTAAAAGGGCTCATCCCCCCGCTCCCTAGGAAGGCTCCTTGAGCACTTAAATGAGTATAGGCGATTTATTCAACTAGCGGCAGGACGCTGGCGACGAAAAGAGCGCGCCGCACCCGTGCGACAATATTTGCTGACTGCGGGCAGCGTTCAGATTGGTGCCGATTACACGAATAGCTGCCTAAGGCTCACTCTCCACCGCGCGAGCGTGCGCCCATTTTCTCCAGACAGGCCCGCAAGGACACGACCATCTGCCTCCCGCTCTGCAAACGCTTCTTCACGTCTTTACGCAAGGCCTTGTTGGTGACGTCGCTCACACAGGACGGCAAGTCCGGGCGGATCTTCCGCACATCCCGGTGTTTCTTGTTGGCGATCTTGTTGACCAAACCGGAGATGGAATCGTCTTCGAACGGCAGCTGGCCTGTCAACAGCT
>JBHHZP010000027.1:0-32524 GCA_046758085.1 Acidiferrobacterales bacterium
GGCGCAGGCGCCAATGGCTTTGGGAACTTTGGCCGAAACCAAAGTTCCTCGTCTGGCGGGACGAGACCCGGCTAATATTTATCGCCGGTAGGCGACACAATTGTACTATCGCCAGTGACGAAAGTGCGATACAGCCGCGCCCGGGAAGCACTGAACCTGTGGGCCTAGTGCAGGGCCGATCCTTTTTGCTGCAGGTCGATGGCGCGGGTGCGAATGTCCTCGGCGTCCGGGGCTTCCGGTTCAAGCTCGAGATAGCGCCGGTAGTCCTGTAGTGCGGCGTGCAAGCATTCAAGCTGCTCGTAGATGAGCCCTCGGTCTCGCACCTCTTCAGACAGATCAGGCGCAATCAACAGCAGGCGATCGATGACGGAAAGCGCCTTGGAAAAATCTTCCGTCTGAACATAGCTGTTTTTGAGATTGCGCAACACCCGCGCCAGGATTTCCTTTTTACCGGCGCTGGCAAGCAGCCGGTTAAGCGGTATGTCCGGTTTCTCATGGCCGTAAGCTTGATACAGCCGCTCGTTCAGGTCCTCCTCGGTCAGCGATACGCCGCCGGAGTAGGGGTCCAAGACCACATCACCGCTTTCCGTGGGCAGCTTTACCAGGAAGTGCCCCGGGAAGGATATGCCCTCCAGAGGCAGCCCGAGGCGCTGGCCTACCTCCATGTACACGATGGATAAAGTGATCGGTATACCCAGTCGCCGATCCAATACCTCGTTCAAAAAGTTGTTCCGAGGATCATAGTAGTCGGCATCATTACCGGAAAATCCCTGCTCTCTGAAGAAGAGATAATTCATCGTGGCGATGATGCTTTCGGGCCCCGCGTCAGGTGAGAGGCGAGCGCGCACGGTCTCTGCAAGCTCATCGAGCCTGTGTAGGTAGGTCGAGACGTCCAGCTCCGGGTATTCATCCTGCGCGATCAACAACGCCGCTTCCGCGAGGTCCATTTTCTCCTCCGGTCTACTGACGATCTCTTTAAGCCGTTGTGTCGGTGAACTCTTCATGACCATGCTGAATCTAGAAAACCAGTGCCATCAAAATATAATCTAGCACAGCTCGCATGCCCCATCCGGTCCTGTGGATCAGCGCAAATGCCCCAGCCCAGGGGCATTTTCGCTTGCGCAGTTTTCGACTAAAGCATTTTCTCGGCGTGCGACTGAAAGTAATCCTTCACGGCAATCATGGCACGGCAGTCATCCTCATTGTAATTGAGAATCCGTTCAAGGATTTCTTCCCGGGCAGGGATCTGCAGATACTCATTATACCAGGCAATGGAATTCGCGCCGCCCGGATCGGGATCGCGCCAACGGAAGCCGGCGAGCCGGGCTATCTGCTTGATGCCATAGGAGTACGTCGGCCAATCCGAGTACTTTACGACAAGATCGCCATAAAGATCGTACTCGTGCTCCATATATTGCTCGAACACTTTCGGGTCCAGCTTGTAACGCTCCATGAGGCGCCGCAATGTCGTGCGTTCCTTCGGGGAGTAAACATAAAACACAGCATCGCCGATCTCTGCCAGAAACTGCCAGAATTCTTTGATTGTCCTTTCTTCCTCTTGCGGTGATCGCGCTATGAAGTAGCGAAAACTGTCGGGTCCACTGCGCTCGCGCACAATGAACCCGAACAGGTAAGTAAGGTCGCGCGTCGGATCATCCTCGATATCAAAATAGACCTCGCGTTGTGTTTCAGGAAAAGAAAAGCCGGGACGAATCTGGGGCTCCGCCTGAAGCATCACCTGTGCGCGCCGTTTCATGCGGGCCAGGCTCGTCTCGCCCATTCGCGGAATCTTGTTGGGTTCGTTCAGGTAATTACCGACCTTCATGGCAGCAATATCGTTAATGGTCTTCAGACCGACTTTTTTGAGGTCAAACTTCGCTCTACCGACAAAGTACAATCCACTGGGATCGTTAGTACCCTCCACCCAGCGACGACACCTGGTGAACCAATGGCACTGATGGCACACACTCCCAAGCACCGGCTCTGATGTCTCACGGCCCATTACCAGCTGCTCAACGTCGCGCAGCGCCAGCTGGAATTGATCGCTCAATGCCTCCGGTTCGAACTCTTCCAGCTCGTGATCCACGTTGATTATGTGCGCAGTCGGGGGCAAATGTCCCTGGATGTGTTTCAGGATCTCGCGGTAAAAAAGGATCTGGAACGCGTAATGCGGTTTGAACCGGATTTTCTTGCCGCCGCGCTGCTCCCACCCCCGTCCGGCCTTGATATCGATCGGTTCGTAGTAGTACTCGCCAAGGTCGGAGCGCCCATCGAGGCGCTTTACCAGTAGATCGGGACGACCTGTCCGATCACCCGCCTTGATGGCTCCCTGAAAGATCAACTCCGCGCCTTCTGCCATGAGCACGGAGGTGTGCGCGCAAGCCTCGTCCATGGGCAGAGGTTGTAGATCGACATAGGGGATTTTCCCCAGCGCGCGCATATACTCACGCTCCGTTTGCAAACCCATCTCCCACAAGAGCTGAACAAAGGCGCTGGCATCGTTTCGTTCCGCGGGATCGCCATGTGCATCCAGATAAACCCGGTGCGCACATTTCGAATAGTTGTAGAGATCCTGCGCAGTAATTGTCATGTGCACCAGTCGCCTACGCTGCTTGCCAGTTTGAGCTCGAGGGCTGCGCCTTGCTCATCGTCGCCTTGGCCCCGATTACGGCGCATTGTTCCGCAACTGCAGAAACTAAGGGCTGTAATCATCATCTAATCAAATTTGACAGCCGCATGCACGGCCTGCACGATTCCGCCTGCTAAACGTCAGGCGTCGGGCACAGAATGGGATCCGTTTGACATCCATGAGACCGACCATCCCAATTGCATGGGCGCGATTGTCCTTGCTGACGTGGACCGTCGCCGGCGTCCACGCCGCGCGCAGCGCGTACCCCGCGAACCCGACGCTAGTGCGTGACGCCGTTTATGTATCTTCGCAGGGCCTCACCCGATTTCAACGCGGCGCGCTCGAACCACAGTGGCGCGTAGTTTTTGGTATCCAGACACTCGAGCCTGTGGTCACGCGCAAGACCGTTCTCGTTGGTACGACGCGTGGGCTGTGCGCGTTGGACCCAACCACGGGCGCCAAGCGCTGGCGGATTGCGTCCGGCAAGACGCTGTTTCCGCCCGCCGTGTCCGACAGTATGGTCTATGTCGGCGGGCGCGACGGTTCGCTGCGGGCTATCGCGCTTGATACCGGTTGGACGATCTGGCGCCGGGATTTCAGGGGTTGGATCTACACGCCCGCCATCGTCGATGGCCGATTGGCGGCCGGCGGGAGCGAAGGCATCTTGCGGGGAATCGATGCCCGCAACGGCGATCAGCTGTGGCAAAAGACACTCGAGCAGGAGGTGGTCTACAGGCCGGTGGCGGTGCCGGGCGGCGGCGTCGTGATCACGACCTTCGGCGCCAAGATCGTTATGGTGAACGCAAGCACCGGGGGCACACGCCGGGAAGTGCGGGATATCACGCCGAGCTTCCCGCCCGCCGTTCATGCGGGGCGGCTCTACTTCGGCACATTTGCGGGCAGCCTGAAAGCCTGATCCCAGGAGGACGGTCATGTCATATGGGCGCAGCAATTGAATGGCAGGCTTCATTTGATGCCGTATGTAGCCGATGGCGTGGTGCTGGTCGGAAGCGATCAGGGGGAGGTGGCCGCCTACGAGGCCAGGACGGGAAAACGTCTGTGGCACGATACTCGGTCCCGCGAGCTGGTCGCCGGTCCCCTCGTCCTGAATGGCCCAGCGATTGGTTTCACCAGTGACACAGAATACTTTTCCTTGCGTGCGGCATTTCTTTCCGGTTCAACACAAAAAGGCAGCGCAGTAGGAGAGACTCACCAATGATAAAGCACGCGCTTTTTATGATAGTAGTAATCCTCTATGGCCTTAATACAGCCAGCGCACAGTATGCGTCCAGCCGGCCCGCCCCGGCGTTCGGCAGCTCGGCCGACGTAAACTATGCAAAAAGCCTGTGGAAGGCCCTTACCAAAGCCAGGCTGGTTGGCGAGCGTTCCGTCGAGAGCACGCCTTACAAAGGCACGCATCCTCACGGTGCGATCCTGCAATCCCTGGACAGCGTATTGCGGGTGAGCGGTGACAAAGGCGAGGTGATTGTTAAAAAGAACTATGGCGGCCCCAATGTAAGCAAGGCCAATGTTGCAGATCACCCGAAAAAATACTTGAAGGCGATCACAGTGATGTTCCGGCGACCGAGTGGTTACGACTCCGAAAACAAGGATTGGTTCTGGGTCAAGTACGGACCCGATGGCCAGATCCTGAAAAACCCGGCAGGCAAGTGGTTAGCGGGCCGGGTGGCGAAGGGTGCAAAAAACAAGGGTTGTATTGCCTGTCACAGGTCGGCACCAGGTGGAGACTATGTGTTCAACCACAACCGCTATGCCCGTTGACAGGGGCGCGCATGAAAAATCCTTGACCCGCCTGTTGGCTGCTCGTGGGGCTGTCCGCAAGCCGGTATTCGGGGTCACACCGCGCCTAAACCCCGGAACCACTCTGAGGCCGGGTATCTGGCGGCACAGCGAGGGTGCACGGAAAACGGCGAGGGATTAAGCATTGAAACACACTCTCGCAATAATCTTGGCGCTCGCGTTGTCGGCGTGCGCCGCGACCTCGAATCGCCCGGACCTGAAGCGGCTCTATGCCGTCAGCTCCGCCGATCGTGGCCAAAATCCGGTAATACTGATTCACGGCATCCTCGGTTCCAAGCTGCGAACATCGGACGGCGAGGACATATGGCCCGGCCCGTTCTCCAACTTCGTGTTCAACCGCTTGGGGTCGTTGGCGCTGCAGATCGATCCTGACACGCTTACGCCCCAACGCGGCAACAGCGAAGCCTATGCCTTGTTCGACGGCATTGCAGGAAAGCGCTATTACGTGGAGATTCGCCGTGCCTTGGAGGAAGCCGGCGGCTACTCCTTCGCCGAGCCGGGCCGTTCCGATCCGTCTAATCGACAACGTTATTATCTGTTCGTTTACGACTGGCGCCAGGACCTGGTGCAGACCGCCGCCCAGTTGGACGATCTCGTGGAGCAGATTCGCAGCGACTATGACGATGCGGACCTGAAGGTCGACATCGTGGCCCACAGCATGGGCGCGATTCTCACCCGTTACTACCTGCGCTACGGCGGCAAGGATGTGCTGGGATCCGATAGCTTCCAACCTGACCAGGCCGGTGCCGCTAAAATCCGCAAGACGATATTGATCGCCGCGCCAAACATGGGCTCGATCAGGGGCTTACAGGTCTTCATGCTGGGGTACCGATTCGGAGGCGCGGTGCTCTATCCCGAGATCCTGGCAACCATGCCCAGTGCATACCAGCTGCTTCCGCACCCGGATCGGGACTGGATGATCACCCTCGACGGCAGGCGGCTAAATCGGGATCTCTACTCGATCGCAACGTGGCGTGGGTATCGATGGTCCGTGTTCGACCCGGAAGTGAGAAACCGAATCCGGAAACGATTTGCCTCACAGGCGGAGGCCGATCAATATCTCGCGCTACTGGAACGTTATTTCGAAAAAAACCTGGTACGGGCGAAACGGTTCCACCGGGCACTGTCGCTGCCGCTGCGCCAATCGTCCGTGCGTTACATCGTGTTCGGCGGCGACTGCACATTGACCCCGGCCCGCTGCCTGGTCGAGCAGGTAAACGGGCGCGCCTACATACGACTCTATCCCAACCAGATCAAGCATCCGCGGCCCGGCGTGGACTACAGCAAGCTCATGCTGGAACCTGGGGACGGCAACGTCACCAAGCCGTCTTTGCTGGCTCGAAACGTGCTGGATCCTTCCGTCCCGGGCAGGGAACCCGGTGCCTTCCCGCTGGCCTACTCGGTCTTCTTGTGTGACAGCCATACCGGTCTCACCAAGAACATCACGTTCCAGGACAATCTGTTGAACATTCTACTGACCCAGGAAACGACGGAAGATCGTATCTAGCGGTTTACTCAAGAGTTTCCTCATCTGACAACTTCAGAAGATCGTTCGTTTCGAAAAAATTCTTGCAGCAACGCGTTAACCCGCCCGGCGGCCTCATGCTGAGGCCAGTGAGTCTCTTGCTCCAAAAACACTAGGCGACCGTCGCGGCATAAATCGATGCTCTGCGTCGCCATATCGCGGCCGAGGAACCTGTCCTGGGCGCCCCAAATTATTAGCGTCGGCGCAGCGACGGCTCGCTGCTCGATCGCATTGGGTGGGGATCGCATCGCCGCACGATACCAGTTAAGCATCGAGCGCAATGCCGAGGGCTGTGACCATGCCTCGATGTAGTGCTCGAGATCGGCATCGGTGAAGGCTTCGCGGTGAGCGCTTGCGCGTATTGCGCGGGTGAGGAGACGCCAGTTTCCTCGGCGCAGCGCCCACTCCGGCAGCAGCGGAAGCTGAAAGAACAAAATATACCAGCTTCTGCGTCGTTGGCGCCAGCTTCGTTCCAGCGTACGTTTCATTACCCAAGGATGTGGCATGTTGAGAATCGCTAATCTGTCCACATACTGCGGGTAACGCGTCGCTACCCACCAGGCGACCGCACCGCCCCAGTCGTGCCCCACGAGCGAGGCCCTGTCGTGCCCCACCGCGCCGATGAGACCCACTACGTCGGCCGCAAGCACATCGATGTTGTAAGCCTGTACCTCCCGGGGCTTGCCGCTGAAGTTGTAACCGCGCTGGTCGGGAACGACCACGCGCGACCCGGCGTCGACGAGGGCTGGAATTTGTTTACGCCATCCGTACCAGAACTCCGGGAAACCATGCAACAGCACCACCAATGGCCCATCCTCCGGGCCTGCGGATACGACGTGCAAGCGTATGCCATTGGTCTCGATAAACTCGCGCTCGAGCGACAGCATCATAGATCCGAGGGTGCCGTTACAGCTTGGACAGCGCGCTGCCGGTGCACTTCAGCCCCCGCTATCAACCAAAATGAGAGGCACATACATCTCCTCCTCGCTCACGCCACCGTGTACCCCAATCTGCACAAAGTGTTTTTCATCGAGCAGCCAGTCCTTGATCACATAGCGGTCCTTCATGACCAGTGCATAATGCCCGATCCGATCAAGCAGGCGAGGATGCGGCTCACCAAGACCAAAGTAGCCGCGCGCAATCAGATCCTCACTGCTCTTGAGCCAGGCGTAGCGGCTAAGCCGTGCACGAACATAGCGTTCGAACGCATCGTTCTTGTGTGGATGTACGTAGCAGAACGCCACCCGTGGCTCACCGCAAAGCGGTAGCACCAGCGTCTCCGCGAGCTGTGGATGCTCTTCCAGCCGAATCAACTCTTGCGGCTGCGAATCGATAATGCCGTGGTCGGCCGTGACGATTACCGTTGCGCCGCTGTTCCGGACGGCCTTGAGAAAACGTGCAAATTCCGAATCCAGCTGCTCGATAAGCACTGCCACACGATCACTTCCGATTCCGTTGGTGTGTGCCATCGTGTCAAGCTCAGGCCAGTAGGCATAAACGTAGGTGGGCTCGCCGTTCGTGCGCAGAATCTCTGTGATGGACTTAAAGCACTCAACGAGTGACTTGTACCCCACGCGCGCGGCCCCGCCACTGAGGGCGAGCGTATAGTCCGAATCAACGATGGGGCGCGGCAACACGATGTAGCGGCGTCGCTGGATCTTTTCGAACATCGACGGATGATCAAACAAGTGTCGTGCCTGCACCCCTGCTTCACCCAACGATCCCTTGTTCATTCTCGGCCTGAATGGTAACGGGGTAATTACCGCGCCGAGTTCCTTGAAATAGGTGAACCAACCGGTGAGTGCATGCTGCTGGGGCGCGGTGCCGGTGAAGAAGGTAGTAATGGCGGATGCCGTAGTCGACGGAAAGACAGACGTGATTCGCGCAACCAGGTGTTGACGTAATGTATTGGCGCGGTGCTGTAACAGGCAACGGTAGCCGAGCCCATCGATTACCATGAGCACGATATGTCTCGCCCTTGTGAGTCGGTGCGGGTCTATATACGACAGCGGAGCGTAGCGACAGCCATCTACCCCGAGTGCCGACTGTATGGCGCTCAGTAGATTGACGATGCTGCCGCGCTCGTAATCGGGCAGATGCATGCGTGGCTTGTCCATCTCAAAATTCGACGCGCACTGCCGGGACCAAATCGCACGCGCTGCCGGTACACTGTGCTCACTGGCCCCACCGCCGTTCCCTGAATCCCGGCGCGACCTCCTCCTAGCTCGTTAAGATTGAAAGGTCCTTTTGCCAATGGGCTCCGGTGCAGACATGGATGGAGCCTTTGTTTCCGAGCCCCAACACCCGTACCCCCGCGCTTACCGCGGTCTCGGAGACAAGCATTCGTTCCCCCCTATTATCTACTGGTCTATGCCGCCATCACCGAGCATAAGGCGTCCCGGCACAGTGCTTCCCGGCTGCAACTACTTATGCTGGGGGTCGAGCCGGGCCGACCTGAAATCTCGACGGAGTTATGCTATATAGTTTTGCCTGTTGTTGTAATCATTTTCGTGTATATGACGAACTTGGTCGAAATGAACCAGAGCGCCGAAGAGGCCTCGCGCCTGTTGAAGGCGCTCGCCAACCCGGATCGCCTCCTCATCTTGTGTAACCTCGCAGAAGGTGAGCGCAATGTTACCGAGCTGGAGGATCTGCTCGAGATCCGGCAGCCGACGCTGTCACAGCAGCTTGCGCGGTTGCGCGCCGATCATCTCGTTGACACGCGCCGCGACGGTAAGGCCATTTACTATCGCCTGGCGAGCGCGGAGGCAAGCGCGGTGATTAAGCTGCTTTACGAGTTGTTCTGTGCCCCCGCCGCACAAAGCGCTAAAAGGGCTGCAAAGCAGGCCTAGCCGGTTGCCCGAGCGAGTCCCTCCCCACCGATTTTCGACCGGCCCCGCCCGTAAAGTACCGCCCCGGCCTCGGATTCCCCCAGGTAGGCGCCAAGACGAAATTACCTGCAAGATTTACAATGTTTTGGCCGCGATCACGCATGGCGGGGCCGGGCACCATCGCTGCCGGTCGGGCGGTTGGCCGGCTCGCGGGTCGTGTGATCCACATAAAAAGACGGCGCGCGAGGCACGGTGCCTGGTGCTGCTCCGTTGCCCGGCGACACCAGGAGCAACAGCGAAATGAATGACAGTCAGATCATCACCCGGCGTGTCGGATACGGCGTGGCTCTGTTTTTGTCTTCGGCAGGCGCATTAGTTATCGAAATCGTAGCAGGCCGGATGCTCGCTCCCTACATCGGTATGTCGCTGTACACCTGGACTGCAATTATCGCGACTGTGTTGGCCGGCCTCTCAGTGGGTCACTGGATTGGCGGCGAGCTCAGCAACGGCACTCACACCAGAACCCGTCGTGTGCTTGCAGCCGCCATGTGGCTAGCGGCAAGCAGCGCCGCAGGTAGTCTGTTGCTTATCCGACTGCTGTCGCCGGCGATTCTCGGGGCCGGCCTCGACCCGATTGTGGCCATTATCCTTCTCGCCGCGTCATTGTTTTTCCTTCCTAGTCTGTTTGTCGGCGTGGTCTCGCCAGCCCTGACCAAGCTCGCGGTCGATGATGCCCCCCATAGCGCCGGCCGGGTAATTGGACAGATGTACGCCGTGAGCGCCATAGGAAGCATCGTCGGCACGCTGGGCGCGGGCTATGTATTTATTTCATGGATCGGATCAATCGGAACGATGCTCGTAGTAGCCGCCGTGTTCGCCTCGCTGGGCGCCATACTGGCGCTGAGCGCCCGGCTATCACGCCTCAGCTTGAGCGCGTTATCCATTATCACGGTCGCAACGGTTGTGGCCGGCGTCACCGCCGGCCAACGTGTGGCGGCATTTGTAAGCCCCTGCACGGAAGAGAGCAACTACTATTGCATCCGTGTGATCGACTACACCTTCGATTCCGGACGCCCCTCTGCGCTCATGGTGCTGGACCACATGGGCCATGGCATCAATGATCGCGATGACCCTACTCGTCTTCACACCTCGTATGTCGAGCTGGTCGACGAGCTGCTGCGAGCGCGGGGCGGCTCGGCCGAAGCCTTCTCCGCCTTCTTTATCGGCGGCGGCGCGTACACCTTGCCACGCGCGTGGAGCGCCGCATTTCCGCGGGCTGCGCTCACTGTAGCGGAAGTCGATCCCGCCGTAACGCGCGTTGCGCGTGAACATATGTGGCTCGATGCGGCACCCAACTTGACGATCGAGCACGAGGACGCCCGCATGCTGTTGCAGTCCATGCCGTCGCAAAGGCAGTTCGATGTCATTGTCGGTGATGCGTTTCACGACATTTCCGTTCCGGCACATCTGGTCACGCGGGAGTTCGCGAGTGAGGTTCATGGCCGGTTAGCCCTCCACGGTTTCTATGCACTCACCGTCATTGACCACTCGCGCAAGCCACTGTTCCTGTTCAGCTCAGTTCGCACGCTACTCGAAGTCTTTCCCAAGGTGGAGGTATGGGTGGATTCGCGGCAGATGGCGGCAGGCGGCAGATTGACCTTTCTTGTTCTCGCAACCAATGAATCCACAACAGCCAGCAGGATAACTTCGCGCCCCACCGCGGAACCTGAGGCCCAACGTGTGTGGTTGCGCTGGCCACCACGCAGACTTATGCGAGCGATCGAAGCAAGTGCAACACCGGTGCTGACGGACGACTACGCACCCGTGGATCGGCTGATGTTCCCGGTGCTAAAAGAGGATCTGTGATTTTCGCCCGTACCGACCGCAAACCCGGTGACACATGAGACTAACGATGCCTGAGTACCGGCCCAAGGAGCACTAGATGACTAAACGCGGATCGCTTGTTGTCGCAAGGCTGGTGTGGCTCGCCCTGGTAATAAGCATGCTGATACCCGCCCTCACGCGGGCGAACGATCTCGCCGACTTCAATACCGCTGTGGCTGAAGCCTATCGTCACTATCGGGCCGCCAGTTTCTACTTTCGCACCAAAAATTCCGGGGTTGCCGCCTTCGAACTCAAGCGCATGCAAATGAAGTGGCATACCATTATGGGGCGCTTCGCCGCCTCGCCACCGGATGCCTTTTCAGCGGACCCGCGGTGGAGCGTGTCCCTGGCCGAAATCAGCAACACCATCAACAAGGCGCTCGCCGCCGCCAATAGTGGCGATGTCGCTACCGGCAACTCTGCCCTCGCCGAAATACAGCAAGCGCTGTCGGCCCTGCGCAAACGCAACTCGGTCCGGGTCTTCGCCGACAGCGTGGACGATCTTAATGCGGCAGTCGCTGCGCTATCATACTACGTGCAGCATCCGCCCAATTTCGACGCGACCGAGGAAAGGAATGAAATGAAGGGCGCCGCAGCAGTCGTTGCTTATCTTGCACGGAAATGCCGGGACGAGGCCCCGCCCGCGTATCGCACAAACGAAGACTTCGCTCGGCTGATCGGGGAGATGCTAGAAGCGCTCGAGCAGATGACCCAAGCGGTGGACCGCAAGGACCAAAAAGCCGCGATCGGTTATATCCGGGTCATCCGATCCTACAACGGCATGCTATCGTTGCGGTTTGGCTAGCCCGACTATCGCCCTAACTCACACCAGAGACCGCAAAGATCGCAGAGAAAATCCCAAGCCTTCGGGTGCGAGAACCCGATTAGAATATTCGCCGGTAGGTGACACAACTAATGCAGTTGTGCGCCGCACTCACCACTATTATTCGGACCAAGGCTCGATGCGTTTAGCCGACGGTGCCGAGTGAGGGAAACGCCTCGAGCAACCAATAAGCGACATCGGCCATCGAGCCGGTCAAGAACAATACCCCCGTGAGCACCAGCAGGCCGCCCATCAATTGCTCGACACGGCGAACGTGGGTGCGGAATCGTCCCATGAATCTCATGAACGGACCCGCTGCCAGTGCGGCCGCCAGGAACGGCAGACCAATCCCGACAGCATAGGCAGCCAGCAAGCTCGCGCCACGCCATGCCGTGTCCTCACTGGCCGCGACGAACAAGATCGTCGCCAGCATCGGTCCCACACACGGTGTCCAACCGAACGCGAATGCCAGACCGACTACGTAGGCGCCTACCATACCCGCCGGTCGCTGCGCTATATGAAAACGCGCCTCCCGATACAGCAGGGGTATACGCAATACACCGAGAAAGTGCAGACCGAGAAGAATAATCACCACGCCGGCCACGTACCCCAGCACATTCAGATATGCCGTGACGATCTGGCCAAACACGGTTGCGGTTGCGCCGAGGGCGACGAACACCGTAGTGAAACCGAGCACAAACGCCAGCGCCGCCAGCATCACCCGCCCGGCCGCGACAGGCACCGCAGCGCCCCCTTCGGTCAGTTGCTCCATGGTGATCCCGGCCAGGAAGCAAAGATAGGGAGGGACCAACGGCAACACACACGGGGAAAGAAAGCTGAGCAGACCCGCCAGCACGGCGCCTGCATGAGATACGTCGAACCCGCCCACGGCCGCCTCTGTCCGGGTCTGGCGCTAGGCGCCGACAATCTGGATAGCGGTATTTTCTTCGATCGAAACTACCTTCTTGCGCTCGATGTAGCGCGTAACCACATCGTACACGGGTGGACCTTCTGCCCCTTCGTTCACCGATGCCCAACCGCTGACGACATACTTGTGTTTCGGGTCGATAGGCTGCCCGGTCTTGAGCAACGTCATATCGGAGATTCGTGAGCCGATGGTCTCGCGAATATTGATGCGATAGCCCATGCCGCCAACCCGCACCATGTCGCCGCCCTGCTGATAGTACGGATCCGGGTTGAACAAATTGTCCGCGACGTCTTCCAGGATAAGCTTGAGCTGCTCACCCGTCATTTCCACACGATAGGCACTCGGGTAGGTGATCGAAGTCTGGCTAAAGACATCGTCTACGGTGATCTCCTGCCCAGGCAGCAACGTCGCGCCCCAGCGGAAACCAGGGGACAGCGCGATTTGCGCGTCGCGCTCATGCATCAGCGCATTGCAGATGAGGTCATCGAAGGTACCGTTGAAGTTACCGCGACGATAAAGCAACGTGTCGGTGCGGCCCAGAACCCGGCTTATCTGGGCCGCGTGCGGTGCGCGGATCTTCTTTACGAGCGCGGCCGTCGCCGGGTCGGGCGTTATCACCTCCGAGAACACCGGGATCAGCCGGTAACGATAATCGGTAATCTGCCCGCGCTTGACCTTGAGGTCGAGCCGGGAAAGAAACTTGCCGTGCGATCCCGATGCGATCAGAAGCGTCTTACCCACCTTGACGACCACCGGTAATGCGTCGTGGGTATGGCCCGTCAGAATCACATCGATGCCCTTTACTCGCCCCGCGAGCTTGCGATCGACGTCAAACCCGTTGTGGCTCAAAAGCACAACCAGCTCGGCACCCTTTTTGCGCGCGCTGGCGACATGCTCGCGCACGCGGTCTTCGCGGATCCCGAACGACCAGTTCGGCATCTTGTAGCGCGGGTTGGCCACCGGCGTGTACGGAAATGCCTGCCCGATGACACCGATCTTCACGCCGCCGCGTTCGAAGTAGCTGATCGCATCGAAGACGGGTTCCTCCCATTGCGTATCCATGACGTTGCCGGCGAGGAAGGGAAACTCGAGGCGCTCCTTGAGCTCGAGCACCCGCGCCTCCCCATAGGTGAACTCCCAGTGCGCCGTCATAACATCGCATCCCAGGGCGTTCATCACGTCGACCATGTCGGCACCCTGATACTGCAAAGACGTGTACGAGCCTTGCCAAGTGTCCCCGCCGTCCAAAAAAAGCGTGTTCCGGGGGCGTTGGGCGCGTATCGCGTTGATGAGCGTGGCCACGCGATCGACCCCGCCGATGCGGCCGTAGGACTTCGCCAGGCCGACAAAGTCCTCGCTGGTGAGTGCGTACGCCGCGGCCGAGTCGGCCGGCACGCCGAATCGTGTCAGGAAGGCCTTGCCCGTGACATGCGGCGGTTGCCCGCGCGCATCCCCCACCCCGAGGTTCACCGACGGCTCGCGGAAATACAGCGGTACCACCTGGGCGTGGATATCAGCGATATGCAGCAGTGTCACCTGCCCCAGCGACTCAAA
The DNA here is from genome assembly GCA_046758085.1 of Acidiferrobacterales bacterium. Classification (GTDB taxonomy): domain Bacteria; phylum Pseudomonadota; class Gammaproteobacteria; order Acidiferrobacterales; family SPGG2; genus VRUB01. The sequence continues at coordinate 13,996 of JBHHZP010000027.1, forward strand.
CCGCAGCAAATCGGTCTGGGTAATCGTCTGGCGCGCAGCGGCACGGCTAAGGCGCGCGGGCAAACCCGTGAAGACCGTTGTGGCGAGCGCTACCTGTAGAAAGTCACGGCGCGTCAACATGCCTGCACCTCAAAAAGTAAAGAGGGGGAATGCACGGGAAATGCATTCCCCCCATGAAGCGACTCGAACAGAGGAGCTACATCCGCACGCCGGGCGTCTCGACTGGAAGGCCACGGCTGCGCCAAGCGAGGTACAGTTCCAGGTTTACGTACTCATCGGCCCCGTAGGGATAAGGCTTCGCGCGCACCTGCTTGTTGCAACCCCGGAAGCGCCGGTGCAGCGAGCCTAGCTTCTGCCACTTCAGACGATACAACGGGAAAGCGTTACTCTGCCCCTGGCTCAAACGGTTCGCCCGGATCATCTTGCCCGGGCTCTGCACATGGCAGTTCATACAAGCCATGTCGAGCTGGCCGCGGCGCTGAAAGTAGAACGCTTTACCCTTCTCGAAGAACGGAGCCGCCGGCCCCTTGATCTTCGGTTTCACACGACGACCGCGAGACTGATTCTTAACATAAGCGGTCATGGCGAGGAGTGGCGATGACTCATACTTCCACGGCTTCGCTTTCATGCGTTCCACGCGGCATTGATTGATCCGCTGCTCGACGTTCATCAACTTGCCCACATCCTCCTCGTACACCGGATAGGTCGCGCCCACCTTCTTCATGCTCTTGGCCGCATCCTGGTGGCACGAGGCACAGGACTTACCGGCCTCCCCGTCCACCTTGGACCAAAGCTCTTCGCCCTGCTGCACCCACAGGAAAGCCGGATTGGCGAAGTCATCGTCTTGCATTGCGCGCGTCTCCGGCGTCGAAAAAGTGTAACCGCTGCGCTTGCCCTTGACCTCGTACTTGCCCCACTTCTCACCGGTGAGCGCCGTTCCGGTTATACCGGCCGTTAGTACAAAAAACGATATCGTTATCAACGATTTATAGCGCATCGTGCTAGCCCCCTGTGGTCATAACACCTTGATTGGAGCGGTGGTCTTGTACACCTTGCCGTCGTCATCCACCCAGGTGAACTCCAACTGACCGCTCTCGGTAGCGGTAGTATAAAACGCCATATACGGGTTGGCCGAGATCGCCGGATAGAAATCAGCGCTGAATATCTCTTCGCCATTGTACTTAACGACAAACTTATTGATGATCTTTCGCGGTATCTTCTTGCCGGTCTTTTTGTCCTTGCGCTGGCCAGATTCCATCTTGTGAGGCATCAGTGTCTTGATCTGAAACACTTCGCCCTTCCTGACCTCTTTCGGTACTTTGACGCGGGGTTTAGCCATTACGCACCTCCATCTCTTGTAATCATCCGCCGCAGCCGCCGATGGTGACCTTGACTTTGTCCTTGGCCATGTAGACCGATCCATCGCTCATCTGCGCCACCGCGATTATTTTCTGGGTCTTCAAGAGCCGTATTCGTGTGGATGCCTGTGCCTTGCCGCTGCGTGGCGTGAAGTGGAACGCGGCCACATTGGGCCGTGGGTTGCTTTCGGCGAACACGTACACTGCCTTAACGTAATCGTTCTTGGTCATGGGACTTTCGACGGAAAACGATATCGGCACCGTGTTTCCGTTTTCTGCAATCTGCGGCAGTGTCAGCTTGATTCGGCCTGACTTCAGCGTTTTGGTCCCGATGGCTTTTTTGATCGCCGCCTGCGTACTGGCGGCATCGGCGAACACCGGGCGTATGCCGGGGGCAATGCCAACCAGCGCGAGACCGCCGGCGCCTATCAACATCTGGCGGCGCGTATAGGTTCGTGCGGGGCTGTTTTCACTCATGTACACATCCTCCTGCGAGTGGATAGTCTTTTGATGAGCATAGCGTCTAAAGACCGCGCGTTTGGCCTTAGCGGGGTCCGATTCATTTGAGCGTCTTCAGGTAGGCCACAACATCCTCCACCTGTTGCGCCGTCAGAACTGTCTTACCCTGAAACTTCTTCATGACGCGATGGAAACCTTGCGACTTGTAAAAGGACGGCATGATGGTCATCGGGTTGAACACCTTCGGGTCGACTATACGCAGTCGTATCTGCGCCTCGGTCAATCGCTTTCCAACCCCTGCGAGCGGTGGCCCGACGTTACCCTGAAACGGCTGGTCCGGGACCGGCATGACGTGACAGGCGAGGCAGTTGCCTAGCTTGCGATGGATGGCGACCTTTTTCCCCCTGACAGGATCGCCGGGCTTACCGGTCAGAGATTTGGGGATTCCGTAGTTTTCGATCTTGTAACTAGGCGACTCTCCCGCGAGCGTGCTAATACCGAAAACAGCGGAAACTAAGGCGCCTAGAATAGAGGCCAGGAACGGTTTTTTCACCACGTCTTCTCCTCCGATGTTATGTGGTCTGAAACCACAGGGCGCTGCATGCTTAACGCGGTCGAAACGCAATTACACCCTTGTCACACCTCAAAGGCCGCCAGCTCCGATCTCCGCCAAATCCCGGCGACACTGTGCTCATAACCTAACATCAACTCGTGTGAATCATAATTCATTGTTCTTGATCATTACCATAAGTCATATGTTATTTAAGCAATTTCTTATTCATTTTTTGAGCGATGCGCCTTATTGGCACGCCAGACTTCCGTGTCCAGCATTCCGAGCCAAGCTCGGAAGCGCCGACGGCTGAACGGGCCTGCAGTGGTCCCGCCTATACTCACGCATTCATCTTATCCGGTTTTCGAGCTCGCCCGACATATCCCTTTCCGCTAAATACATATATATCGTAAGGGATAGAGAGTAGCTTAGTCGTCCGCTCGGGCAGGAGGTGTCCTCTTCGCACGGCACATAAAGATCAAACCAACGACCGCAGGGGCCAGCAGGACGCTCCCGCAGGATTTTAAAATTCGATCTTGGCTTGGATGGCCTTGATCCCGCTACGGGCACAGGCATCGTCCAGGTCGCCACCGGGGGCACCGGAAATTCCCACTCCGCCGACCATCGACCCGGCGGCTTCGACCGGCACACCGCCCCCGATCATCAACGCGTCTGTGACGTGGCGGGCACCTGACTGCGCCTTGCCCGCTTGTGTCAGCGCTTCCATGGCTAGTGTGTCGGTGCGGAAAGACACAGCGGTCCAGGCCTTGCGCCGGGCGGTGTCCGGCGTGTGCGGCCCGGCGAATCGATCGCGCAGCACGACCTGCAAGACGCCGAAGCGGTCGACCACGGCTACGGCAACCTGGTAACCGCGCTGGCGGCAGTCTACAAGCGATGCCTTCGCCAGCTCCAGCGCCGTCTCCGGGCTCAAGACCTTGAAAGTGATCAGCCCTTCCCCGGCAATGGCCGGTGTTACCGTAAACACAGCCAGCGCGAGCGCAGCTACTGTGGATCTCATGGCACTGTCCTCCTTTCTCTTACCTTGCCCATGCCGTGCCGCGTGACGAGGCCACAAACGCCGCACTGGGTGGCTCGCTCCTGTGCATCAACATTTCCAGCAGGCCCCAGAAATGGCTCTCGCCAGAATAACCGACGATACGCCCGAGCTCGCGGCCGTTTTCCCATAAGACAAACGTGGGTGTGTAGGCCACGGGTTCGATGGCAGTTAGATCCGGTGGCAGCGGGTCCTCGATGTCCACTCGGCGTAGCGGCATGGACCGACTTTCTGGCGTCTTGGCGTAGACCGACCCGACGTCAGCTTCCCACATATCGCACCACTCGCAGGTCTGCGAGCGAAACATGATCAGCTCGGTGGCCGGACTCTCCGCCGCCACAGCAACGGCGAAAAACAAACCACTGATGAGCGATGCCTGCCACGGCAGGCGACACCCTGCCAACCGGTTCACCGTTACCATGTTTCCGGGTTTAAGCCTTGCGATTGCAACGCCGCAAGCTTGTCGTGCAAATAGCGCTGAAAGCTCGTGCGTTCGTAGAGCTTGTCGTTGACGAACTCAAACATTGCCATGAAGTGAAACGGCTTGAAGTAACCCGGCATACGTGCAATCTCCAGCTCAGCGCCAGTTCGGCGCGGCGTATTGCCGACTGTTTCAGGAAAGAATTGAATGGTCGGAGTAAAGTGCACGCCATACTTGAGCGCGAGCTGGCGCTCCGCCAGGGTTTCACCGTCGAAATCGGTGGCCTCGCGGGCCCCACGCAGATTGAGCTGCAGAACGCTGAAGTGCGTGCGCACGTAATCATTAATCTCGGGGCGGGCAAAATTCACCGTGTGCATTTGCTTACAGTAGGGGCAACCCTTCTGCTCCCAAATCACCGCGAACCGCTTGCCGACACTACGGGCCTCCGCCAGGTCATCGCGCAGATTGAGAAAAGTCTGCATGAACCAGGGCTGAGTGTAGAGGCCATCGTCGTTCATGTGCGGCACATACTGTGTCGCCGCCCAAACACGGCGTCTTGTCGTGCTAAGCACAATGGCGCTTGCCGCCATTACGGCCTTGGTGAACTGCCGCCTGTTGATCATCGGACGTTGTTTTGCACGATTTTACCGGCGCCCACTGTAGCACACGCATTCATCAATATGAATGTGCGTTCGGCGCGCTCCGAACCGCGCCGCCAGCCTGATATTGCGCACTTGGGTTGCTGCGCGCTTGTGAGACGCATTCCAACGTCAGCGTCGCTCGCATTTGTGACCTGGGCCACATGGAGAGGCCAATGGTTCACTGGGCATCGGCGCCGCGATGGGCACGCCGAGCGCCCCCGAGTGGGGCAGGAAGCCCCTGCGCGGGGTGCGCACAGGGGGCAGATCGAAAACTAGGAAAGGATCTCTGCTACCGTCTGGTTAGGTCGTGAGGATACCGATCACCACCAGAGCAATAAAAGCCGCGACAAGAAACATCCAAGCCTTGCTCTTCGTGGGGGTCGTTGCCTCCTGGGTGGGTTTGGACATCATGGTTTTCTCCGTCATTGTACGATCGGTTTTGGACCTGGACCGGGTCGGCCCAACCAAAATTTTCTGCCCACGGTATTTACGGGGGCGCCCTAAGCTCAGCAAACGCCGTGCCAAATAAACCGTATGGCACCCCAGGCGTGAAGCGCACGTGTACGGCGCATACGATGCATGTCCGTGTGCGTGGTAAGCCATTGAGTCCTATGAGATTTTTTGTTGATCGCACGATGGGCAGGAGGTGCGTAAAACAATGCATGACCGTGCGACCGGCATCGGAGCGGTCACCTCCGCTTCATTTGCCAATTGGGTTTGTGTACCTGGGAAACAGCTGCGCGCGATTCGGAACAAATCGTAACACCATCACATGTTCGGGGGACGCGATCGATGGCCACCACAGAGAAGGCAAGCGATAATCATTCGCTTTTGTACATGTACTTTAATGCGCGCGCAGGTGTGGGAGGTCACAGGTAGCGCCAATGACAGACATGAAATGAGATCGCCAACGTATCTGCGTCGCGCAGGCATCGCACGGTGGATGCAGTTGACAAAAATATTCAAGAGTTGATGATCCATTGGTGCTGCCACCTGGTCCGATGGGATAACCGCGCTCAGCCATGAACGAACAACGCGCCTTGCTCCATAGCCTCACATTCCCGGTGCGCTGGGGAGACATGGATGCGCTCGGCCACATCAACAGCGCCACCTATTTTACCTATATGGAGCAGGCGCGGGTGGGCTGGCTGGAGAGCCTTGGCATCAAGATCGCTGCGGATGTAAGCGAGGGACCCGTCATCGCGACTGCCACGTGCACGTTCGAGCAGCCGGTCATCTATCCGGCCAATCTTGAGGTTCGCCTCTATGGCGGCCCGCCCGGGCGCAGCAGCTTCGAGAGCTATTACGAGCTGCGTGATGCGGCACGACCGGATACCGTGTTCGCGCAGGGCCGCGCACGCGTCGTATGGGTGGACTACAGCACGGGTCGATCGGCCCCGCTGCCACCGGAGATCCGCAAGCTCTTGCCTGCGGCTAAGGGGTAGCCCGACAACTGTCCCACAACCGCCCCATACATGGATCACGCCTTTGTTTCCGAGACCGTCGCCAGCAGGGAAGCTGACGCCTAGCCTACACGGAAGTATTCACGGCGTGTCTCGGAAACAAAGGCGTGATCCATGTCTCCCGAGTGCAGCCCATTCCTAGGGCATCTTTGTCTTGGCGAATTTCAGCGTTTCGCGACGAGACTTGTGGGACAGCTGTGGACTGCCCTTTCTTTACCCGGGCGGCTCAGCCAGCAGCTGGGCGATCTTTGCTTCGATGTCTGTTGCGCGGCGCTCGCCCGTATGCGTCTCGCCGACATAACGCGCACGCAATCGACCCTGCTTGTCAATAAGATAAAACGTGGGCCAGTAGCGGTTGTGTAAGGCCTTCCAGTAGGAGTAATCATTGTCCATCATGACGGGGTGCTCGAGCGCAAACTCCCTGGTCTTGCGTACCACGTTGGCGCGTACGCGCTCATGGTCAAATTCCGGGGTGTGTACACCAATCACCGTGAACTCACTGTCGCCAAATCGTTGCTCTACTGACTTGAGCCATGGAAACGAGCGGTAACAATTCCAACAATCAAAGGTCCAGAAATCCAATAACACCACCTTGCCGCGCAGCCCCTGCAGCCGCAACGGCTGGGAATTGATCCAATCGTTGGGGTCGTGGTGCGTGAACTCCGGCGCCACCGCCATGTGCGCGATGTCACCGGCTTGGACACCGGGCCGGAACGAAGCGCCTGAGACTAGTCCTAATGCGGCGATCAGTAACGCTACGCTAACAATCTTGTTTTTCACAGTGATATGCCCTCCCGAGGGTGCGCACCGTCCAATTTGACAGCTGCCGAATTCCGCAGTTCCAAGCGGCCAGCATGGATACTGCGCGATCTCACCGCACAGATCGCGAAGAAGACAAACATCTAATCACTCGCTGTTGGCGCTTGAGCAGGGGACCAAACTCTTACACGACATCCGCTTCCACGGCAAGAACCAAACTGTTTCAAATCAGCCTTCCACCGAAAAATGCTGTGGAAAAAACGCAGAGAACGCAGATGCGCAGGGCCCCGAACGCTCGGTGCGTTGGTATTCTCTCGGTGTCCACACGCTCGTGACCTCCGCGTCGCCAACGCCGCGTGCCCCGCTGGGGTCGAGAAGCTTTTAAAATAGGTGTGCTCGTTAATAACTTGCAACGCTCGTACCGTGCGTACAGACTGGCTGAACACATACAGGCTTTATTGTAGCAACCGGCGCGCCCAGCGGAGCGCGCAAACGATAGATTACGGGCGGTGGAACAGATGCTGGTTTTGCAGAGCATTCTCGGATTCTTGACTATTGCGGCGCTCGCCTGGGTCATGAGCGAAAACCGTTGGTGCGTGCCATGGAAAACCATAGCCGCGGGTCTGGGCTTACAAGCCGTGCTCGCCATCTTGCTGCTAAAGCTGGAATTTATGCGCGAGCTGTTTATCGCCTTGAATGACGTTCTGCTGTCTCTGGAGCAAGCGACTCGCGCAGGCACCGCGTTTGTGTTCGGTTATCTTGGCGGTGGGCCGTCCGCGTTTGCCGAATCCTACCCAGGCGCGAGCTTCGTGCTCGCGTTTCAAGCCTTGCCCCTGGTTCTGGTTGTGAGCGCCTTGTCGGCGTTACTGTTTTATTGGCGCGTCTTGCCCGCGGTCGTGCGGGGGTTTTCCTTCGTCTTGCAAAAGACGCTCGGTATCGGCGGCACGGTCGGCGTCGGTGTCGCCGCCAACATCTTCGTTGGAATGGTGGAGGCACCGCTTTTCGTCCGGCCTTACCTCAAGCAGATCAGTCGCGGCGAGCTCTTCATGATCATGACGTGCGGCATGGCGACCATTGCCGGAACTGTGATGGTGTTGTATGCAAGCATCGTGGGCCGGATCATCCCGGATGCGATGGGCCATCTCCTGGCCGCGTCCATCCTCAGCGCACCGGCCGCCATTACCGTGGCCGGGCTAATGGTGCCCCCCGAGGGTGATCCCCATACGGGCCAAATAATCGCCGCCGATCCGGCCGTCGGCAGCATGGACGCTGTGACCAAGGGCACCCTGCAAGGCGTGCAGCTCATGCTCAACATCATCGCCATGCTTATCGTCCTGATCGCCTTGGTAAGCCTGGCCAACCAGATCCTGGCGTTGCTGCCGGTTTTTCGCGGAGAGACCATCACTCTGCAGCGAATCCTGGGCTACCTCATGGCACCGCTCGTGTGGCTGATGGGTGTCCCTTGGCACGAGTCGGTGACCGCTGGCGCATTGATGGGCACCAAGACCGTTCTGAACGAATTTATCGCCTACACGGACCTTGCACGATTAGCACCGGACGCCCTAAGCCCGCGGAGCCGGCTTATCATGCTGTACGCCCTGTGTGGATTCGCCAACTTCGGAAGTCTCGGTATTATGATCGGCGGGCTCGGTACCATGGTCCCGGAGCGCCGATCGGAAATTATCAGCCTGGGGCTGCGGTCTATTGTTGCGGGAACGCTGGCTACGTGTATGACCGGTGCCGTCGTGGGAATCCTGACCGCGTAGCGCCCAGGAGCGCTCCGCCAGCCCATGGCCGCACCTTCCGACGGGCCGGCTCTGATACTGCTGCACCCAGCGGCCATCTTGTCTACAATTGCAATCGGAACGCTCGCCTGCAGCGGGCGCACGATGAGTAGTCAAGTCCATAGGGGCGCCACCGGTCAGCCGCCTCATCGACGGGGTGGAGGAGTGCTTCGGTACCGATTGCATATTGTTCTAGTCATTCTCGGATTGTCGGTGTTCTTGCCGGTTGTGCAGGGGCACGTGGCCGTTTCGTCCATCCCCAGGGAAGACAGAATTCTGCCGGACCGCACCACGCCACAGAAAGGCGCGTTCCTGGTCGCCAAACGCAGCATGCCGGACCCGCGTTTCCGCCAAACCGTGATCCTGCTGTTAGAGCATGGCGACGAGGGTACGTTGGGCCTCATTATCAATCGGCCGACAGACATCCCACTGTCCCGGGCGCTACCGGACCTTGACAGCATCACCGACGAAAAGCACTTATTGTTTCTTGGTGGCCCGGTGGCACCGGACAGATTGATTTTCCTGGTTCGATCGCCCGCCCCCCCGAAGGAAACGGCGCACATCATGGCCGATGTCTACTACAGCGCCAGCAAGGACGCGCTCGAGCGCGCGATCAGGCAGCGCAAGGGATCGCAAGAGCTGCGAATGTTTCTGGGTCATTCGGGATGGGCAGCGGGACAGCTCGACGCAGAGCTCGCGCGCGGCGATTGGTTGGTCGTGCAGGCCGATCCTCGAACTGTGTTCGACCAGGACCTGAAACATATCTGGCCACAGCTCATCGAGCAGGACCCAGGCCCAGGTATGATCATCGATAATCGCCACCGCGATTGGTGGCGGTCCTATGAAGGATAACCGGCGCCGAGGCCGCACACGAGAAACAGGCCGAAAAAGTTCTTTCCTGCGCTGCCCCACCAGCCTCGACCTGGCGTCCTGATACCCGTCAAGACTGCGGGTGCCGTTCGCGAGCACTACGTGCAGACATGCTCGGCATAGTCTGAGCTATGGTCGCAGTTTTTGGAACGCTGTCTACCATGGCTTTTTGACTCGCCACTTTCTTCGCTACGCCCTCTCGCAACGCTCCACAATTTCGCCGGGAACGAGTGGACCGCCGTAGGTGACCCGCAGGGGGCACGCCAGGGATCGCGGGCATCAAAGCCCGGGGCTTGCCTTCCTGCGCTACGCTTTCGGGCTGCGCTTGGAACACCGGGGCGAGCATCTCCCGGACACTCGCCTTATTGCGGCTCACCCACCGGAGCTTCGTTTGTATCCGCCTCGCCCCGGCGGCGTTGCTTTGCGCTCCCATCGCGCTCCCGGCGCAGTGCGTCAGCTCGCATAGCAAATAGTGCGGTTTTTTGCTGTGCTTCAGGTGGTTCAAATTGGTTCCTCAACAGCATGACAGCCCACCCGGCACAAGCGTGTTGCCGTCACGGCATACGCGGTATTTCCACTCCGCTTGACAACATATTCACTTTTTGTATAAACTAAGTTAGTTAGCTGACTAATACTTATGATGAAAGCGAGCGACAAACGCGAGCGGCTGGTGCGGTCCGCGAAGGACCTGATTCACGAGCACGGTTACAACCAGACCACGCTGGCAGACATCGCCGAGGCCGCGGCCGTACCGCTGGGCAACGTGTACTACTACTTCAAGACCAAGGAGGAGATCGCGACGGCGGTCATATATGAGCGGGTTCAGGAAATTCGCGGCAAGCTCCGCGCATGGGACGAGTTGCCAGACCCGCGCCAGCGGCTGATCCGTTTCGTGGACATGGTAGCCCGCCAGCGCCACACCTTGGCCACCAGCGGCTGCGCGATCGGCAGTCTGTGCCAGGAGCTCAACAAGGAGCGCTCGTCGTTGTCGGAGAAGGCCGACGACATCTTGAACACCCAACTCAATTGGATGACCACGCAATTTCGATTATTGGGTAAACGCGACGCCACCGACCTCGGCCATGAGCTGATGGCGATGCTGCAGGGAATCAGTCTGCTCGCCAATGCATTGAACAGCCCCAATGTGGTGAATCGCCAGGTCCGACGGCTAAAGGGCTGGCTGCGGACGCTATAACTGCCGGCGGCCTCCGAATGGGCGTGAGCCTGCGCGTGGACCGTCACGGCAGGCGTTACGACCGAGCAAGCCGCCTAGCTAAAGAATCAGGTTGTGCATACAGTTTTCATCGCGCTGCGCGTGGAAAGAATTCTGTATCAAGCGGATTTAACTTGCGAAATTAAGGAGAAAGGACTGATGACCCAACAAAATGCGAGCCCGAAACAGCAAGACGGCACCGTTCCTGCTGGCACCGTAGTGGAGCTGACCCGGACGGACTTCGAGCAGGTTGTCGCGCGACATCCTGTGGTTTTCATTGATTTCTGGGCGCCGTGGTGCGGTCCCTGCAGAACCTTCGCGCCGATCTACAAAGCCGCCGCAGAAAGGCATCCAGATATTCTCTTCGCGAAGGTGAATGTGAACGAGCAACAGGAATTGGCAGTGAAGTTTGGTATTCGCGCCATCCCCACGTTGGCCGTGTTCAAAGATCAAGCGGTCGTATTCTCACAGCCCGGCGCCCTGCCATCCGCCGCCCTTGATCAGGTTATCCAACAAATCGTCAACAACGAGCAAGGACGCGACCATGCAAAGCACGCTAACAGCTAAGAATCTTTTCGCACCGGTGCGGCTAGGGCCGTATGAGCTCACAAACCGCATTGTGATGGCACCGATGACAAGGAACCGGGCCGGCGCGGGAAACGCACCTAGCGCACTCAATGCGCAGTACTATGCCCAGCGCGCTTCGGCGGGGCTAATCGTGACCGAGGCCTCGCAGGTGTCGCCTCAGGGCGTGGGTTACCCGGGTACACCCGGGATTCATACCGACCGCCAGGTCGAGGGATGGCGCCTGGTCACCGATGCGGTGCACGAAGCCGGTGGGCGGATCTTCTTGCAGCTATGGCATGTGGGACGCATCTCCCATCCGTCGCTTCAACCCAATGGCGTGCTCCCCGTGGCGCCTTCGGCCATCCGGCCGGCCGGCGAGGCGTTCACGCCCCAGGGACTGCAGGCGTTCGTGACCCCAAGGGCGTTGGAGACCAACGAGATCGTCGGCGTCGCCCAGCAGTTCGCCGAAGGCGCTCGGCGCGCACGCGAGGCCGGGTTCGACGGTGTCGAGATCCACGCCGCAAACGGCTATCTGATCGACCAGTTCCTGCGTGACGGCAGCAACCATCGCACGGACCGATATGGCGGTAGCGTCGGGAACCGCGTGCGCTTCTTGCTCGAGGTGACAGAAGCGGTCAGCGTCGTCTGGACTACCGATCGTGTCGGCGTGCGCATCTCCCCGACCAATCCTTTCAACGACATGAGCGACTCGGATCCGTCCGCCACATTCACTTACGCCGCCAGACGGCTGAACGAGGACGGCTTAGCTTACCTCCATGTCGTCGAGCCTGTATCACCAAGCCCCTCGGAAGAACAACGCCTGACGCCAAGCTTACGCCAGGCATTCCAGGGTCCGCTTATAGTCAACGGTGGCTATGACGCGACCACGGGTCAGGAAGCGATCGCCCGGGGCCAGGCCGACCTCGTGTCCTTTGGTACGCTCTTCCTCGCCAACCCCGACCTTCCGCGGCGATTGGCAATCGGTGCCGCATTCAACGAACCACATCCGTCCACGTTCTACGGCGGTGATGCGCACGGTTATATCGACTACCCAGCTCTCGACAGTGCGACGAGCACAGGCCACCTACAACCAGCGATCGCCGGTTGACAACCGATTGAATCAAAACGCGAAAGGAGAAACAGCATGAGCATGTTCAGCGTACACACGGTAGAGTCTGCCCCGCCAAAGGCCAAACCTGCCCTGGCAGCCAGCCAGAAGACTTTCGGTTTTGTGCCTAACCTGCACGCCGTCTTCGCCGAATCACCGGCGCTGCTGGAGGGCTATAAGAAACTCTCGCAGATCTTCGCCACCTCGAGCCTCAGCCCCGTTGAACAACAAGTGGTCCTGCTGGCGGCCAGTTACGAAAATAACTGCCACTACTGCATGGCCGCGCACAGCGCCGCCGCCAACATGGCCGGTCTGCCAGCCGAGGAGCTCGATACGCTTCGCAATGGCGCGCCGATGCCGGACACCAGGCTGGAAGCGCTGCGCCGTTTTACTCAGCGCATCGTGCAGGCCCGTGGCTGGGTTGAGGAAAACGACGTCGATGCCTTTGTGCAGGCTGGCTATAACAAACAGCAAGTGCTCGAGGTGATCCTGGGTGTTGCCATCAAAACAATGAGTAACTACACCAACCACCTGGCGCATACGCCGCTTGATGATGCGTTTGGCGCATACGCCTGGCAGAAACCTGGAGCCGCAGACAGCGCCCCGGAGCCCGCATCGTCTGCGCACGCGGGTTAGCCGGATATCTTACCGAAGATTTCTAGAGATCGCAGGAGCGGTACAGGGACCACAGACCGAAGGATCAAAAGATCGTAGCGCAAGCAAACACGTAGACAGTCGCTGGCGGCACGGAAGGCAATCATGCCCCTCTGCGCTGTCAGCGCAGTCCGCACTGAGTTGTTATGATTTCCAAGTTAGGCATTTGCGATGCACGCTTTATCCGGATAAGAAATTTTTGCAGAGGTGAGAAACATGAGAGCCAGTTGGAATAACGTAACGTTAGCAGATAGCGATGACACCATCGTGATCGAGGGTAATCACTACTTTCCGCCTGGATCGGTGAAACAGGAATACTTAGTACAAAGCGATACGCATACCTTCTGTCCCTGGAAGGGACAGGCAAGTTACTATCACATCATCGTCGATGGTAAAAGGAATGACAGCGCGGCATGGTATTATCCCGATCCCAAGGACGCTGCAAAAGAAATCAAGAACTACATCGCGTTCTGGAAAGGCGTGGAAGTTATTGCCTAGTCCAGTAAAGAAACGCGGTCTATTACCAGTTGATTTCGGCTGCAGTTCTCGGTCCGATCACGCAGTACTCCAGGCTTTCCGGTATCTCCGCCGAGCCTACTGACAGCGGGATGCGTCCCGCCATAATCTCAGCCGCGTCCTGCGGATACAGCGGCTCCCGCTCCGGGTCGGCAAAGCCTTCGGGGAAGATCGGGTGTCCATCACTATGATACTTGTCTGTCGCTCCCACGGTGTGCAGCAGCTCGTGCGCGATAATGATGTTGTTCTGGGCGGTTTGCTCTGGAATGGCGAACGCATGTACGACCCCGATCATTCCCTTTTGTAACCCGAAGGAATGTGCAAGCGGTTGATTTCGACTTGCCTCGTGATAAAGCACGAATATTCGCGTGTGGGCGAAACCCAGACCGAAAGTGGACAGATTCTGATAGACCCAGTATCGCAGCCTCAGGCTCCAGTAGATTACAGCCAGCTTGTTTGCCCGTGGGCCCGGTCGCGACGGTGGTCGACTTTCGATCTCGGGCCCTAAGGCGATCACCATGGGTGGTTGGATCGCGAGCCCATGAAATTGCGCTTCGTTTTCTAGAAACTCAGCGATGGCCACGAAGTCTGTCAATGTAAGGCCGCGAATGTACTCGGAGACGGCAACAGATCCTGCCGCATTGATCGGGTAGAGGGTTACGCGTAAGGGCTGTTTCCAACTCGCGGCGCTGTAACGCTGAACGACGGTCCCGCCGGCAACCAATACAAGGACGAGCAAAAGAACTGAAATACGTAGTCGACGAACGTTAGGAAAACGACGGTGCGGTTTCGCCATAGCAGGGCTGTCGCGCGGTCAGCAGCTTCCTAGGGAGTGAGGGGCTGTTGGCTACTGCCGCGAACGGACACCGTTCCCGTAACCGCTCGCGGGCCTGACAAGCACAAATGCGGATCGCGGTAACAATATCAATCCTTCGCGCTTTTTAGCATTTGCTTGAGATCGGCGAACGGCTTGAAAGTAGCATCCTGATTCGGTGTGTCGCCGGACCCCGATTCCAGCCCGCCGGCCTCATCGACGTAACGAGCATGCTCGTTCTCGTGACAATAGGTGCATAGAAGCTCCCAGTTGCTGCCGTCCGGCGGGTTGTTGTCGTGGTCGTGGTCCCTGTGATGCACGGTGAGCTCATGCACGTTGTCGCGGTTAAACTCGCGACCGCAGCGAGTGCAGACCCAAGGATAGAGCTTCAAGGCTTGCTCGCGATAACCCTGCATACGCGCATCGCGCTCCTTTAACGTCTGGGCAACAACCTGGTCGAGCTTGACTTGGTCGGGACTGGCCCCTGCTCGCTTGCGGGGGGCGGACATCTTGAGCGCCATGGTGTGCTCCTTGGAAGTCGGTCGATGGGTCTGGAGACGAAGAATGCGCGGGTTGCCTCTATCTATATATCTATTCTAGTCCTTTAGGGCTGGATCAGAAGCGTAACGACTATAAATTTTAGGCATATTATTCAAGACGTTGTAGTCACTCCGATTGCGGCGTTAGGCTGATTAGGCGTCATTCTCGGTGAGCGGGCGGCGCATTCGCTTGGCCTCGCTGCGGCGGCGCTTGGCCTCCAGGCGTCGGCGCTTGGCCGCAAGCGTCGGCTTGGTCTGGCGCCGCGGCTTGGGCTTCACCGCGGCCCTGCGGATCAGTGCAATCAGCCGGTCGATGGCATCTTGCCGGTTTCGCTCCTGTGTTCGAAAGCGCCGGGCGTCTATAACCAGTACGTCGCCTCGTGTCATGCGCTGGCCAGCCAGCCGCACTAACCGCTCCCGCACCTCGGGCGGCAAAGATGCACAGCGCGCGACGTTAAAGCGCAGTTGCACTGCCGTCGCCACTTTATTGACGTTCTGTCCCCCGGGTCCCGAGGCGCGCACGAACTGCCAGCGAATCTCGTTCTCGGCAATCACGATGCTGCGTGTGGCACGTATCATGGCCCTACTTTATACCAGGTGATGCCGACCCGTACCGCCCAACGCGCCTGCCACCACCCATCTCCCCCGCCGCTGCTCCCTTCCTTCCGTATTGCCCGCCAAGCCGCGACCTCCCCCGGCATGTGACGTTTCACTTGTGATCCAGGCAGCACTGGATGTATAAAACGAGACTCTGGTTACTGTCTGGCGCCCACCATGGGGAGGTTCAATGGACACCACGCTGAAATCGAACATTAGCCAGCGCACGACTTGGGTGCGCGGGCTGTTCATGGTGCTGTTTGGCGTGATCTACAGCGTGGCCGAGCTGGTGCTGGTTGCCGTGGTGGTATTCCAGTTTGGATCGACCCTGCTTACCGGCAAACCCAATCAGCGGCTCCTTGGCTTCGGTCAGAGTTTGAGTACATTTTTCTACCAAGTGCTGGCTTACCTGACTTATATCACCGAGGAGAAGCCCTTTCCGTTTTCATCCTGGCCCGCGGGCAAGCCGGGTAACCACACGGCGGCACAAGAAAAATCAAACGAGCCCGCTGCTAAGCCCGCCGGGGCAAAATCGAAGCGTAAGCTGCCCGACCCGGAGAAGTAGCGCCCGGCCGCACAGACGACCGTTATTTGATCGCCGCGACCCGCCCACCGGTCATTTTTCGAAGATCGGACGGGGTCAGCTTGAAGAGCGCGTGCGGGGTACCGGCGGCCGCCCAGATTTCGGCGTGTTGCAAGAGGTCTTCATCGATGAACACCTCTATTGACTCCGCATGGCACGTCGGCGGGATTCCGCCGATCACGAAGCCGGTGCGTTCGCGCGTGAAATCGGCATTCGCTTTTTCTACGGGCTCGGCGACGAGCTCGCCTAGCTTGGCTTCATCGACCCGATTCGCGCCGCTGGCAATGACAAGAATCGCTTTGTCCGTTCGCCTTCCTTTGAACACTAGGGACTTGGCAATTTGTGCGACCGCACACCCGATGGCTTGCGCGGCCTGTGGCGCCGTGCGTGTGGCGTCCGGCAATTCCACGACCTCGCACTGAAATCCCCGCGCGATCAGGGCAGTCTGAAACTTTCTCGCGCTCGGGCGTAACTTGTGTGACATCAACAGGATTCGGCGTTCACAAGCGTAGGTCCCCCGCGCGTCGTGACACTCGGCGGCGGCCTGGGGCGCGCCCCAAGCTTAGCAGGATGGCGCCACAAGATCGATTATGCAACGGGGCTGCCGGTGGCGAAATTCCGCGGAAATCCAGCTATTTTGGAACCTGCTTCCACGCCCACGGGGGTCAAGCTGGCGCGCGCTCAAGCTGTATGATACGGTGAAATATCTGAACCATGCTTAACGAAGAAACCCAAGCCCTGCAGGCAAGGATCAAGGAGCTGCAGATCGAGCACCGGGACCTCGACGACGTCATCGCCAGGCTGTCCAAAGAAGTCTACGTCGACCAGCTGCAGCTCAGGCGCCTTAAAAAGCGCAAGCTACAGCTCAAAGACATAATTGAAAGGCTCAGAAGCAAGCTCATTCCTGACCTGGATGCCTAGAAACCAACTGCGGGTCGTCTCTGGCTACCGCAGCCGATCTCCCGCCCTCAGGCCTTCAACGCCCGGTCAAGATCCGCTATCAGGTCCGCGGTACTCTCGATGCCAACGGAAACCCTGATAAGGCTGTCGGCGATTCCGAGCCGGTGACGCTCGGCAGCCGAGAGCCCGGCGTGCGAGGTGGTGGCGGGGAGCGTGACGAGCGTTTCCACGCCCCCTAGGCTCGGGGCCACAATCGGTATGGTAACACCCTGCATGAATCGCTGCGCAGC
Organism: Acidiferrobacterales bacterium; assembly: GCA_046758085.1. Classification (GTDB taxonomy): domain Bacteria; phylum Pseudomonadota; class Gammaproteobacteria; order Acidiferrobacterales; family SPGG2; genus VRUB01. The sequence continues at coordinate 31,136 of JBHHZP010000027.1, forward strand.
CTCGCGACCACCCTCGGGCTCGAAGCTCAGCATGCCGCTGCAGCCGTCGAACAGCTCACGCGCCCGCCCATGGCCCGCGTGGCTTTCGAGACCGGGGTAGTTCACTTGCTTAACGGCGCGATGTTCGTTCAGGAATCTTGCCAGCGCCAATGCGCTGTCGTTCTGGTATCGCACCCTGAGCGCGAGCGTCTTCATACCCCGGTGGAGCAGGTAGCACGCATGCGGATCGAGCGAGCCGCCCAGGTGATCGAGCCGATGCTTAATTCTTTCCACCAACTCAGCGCGCCCGATAATCGCGCCCGCCACTATGTCGGTATGACCATTGAGGTACTTGGTAGCGCTGTGCAGTGAGAGATCAAATCCCCACTCGCTTGGACGAAAGTTCACGGGACTGGCAAACGTATTATCCACCAAAGATACGAGGCCGTGCTCTTTAGCAAAGCGTGTGACGGCTTGCAGGTCCGCGACCTGTAGCAATGGGTTACTCATTGCCTCGACATAAATCGCCTTGGTATTGGGCTGCAGCTTCGACTTCCAGCTTTCGGGCGCATTACTATCGATCAGGTCGAACGAAATTCCAAATGAGGGTAAGTCCTTCGTGATCAGGTCGTACGTACCCCCGTATAAGCAGTCCTGCGCCAGCACGTGATCTCCCGAGGAAAGCAAGGTCAACAGCGACGTAGAAATGGCCGCCATGCCGCTGGTCGCGACCACGGCGGCTTCGGCATTTTCCAGCGCCGCGAGCTTGTTGTGCAGAACAACGTGATTAGGCGTGTTATTCAGGCGAATGTACTTGATCTCATGGTAGCTGCTCTGACCCTCGTACTCGAAAGTCGAGGACTGAAAAATAGGCATACTGACCGCACCGCTCGGACGCGGCCGGGGCTCGCCCGCGTGAATCAGCTTGGTCTCGATATGCGTGCGATTTGCGGTCATGATCGATTGTCCTTTTTTCTCGATAGCCAGTAAGTCGGGCGCTCCCCGGTCCATTTCCCGGCGAGCGTGAGTTGCAAACGATCTTTAAACATCTCTGCGGCAGATCGAGTTGCCGTTACTACCATGGGACTTCACCGTCTTCCAGGCTAATACAGTGCGGCGAGGCGCTGTCGTCGGCCGCTTCCAGCCACGACACAAATCGCGAGGCGGCAACCGCAGGGGGAGTATCTGCATCATCCGCCGCCATGCCAGTCAACAACCTTCCGGGGTGAACGCTGTACACGGCGATTTCGTCCTTGGCCAACTCCTGCGCCAGGCAAAGGGTAAACATATTCTGCGCGGCCTTGGCAATGCGGTAGGAGTATGAAAACTGCCCGTTGCTGAAATCACCGGCCGCGTTCTTTGTCATGGAGCCGAGACGGGAAGTCACATTCACGATTTTCGCATGCTTGG
>JBHHZP010000028.1:0-31145 GCA_046758085.1 Acidiferrobacterales bacterium
CCTCAGCATAACCCACGTGCCTTGAGGACGGGCAGGTCAAAACATTATGTCTAGTGCAGGGGGAAGCGCGTCTGGGGTCGAAAACAACGCACAGACAGGTCGTCGAAAATAGGTGTTAATCACAGTCAGTCATTTTTGCGCGGCCTCGCCGACCGCATTAGCGAATACCGCGGACTTGACACTACTCCACATGCGCTCGCTAAAAGCCCTTCTTATCGCCAGCGGGAGCGCGATCGAGCCCGCGGACAACAGGCGATCGTGAAACGACTTGAGATCGATCTTCGGGTCCTGCAACCGCAGGTGGTCGCGCAGCGCGTTGATCAGCGCCCAACCGGTCGCATAACCCATCGGGGTCGTTGGCGCCTGCGTGTACCACATGAGGTCTGCAAGTGCCTGCTCTTTGGGGAAACCCAGATGAACCGCCATGCGATCGGCAGCCTGATCGACGCTGGTACCGCGTGTGTGTATTTCGACATCGATCATGACTCGCAACGCGCGCCACAGCCGATCCTTCAACAGGATGAAACGCTGCTCCGGGCGGTTCAGAAACCCCTGCTCGTGCATGAGCTGTTCACAATAAAGCGCCCATCCCTCATACAGTGTCGCCGATGCATTGAGCAGGCGCGGGAGCGTACGTGACGTCTCGTTCAGGTTGGCGGTCACAAACTGCAGATGATGACCCGGCCAGGCCTCGTGCACGCACGTGTGCATCAGGCCGGCATAATTGTGCTCCGCCAGCTGCTCCTTGTCCGTAGGCGGCGTCACATAATAATAACCCTGTTGCTCGGCATCGTTGGGCGCCGGGTCCGAGTAAGCGGCAAACGGGATCTGGTGTTGCAGGAAGATAGGCGTCTCCACCACATCCAATCGCTCCTGCTTGGGCAGCGTTACGAGGTCGTGCTCTGCAACAAACTCGCGTGCGGCCTGCATCTGCTGGCGATAGGTCGCCAGCAGCTTGTCCTGGTCCGGGTGGTCGGCCTGAATCTCCCGCGTAGCCCGGGCCAGGTCGACATGCCCGTACAGCTTCTTACAGACATCTTTGAGCTCGCGCTCCGTCTCAGCAAATAACTGCTCGCCAAACGCATAGAGCCCGGCGATCTCGATATCGAGAAAGTGCCGGTAGCGCAGCATATTGTGAAAATACGATTGCCCGCACGCGAACTCGCCTTCGGCCTGCGGCCCAATGTCGCGCTGCAGGAACTGGGCGTACTCGAGTAATGCGCGACCGGCCTTGTTGATCGCTGCATCGAGCCCGTCCCCCTTGGCGTTGGCAGCGAAAGCTGCCACAAGCGGATGTGTGGGCAGCCCCTGCAGAAATTCGGCGCCGCGCAGCGCTGCGGTTACTGCAGACTCGAGCCACAGGGGTGAAATACGCTTCGCCTGCGGGCGCAGATGATCCTGCGCCCCAGTGAGATGCACCGGGATGGCGTTGAGGCGCGCCAACAACGCCGATTCAAAGTCCTCAACCGGGCGAATCGTGAGCTGATAGATAGCATGGACCGGCAACAGCTTGCCCGGGTCCGGCGCCTTGGGTTCGATCTCCAGCAAATACTGGTTCTCCAGTAACACCGCGCCGTAAAGGACGTCAAAATCGATTTTCTGGTCGTCCGTAAACGCCGTTCGATCCAGCTCTTCCAAGCTAATCCTGAGCTCGTCGTTCAGATACACCAATGCGCCCTTGTGCTCCTCGCCGTATGGCGTCAACAGATGCGCATAACCGGGCACACCGGTATCCACCGCCGCCTCGGGGTGGTAGCGGAACCACGCATGATAGTACGCCCGGACCAGCTCGTGGAACTTTGAGTGAGCTGTGGGTGCTTTACTCACGGGGCCTCGATGATCTCGAAGTCGTGCGTAATCTCGGCGGTCTTGCCGAGCATTGCGGAGGCAGAACAGTACTTGTTAGCAGAAAGCTCGATGGCACGCGCGACTTTCTTCGGATCGAGCCTCGTGCCGCTGACAACGAAATGCACATGAATACGGGTGAAGACTTTCGGTGCGGTATCGGCGCGCTCCGCCTCAAGCTCGGCGACACAGTCCCTAACTTGCTGGCGCGACTTTTTGAGGATGCTTATTACATCGAAGGCCGTACACCCGCCAAGGCCGATAAGTACCGCCTCCATCGGTCGGATGCCGCGGTTACGGCCGCCAAACTCCGGCGCACCGTCGATAATCACCGTGTGGCCGCTGTCGGCCTGGCCGGCGAAACTCGCCTCACCCGTCCATTTAATGGTTGCTTTCATTGATTCGTGAATCGTTAACCGTATTCCGGCTCCATAGCCGTCGCTCGTTACTTGCTACTCGCTGTCGCTGTTAAAGAATATCTGCTCCAGTTTCGCCCCAGGATCGGCGGCCTTCATAAACGCTTCGCCCACGAGAAACGCGTTCACACCGCACTCACGCAGACGCGCCACATCTCCCGCGGACTGTATGCCGCTCTCCGTCACGACGAGGCGGTCGGGGGGAATCTTGTCCAGAAGATCGAAAGTAGTCTGCAGGCTCACCTGAAAAGTACGCAAATCCCGGTTATTAATCCCGATCAGGGGCGCATCGAGCGCTAACGCCCGATCAAGCTCGGTCTCATCGTGTACTTCGACAAGCGCGTCCAGACCGAGTTCGTGCGCCACCGCCAGCAGCTCGCGCATGTGGGGATCGCCCAATGCCGCCACGATCAGAAGGATACAGTCGGCACCAATAACCCTGGCCTCGTAGACCTGATAGACGTCGATAGTGAAATCCTTGCGCAGCACCGGCAGCGAACAGGCCTGCCGCGCCTCGCGCAAATGGGCGTCGGTGCCCTGAAAGAAATCGGTATCGGTCAGAACCGAGAGACAGGTGGCGCCGTGGCACTCGTAGCTACGCGCTATTTCGGCCGGGTCAAAGTCAGCCATCAACAATCCTTTGCTCGGCGAGGCCTTTTTTATCTCCGCGATCACGGCGGTGCCACCGCCGCTCACGCGCGTACGCAGTGCGGGCAGAAAACCGCGCGGTCTTGGCGTCGTTTCCACTTGCTGGCCCAGCGTTTTCAGCGGCGCGCGTTCGGCGCGTTCGACCACTTCCTCCGCCTTGCGCGCCAATATCCGTTGCAATATCTGCGGTGTGCTGCGCATTAGCGCGTCAGCCGGCGAGCTTGCGGCTCAGGCCCACAAGCGCCTGCAGCTTCTCGCGCGCCGCACCGCCGGCGATGCACTCAAGCGCCTTGCGTGTACCCGCCTCCAGCGAGTCAGCGAGGTCGGCCGCGTAGATGGCCGCGCCGGCATTCAGGGCAACAATATCGCGCGCCGGGCCTTGCTGATTATTGAGGACCGACTCGATTATCGACAGGCTTTCGTCGGCGCTCGCGACGGCAAGATCCGCCACCTTACCCTGCTTGAAGCCGAGCTGATCGGGGCTCACGGTGTAGGTAGTGATGGCGCCGTCTTTGAGCTCAGCCACGCGGGTCGGTGTCTCAATGCTGATCTCATCCATCCCGTCTTCGGCGTGCACCACGAGCACATGCTCGCTGCCCAGTCGCTGCAACACCAGCGCCAGGGGCTCTACCCACTGGCCGCTGAATACGCCGATCATCTGGTGCGGCGCGCTCGCCGGGTTGGTCAGCGGGCCCAGGAGGTTAAATATCGTGCGCACCCCCATCTCGCGCCGGGGCCCGATGGCGTGTTTCATCGCACCATGGTGCTTGGGCGCGAACATGAAGCCTACCCCGACCTCATCAATGCATTGCGCCACTTGGGCCGGCGTGAGATCGAGACTTACGCCGGCGGCCTCGAGCACGTCGGCGCTGCCGGAGTGACTCGAGACAGAGCGATTGCCGTGCTTGGCGACCTTGCCACCGGCCGCTGCCACCACGAACGCGCTCGCGGTCGATATATTAAAGGTGTTGATTCCATCGCCGCCGGTACCGCAGGTATCGACAACATGGGGGCCGCTGACGCCTACATGTGTAGCGAGCTCGCGCATTACCTCGGCCGCTGCGCTGATTTCTTCGACCGTCTCCCCCTTCATGCGTAGCCCGACAAGAAAACCGCCGATTTGCGCCGGTGTCGCCTCGCCGGTCATGATAATGCGCATCACCGCGCGCATCTGTTCCTGGCTCAGATCACGCCGATCGCATACGGTTCGTATCGCTGTGTGAATATCCATGATCAGTCCCCTCAAAAACAACTCAACGCAAAGACGCTAAGGCGCAAAGATTTTCTTGCCAAAAAAGCGGCGCCCCCTAAACGAACTCGTCCCACTAACTCCCAATCTGTCAGCGACAGCGAAGAAACAAAATTTGACCACCTTTGCGTCTCTGCGCCTTTGCGTTAGGTGTTCGATTTTAGAAAATTTGCGAGTAGGGCGTGCCCGTGCTCGGTCAATATAGACTCCGGATGGAATTGTACCCCCTCGACGGCCAGCTCCTTATGCCGCACACCCATGATTTCGTTGTCTTCGGTCCACGCGGTGATCTCCAGGCATGCCGGCAGAGCTTCACGCTCGACAACCAAGGAGTGGTAGCGTGTGGCTTCGAACGGACTGGGCAGGCCCGCGAACACGCCCCGGCCTGTGTGGTGGATCATGGAGGTCTTGCCGTGCATGAGTTGCCTGGCGCGCACGATCTTGCCGCCATAGGCCTGGCCGATACCCTGGTGACCGAGGCACACACCCAGGATGGGGATCTGCCCGCCGAAGCGGCGAATCGTCGCCACCGTCACGCCCGCCTCGTTAGGTGTACACGGTCCCGGCGATATTACAATGTGCCCCGGCACCAGCCCGGCAATCTCATCGACCGTTATCTGGTCATTGCGATAGACACGGACATCCTGACCCAGCTCCCCCAGGTACTGCACCAGGTTGTACGTGAACGAATCGTAATTATCGATCATCAATAACATGCGCATGCTCCGCTAGCGCAAAGTAGTAAGTTTCAAGTAGCAAGGGAATACTTGGAACTACGCCTGGACTTCTTTCGCATTTTGCTCCCACTTCACACTTGTTACTTCGCACTTGTTGCTCGATCTAAACCAGCAGCCGCCATGGAGACGGCGCGGAAAATCGCCCGCGCCTTGCTCATGGTCTCGTTCCATTCATACGCCGGCACCGAGTCTGCGACGATGCCCGCCCCGGCCTGAATGTAGAGCCGGCTATCCTTGATCACCGCCGTGCGGATAGCGATGGCCGTATCCATGTTGCCGGACCATGAGATATAGCCCACCGCGCCCGAGTACACGCCGCGATGTACGGGCTCGAGCTCGTCGATGATCTCCATCGCGCGAACCTTGGGCGCGCCGGTGACGGTACCGGCCGGGAACGTGGCGCGCAAGACATCTATCGCATCCATCCCTTCACACAGCTTGCCCGTCACGTTGGACACGATGTGCATTACATGAGAGTAACGCTCTATGAGCATTTTCTCCGTCACGCACACGCTGCCGGTCTGTGCCACGCGCCCGACGTCGTTACGGCCGAGATCCATTAGCATCAGGTGCTCCGCGCGCTCCTTGGGGTCACCGAGCAGCTCTTTCTCCAGCCGCTGATCATCGGCCTCGTCACGACCGCGTCGGCGGGTGCCGGCAATGGGGCGCAACGTCACCAGGTCTTCCTCCAGGCGCACCAGGATCTCCGGTGAGGATCCCACGATATGGAAGTCCTCGAGGTCCAGAAAGTACATATAAGGAGAAGGATTAAGGGTACGCAACGCCCGGTACAGATCGAGCGGCGCACAGTCGAATGGGATCGACAACCGCTGCGCGAGCACCACCTGCATGATATCGCCGTCGCGGATGTACTCCCGTGACTTTTCCACCGCGGCCTCGAATGCGTCGCGCTCGAAGCCGGACACGAAGTCGGTTTCCGTGATTTCTTTTGGTGTTGCAGGTGCCGCCGGCACCGGGGCTGCATCGCGCAAATGCGCGACCAGGTCATCGAGCCGCCGAGACGCCCGATCGTACGCGTCCTCGATCGCCGGGTTCACGTGGATCACCACATATAGCTTACCGGCAAGATTGTCGAACACCACCACCTCGTCGGAAACCAGGAGCAATATGTCCGGCGCGCCGATTTCGTCGGGTTTGGCCAGCTCGCCCAATCTCGGTTCGATGAACCTCACGGTCTCATAGCCGAAGTAGCCGACGAGTCCGCCGGTGAAGCGAGGCAGGTGGTGGATCTCGGGCATGTGGTAGCGCTGCTTGAACCGGCGTATGTAAGCCAGCGGATCGCCTACATTCTCGCGCTCCACGACTTCGCCGTCGCGTTCGACGGTGATCTCTGTGCCAAACACGCGCACCATGGTGCGGCACGGCAGCCCGATAATGGAGTAGCGGCCCCATTTCTCGCCACCGTGCACCGACTCGAACAGATAGGAATATGGGCCGCTGGCCAGCTTGAGGTAGGTGCTAAGCGGTGTGTCGAGGTCCGCCAGGACCTCGCGCATCAGGGGAATGCGGTTAAATCCTTGTGCCGCGTATTGATCGAATTCAGATTTTGATAAGGACATGAATCACCACTGGGTTACAACGTAAACGGAAAAAGACGCTTTCTAGCGAGTGGCCAGGTTGCGCCATCGCCAGCAGGCGTTTCTCCTGTTTATGTCATACGCTCCAGCGGTGTACATGGGCGGATATTCTATCAAGCTAGCCGGATACAGTTCGGCAATTCATCCAAGGAATCGATAACCGCATCGGGCTCCAGATCCCGTATGTCGATGCCCTGATTATAACCATATGTGACGCAAATTACAGGCATCCCCGCTGCCTGTGCCGCGCGGGTATCATTGGCCGAATCCCCGACCAGCACCCCCTGCCCCGGCGCGATGCCGAAGTGCTCACAGGCGTGGAGCAACGGCAAGGGGTCGGGCTTGCGTGCGGGCAGGCTGTCGCCGCTGACGACGAGCTCGAAGTAGTCGCGCAACCCCAGGTCCTTTAACAGCGGCAGGGTCAAGGCCTGCGGTTTGTTGGTGATGCAGGCGAGCTGGAAGCCGCCATCACGTAGGTCCGCAAGCACTCCCGGCACGCCAGGATAGGGCCGGCTTTCACGCGACACACGCTCAGCGTAGTGCTTGAAAAACAGCGGGTAGGCGCGTTCGTACAGCGCCTGGTCCGGCTCGCCGTCCGTGTCGCCGGTGAGCGCCCGCCTTACCAGCCGGCTCACACCATTGCCAATCCAGGTGGCAACGGTTTCGCGGTCATACGTGCTCATACCCAGCTCGTGCAGCATGTCGTTGGCACTCGCCGCGATATCCGGCGCCGTATCGATGAGGGTGCCATCAAGGTCAATGATCACGACCTTCACGGCCAAGGGGCCTTTGAAACCGCTAGTCATTGCTAACAGCGTAACAACTCAACGCAAAGACGGAGAGGCGCAGAGGCGCAAAGAGTAAATATTTCATCATAGCTGAAATCAAAGTATGGCGGCCCGCGGTGTGTTAGCGCTAATGCTGCATGAACTCACACCAGAGAGCGCATAGATCACAGACGACTGCAGGGACGTAGGAGCTAGAGTAACGCAGGGAGCAGTTACCGCGGGAACAAACCGTAAAACAGGGCCCCTGGCAACCGGCCCGCGATGCCAAGTGTGACACCCTAGTCCCTTTGAGATCAGGGCAAAACCGCTTGACCTTTCTTTCTCTGCGTCCTCTGTATGCTCAGCGGTGAAATATTCGGATTAGAGTCCTTCACGTCTTTGATTGGCTGACCGCATTCGGGCAAGGCAATAGAGGTTTTGAAACACGTTGCGGTGCTTTAGGTTAGGATCTCTGAACTTGTGAATATAAATGTTTTAAACTGGGTTTTCCTTTGCGTCTTAGCGTCTTTGCGTTGGACTTTCTACCGGGTTACTTTCGCCAGCTCGGTGCGCATGGCATCGATGGTCGCCTTGTAGTCCTCGGTGCCGAAGATGGCTGAGCCTGCCACGAAGGTGTCGGCCCCGGCCTCGGCAATTTCGCGAATATTCTCCACTTTGACGCCACCGTCGATCTCGAGGCGAACTGCGGACCCGCTCCGATCTATAATGGCGCGCGCCTCACGCAATTTCGGCAACACACCGGGAATAAACCGTTGGCCGCCAAAGCCGGGGTTGACGGACATCAGCAGCACCATATCGACCTTGTCCATTACGTATTTAAGGTAATCGAGTGGCGTCGCCGGATTAAATACCAAACCAGCCTTGCAGCCTTGCTCGCGCACGAGCTGCAGCGAGCGGTCGATGTGTTCAGTGGCCTCGGGGTGAAACGTGATATAGCTGGCGCCGGCGCTGGCAAAATCCGGTATGATGCGATCGACCGGTTTCACCATGAGATGCACGTCGATGTCGGCGGTCACACCAAAGTTGCGTAACGCCTCGCACAGCAGCGGACCTACTGTCAGATTCGGAACGTAGTGGTTATCCATGACATCGAGGTGGACCATGTCCGCACCCGCTGCCAGAACATTCGCCACTTCCTCGCCCAGTCTGGCGAAGTCTGCGGACAGGATCGAGGGGGCAATCTTGTAATCCGGCATGCGCAGTACTCTCGCCGGCCAACCCGGCACCACGGAGATGCGCACTTTAACCGATAGCGGCGGCGTTTGCAGCCTTGACGTCCACCCAGTGGCGGGGCACATTGGCTTCGCGATAGCACAGATTTACCTGATGAGCGCGGATCGACCATGAAAAATCGCCATCTCGCCGGGCTGTTGCTCCTGAGCCTGTCGCTGTGGTGCGTCGCGCCGGGAGCTTATACGGCGTCAGTATCGGATCGCGCGCGCGAGCGAAACTGGGCCGACCAGATCGTCGATTTCGTTGTCGTCGGCGAGCCTGTGTGGCTTGAGACCAGTGGCGTCAAATTCCTCGCGCTCTACACCTTTCCCGAGAATGAGGCGGCCGGCCCATCCAAGGGCTTGATTCTCATGCATGGCCGTGGGGTACATCCGGCATGGGGCTTTATCGATAGCCTGCGCATGGATCTTGCGAACATGGGCTGGCATACGCTGTCGGTCCAGATGCCCGTGCTTGCGCGTGACGCGCCAGCCGCTGGCTACGGCAAGACCTTTCCCGAGGCCTTCGCGCGCATTGACGCAGGAATCCGATACCTCCGGCAGCGAGAGGTGTCCACCCTCTTTCTGCTCGGCCACAGTCTGGGTGCGACCATGGGGATTGCCTATCTTGCAGATCACCCGCAAGCAACGGTCGATGGGATGGTTGCGATCGGGGTCGGCACCGTGGCGGGCGGAACGATGCACCAGCACCCTGCCCGCATGCTGGAGAAAATCCAAAAGTCGGTACTGGATATATATGGTAGCGATGACCTGCCGATCGTGCTGGACTACGCCGACGCGCGCCGGGAGGCCGCGCGCAAGGCGCGCAATCAACGCTATTTGCAGATCCGCGAGCCGGACACGGATCACTTTTTCACCGATAAATACGACACCTTACGGGACCGTATCTACGGCTGGCTAAGGGATACGACCACAAAGTGACAGCCATCGGTAATTACGCTCACTACGAAGGGAGAACGGTATGTGGATCGCCATAACATTGCACATGTTGTCCGCAGTGGTCTGGGTGGGGGGAATGTTCTTCGCCTATCTCGCGTTGCGCCCGGCAGCGGCAAAGCTCGAGCCGCCGCAGCGTCTTGCGCTTTGGTCACACACCTTCCGACGGTTTTTCCCGTGGGTTTGGGGCGCCGTGGCGTTGTTGCCGGCAACGGGCTATTGGATGATCTTTGCGGTATTCGGCGGCTTTACGAATCTCGGTCTCTATTTACATATCATGCACGCAGTCGGGATCGCGATGATCGTAATATTCCTGCATCTGTTCTTCGCTCCCTACAAAAGACTGAACCGGGCCGTGGCGGCAGGCGATTTTCCCACCGCCGGCAAGCAGCTCGCGCAGATACGCGTGCTGATCGGCACCAATCTCACGTTGGGTCTGCTTACGGTAATCGTCGCCGCCAGTGGCGCGTACTGGAGTTAGTCTGAATATCTCACCGCAGAACTCGCAAAGCTTGCAGAAAAAACACACATCCAGACACTCGCTGGCGATACGCGACGAGGGGCACAAGCTATTACACCGTATCAACCTCGAAGGCAGAAATATCACTGTTTAATCAGAAACTGTGTGCTCTCTGCGTACGCTGGCGTGAAATATCAGGCCGCGCGGACGACCAGACTCCCCCGGTACATGCGCATCTGGCAGGTAAATTCGTGCTCGCCGGGCTCCCGCGGCGTAAAGGAAATATCGTAAGGCTTGCCGACCGGCAAATCCCCGCTAATACCGAAGTCATCGAACAAGACCTTCTCCGCGCACGGGCTCGGGTCCTTGCGGATAAAGCGCAAGGTGACGGGTGTGCCCGCGGGTACCTCGATGCGCGGCGGCGTGTAAACGCCGTTCTCGACGATAATCTCAATAGGTCGATCGGCCTGGGCCTTGCGTGCGCGCGGTTTCGACAGCCAGAACCACCAGACGATCAGGCCCATAGTAATGAGCCCGCCAACGTTGACCAACCATGCGCTCATGCTCGCTGCTTACCGAGCTTGAGCCAGCGCAGCCGATTGGCGTTGCTGACCACGGTGACCGAGGACATGGCCATGGCCGCGCCGGCGATCATGGGGTTGAGCAACAGACCGAAAAACGGATACAGCATGCCAGCGGCCACCGGGATACCCACACTATTATAGATAAAGGCCCCGAACAGGTTTTGCTTGATATTGCGCACGGTCGCCTTGGATATCGCCACGGCATCGGCCACACCGTGCAACGAGCCGCGCATCAGCGTGATATCGGCGCTTTCGATGGCAACGTCGGTGCCCGTGCCAATCGCGAAGCCCACATCGGCCTGCGCCAGTGCCGGCGCGTCATTTATGCCGTCACCGACCATGCCAACGGTCTCGCCCTTGCGCTGGAGCTCCACGATCTTTTCCGACTTGTGCTGCGGCAACACCTCCGCCATCACCTCGTCTACACTGACCTGACGGGCTACCGCCTCAGCCGTCGCGCGGTTATCGCCGGTCACCATCGCCACCTTGAGCCCGATCGCATGCAGCCGCTCCACGGCTGACAGCGAGTCCGGCTTGATGGGATCGGCCACCGCAACGATGCCCGCCACCTGCCCGGCGCGCGTCAGATACATGGGCGTCGCTGCCGCCGCTGCAAGCTCGGCGGCGCGTTGCGCCAGCCCACCCACATCGATACCGGCGTCGCGCATCAGCTTGTCGTTGCCGAAAAGCACCGGCACTCCCTCCACGGTGGCGCGCACGCCATGACCCGCAATCGCCTCGAACCCCTGTGCTGTTGGTAAGCTCAGTTTCTTGTCCTTGGCCGCAGCGACGATCGCCTCGGCCAGCGGGTGCTCGGAACCAGTTTCCACGCTGGCGGCGAGCGCGAGTAAGCGCTGCTCATCCCAGCCCGGCGCGGGTACCAATGATGTCACCGTGGGACGACTCTGGGTAATGGTACCGGTTTTGTCCAGCACCACGGTCGTCAGCCGGCCCGCTTGCTGTAAGGCCTCGCCGTTTCGGATCAGAATCCCGTATCCGGCGGCCCGACCCACGCCCACCATGATGGATATGGGGGTCGCGAGACCCAGGGCGCAGGGGCAAGCGATGATCAGCACCGTCATGGTGGCGACCAGCATGTAACTGATGCGCGGCTCCGGTCCGAGATTGAACCAGGCGAGGAAGGTAATGACCGCGATGATCAGCACCGTCGGTACGAACACCGCTGAGATCTTGTCGGCCAGACGGCCGATCGCCGGCTTGGAGTTCTGCGCCGTGCGCACCATCTCGATGATCTGTGCAAGCACGGTCTCGCCTCCTACGTGCTTGGCCTGAAACAGGAAGGTCCCGGTCTTGTTCAAGGTGCCGCCTACGACTTCATCGCCGATGGTCTTTTCGACCGGTAGCGGCTCGCCGGTAAGCATGGACTCGTCGACGCTGGAATGGCCGTCGATGATAACGCCGTCCACCGGGATCTTTTCGCCCGGTCGCACCCGTAAAGTCTCCTCCAGGCCGACCTCCTCGAGCGGCACATCCAGCTCCTTGCCGTTACGGACGACGCGCGCGGTCTTTGGCTGCAAGCCGATCAATCGTCGAATCGCCTCGGAGGTCTTTCCGCGGGCGCGCATCTCAAGCGCGGAGCCGAAGTTGATCAGCGCAATGATGATGGCCGCCGCCTCGAAGTAGGCGTGGCGCGCCAGACTGGGGACGATGCCCGGAAATACTACGACCAGCATCGAGTACATCCAGGCGCTGCCGGTGCCGAGCGCAATCAGCGTGTCCATGTTGGCGCCGTGATTGATAAACGCCTTCCAGGCCCCGGTGAAAAAATGCCCCCCCGCGTACGCCAACACGAACAGCGTCGCGCCGCCGGCGAGCAGCCAGAAAACCTGACCGCCCACCGTGGACAGCTCGGGCAGCAAACCCGCGAGGCCCCCCAGGTACAACGGTACTCCCACCAGTGCGGCCACCACGGTCTGGCGCAATAGCCTGCGGTAATGGGCGAACTCGGCCGCCTCTTTTTCGGCCTCGTCCTGCAGCCCGCGCATCTCCGCGGCCTCATAGCCGGCATCGACAACCGCCTGTACCAGGGTCTTTGGGTCCACATCGCCGGTAACCGTGGCGGTGTGCTCGGCAAAGTTGACCGCGGCCTTGGTGACGCCGGGCACACCATTAAGCGCGTTCTCCACGCTCGCCACGCACCCGGCACAGCTCATGCCCGCGATCGACAACCGGTGGGTGTCTGCCTTCTCGGCCACGGCGTGCGCTGGCGCTGACATAGCAGTCTAGTCGCGCACTACGACCGCCGGGTAACCGGTGGCAGTCAGGGCCTGAATCACGGCCTGGGAATCCACGTCACCCGTGACCACGGCGGTTTCCGCCTTGAGATCAAACTCGGCCTCGACAAAACCAGGCAGCTTGCCCAGCGCCTCGCGGGCCTGCGCGATGCAACCATCACATTTCATACCGCTAACTTTGAATCGTGTTTCCATGCTAGTGGTAAAGTTCTCCGTGCTCGCGTCCCGGCCACGTGCCGCAGGTCTGCCAAAGGGCCAGACCGAGGCGAGCGGGGAGGGTTTCTGGCGACAACCATTGTAATCTACAACCTGTTAGCAACGCACAGGTCAAGCCGATTCGCCCTTCCTCGCAAGCGCTCAACCTTCCCGTACGTTACTTAAATGTGGTCGCGCCCTTGCCTTTGCAAGGACCGGACTGCAGGCGGGCACTGTACGAGACCCGCCGGCCCGCGCAGGGCTGACCACTTGAGGAGTCACGATAATAGCAATCGCCGCGCCCCGGGGCGTTGCCGCTCTGGCGCCAGGGATGCCTCGCGCAGCCGTGCCACGTCCCCTGGGCTGCTACGGCGGCCCGGCATGCGGGCAACATGAAAGTAGATGTCATGTTGAAAGCGGCTGGCAGGGAACGTGGTCCGGCCTATGTTGTCAGCTACAATTGGAAAACCCTTCGTCCGGGGCACCGGGGACGCTGAAGGTCGCAGCGATTCGTGCGCCATCAATCGAGAGCATCTGACATTATGCGAGCGGAGTGAGCTCATGAATGACGGTAGCGCACTGCAAACAAGCGGGAACCAGCGAACAAGAGGGTGGCTGGTGTTTTTGCTGCCGGTGCTGGTATTTCTTGGCATCGCGGTATTCCTTGGCATCGGCCTGACGCTCAACCCCCGCGAGATCCCGTCGCCGTTAATCGGCAAGCCGGTGCCTGACTTCAGTCTGCCAGCGGTTCGCGGTCGCACCCTGGGTCTGTCGACCAACGACCTCAAGGGCGAAGAATCGCTCGTGAACGTGTTCGCGTCCTGGTGCACCGCCTGCCGCGAAGAGCACCCACTGCTTATGCGACTCAAGGAGCAAGCGGTCGTGCCGATCCACGGCTTGAACTACAAGGATGCGCCCAAAGACGCAGCCGACTGGCTCGATACGCTCGGCGACCCATACACGCGCACCGGCGCAGACATTGACGGACGGGTAGGCATCGACTGGGGCGTCTATGGCGTACCGGAGACCTTCGTCATCGATGCAAACGGGCGCATCGCTTACAAGCACATCGGTCCTATTAGAAAGCGCGACTGGGAAGAAAAGATGCTGCCGCTGATACAACGTTTGCGCAAATGATGTAGCGTCTGTGGCCAGCCGACTGACCATGTGTGAAATAGTAATGACACGCAGCTGATGAAAAAGCTCGTTCTGGTTGTGGCGATTCTGTTTGCGGCATCGATGACTGTGGCCGCCCTGATTTACAAACCCAGGCTTTCCAATCAGGGCGAACCGGTCATATCCGCGATACCAGGCACAATGGCGACCAGGCCCTTTCGTCGCTTCAAGCTACTCGAAGAACCGCGCAGTTTGAAGGACTTCAAGTTCGTGGACGGGGAGTGGAAACCTGCGAGCCTTGCTGATTTCCAAGGCAAAACCGTGTTACTGAATATCTGGGCGACATGGTGTGGCCCGTGCCGCGAGGAAATGCCGACACTGGATTGGTTGCAGGCCAGTATGGGTGGTCCCGATTTCGAGGTCATTGCACTTTCGATCGACCAGGGCGGCATTGCCGTGGTCAACGACTTCTATCGGGAGCTAGGGCTGAAGGCGCTGCGGGTCTTTGTAGACCCCTCCGGCATGGCACCAGGCGCATTGAATGTGCTGGGGCTACCGACGACGTTGCTTATCGACCGTGCGGGCCGTGAGGTGGGGAGGTATGTGGGTCCCGCGGAGTGGGACAGCCCGGAGATGATCTCGGTCATCCGCCAGCAGGTAAACGCGCCCATGGCGGCCAAACCCTCCTCATGAGGCCAGCGTGGGGCGGGTGCGACCGTAGATGAAATATATTAGATGGGTTCGTTAACGGTTATAATTAATCATGTTTGAAATATCGGGCATCGGTATCGCAACGGCGGTCGCCGCCGGGCTGATCTCCTTCCTCTCACCCTGCGTGCTGCCGTTGGTGCCGGGCTACGTATCCTATGTAGCTGGTCAGTCGCTCGAGACCGTGCGCCGCCCGGAGGCGAGCCGCGCCAAGCTCACCGCTCTAATACTGAGCATCTTCTTCGTGGCCGGGTTTTCCACCGTATTCGTCAGCCTGGGGGCAAGCGCCACGGCGCTGGGGGACTTCCTGCTCACCTACCGCTATGAAACGAACCTGATTGGCGGGGCCATCGTGATCCTCTTCGGCGTATTCCTTACCGGCATAGTCAAGCTCTCATGGCTGCAACGCGATGTGCGTTTCCACACCAACATCAAAGGGGGGCGCCCGCTCGCCGCCTATGTGCTAGGGCTCGCCTTTGCCTTCGGCTGGACTCCTTGTGTGGGGCCAGTGCTGGGAGCAATCCTCACTATGAGCGCGAGCTCGGTCACCACAGGGAGCGGCGTGGCGTTGCTTGGTCTGTACTCCCTAGGGCTTGGGGTACCCTTCGTGCTCGCCGCCGTATTTACCGATGTTTTCATGGGGCGAATGAAAACCATGCGCCGGATTGGCCGTCCGTTGCAGATCGTCGCCGGCGTAATCTTGATTGTCATGGGCGTTGCCATGGTGACCGGACAACTCTCTGTCTTTGCCTACTGGTTGTTGCGCACCTTCCCGACATTGGGCACGATCGGGTAGGGGCCTGATCCGCGCCGCGCATTCCAACCGCTCCGTCGTGCTCCCAGGTGGCGTGGGTCAGCTTTTACAAAGATTTAAAGCGACAGGCCAAGCCTGTTGCGCGCCCACTAATTCACTCTGGTGATAATCGATTCACCGCAGACAGAAGTTCGCTATGACCGCCAGAAGAATCGCATTCATTGCCCTTGGCCTCGGCATCGGGGCGCTGGCCGCCGTTTTCTTCGCTCTGCAACCGGGCTCACGGCGCGGGCCATCGCCCGACATTCCGGGTCTTCTGTGGCCCGAGCCGTTGGCGTTGACCGCATTCGCCCTCGAGGACCAGTATGGCCAGCGCGTCGACCTGGAGCGACTGAAGGGTAAGTGGACATTTCTGTTTTTCGGTTACACAAGCTGCCCCGACATTTGTCCAACCACGCTGTCAGTACTCGCTGCAGTTGAAAAAAAGCTGCGGGCGACACCTGCTGATCTGAATGACGCGCAGTTCATGTTCGTGTTTGTCGACCCGAAGCGAGATTCGCTGGAGCGCCTGGGCCAGTATGTCGCTTACTTCAACAAGGACTTCCTCGGCGTCACCCGACCGCCGGAAAAATTGAACGTCCTGACCCGTCAGCTCGGTATCTTTTATGAGCTTGGTGACCCGCACAACGAGGGGAACTATGTCGTCAACCATACCGGGGCGATCTTGTTGGCCGACCCCGAGTCGCGCGTCGTCGCGCTGATGGGGGCACCGCCTGATCCGTCCGATATTACGGAGCGATTCCGGCGCATCCGCGCCTTCCTCAAGGCACACGCCCGAAAACAGGCCTTGATCGAGCAGGGGCTGGGAGACGCCGACGCCGGTTAGCCCCTCGGGGTCGGTCAGACCGGCGGCGGAAGCAGGCGGATTCTCGCAGCGGGCAACCGTGAAAGCTTCCAGGCAACACCACGGTCTAGTAGCAGATAAGCTCAACAAACCAGGATCTGACATCATGTTTCAAACCCCCCGGTCTCTGCGGCGGCGGCTATACGGTACCGCAATTTTACTTGCCACCACATGGACGTCGCCCACTTTTGTGCCCGTGACGCACGCCCAGGGATACACGGACCCCCAGTGGCCGAAGACGGACTTCAGCAAGACGCTGGTCGATCTCGATGAGATTATCTCGGGTGGCCCACCCAAGGACGGGATCCCCGCCATCGACAAACCTGAGTTCGTCTCAACCCGTGAGGCGTCGGACTGGGTGAACCCGCAAGAGCCGGTCATAGTCGTGTCGGTGGCAGCCGACGCGCGCGCCTATCCGCTGCAGATCTTGATCTGGCACGAGATAGTCAATGACACCGTCGGTGGCCGGCTCGTATCGGTAACCTTTTGTCCGCTGTGTAACTCATCGCTGGTATTCGATCGTCGGGTCAACGACCGCGTGCTCGATTTCGGGACAACCGGGAGGTTACGCAAGAGTGACTTGGTGATGTATGACCGCCAGACCGAAAGCTGGTGGCAACAGCTGACGGGGCGTGCGATCGTTGGCGAACTCGCCGGGACCCGGCTCACGCAGGTGCCTGCAAGCATTGTGGCCTTCGGGGATTTTGCGAAAACTTATCCCAACGGCAAAGTGCTTTCGCGGCGTACCGGTTATTCTCGTCCCTATGGGAACAACCCCTACCGCGGTTACGACCGCATCGGCGATCAGCCCTTCCTGTTCACGGACACCGTCGACCCACGACTGCCAGCGATGGAACGGGTCATAAGTATTAGCGTCAACGGCAAGCACAAGCTGTACCCGTTCTCGATATTCGCTAACGATCCAATCATCAACGACAAGGTAAACGGTCTGCCGGTAGTTGTGTTCAGCCGCCAGGGTACGCTATCGGTGCTGGATCAGGAAACCATCGCGCGCTCGCGTGCCGTGCCGTCGGCAACGGCCTACGAGCGTGAGCTCAACGGTCGGGTGCTTACGTTCGAGCTGCGCGACGGCAAGATACTCGATCGCGAGACACAGTCGCAGTGGGGTCTTTTCGGCAACGCCATCGACGGTCAGCTAATAGGCCAACGTCTGAAACCGACGGAGAGCGGCGTACACTTTGCCTTTGCCTGGCTCGCATTCAATGTCGATTCCGAGATCTACGGCCGTTGAGCGATAGGCGAAAAGCGTTCTCGACATTATTTCGAAGACAGCCAGGGGGCAAACCCTGTCCTCGTGCGCGATTGGCTTACGGCGCCGACACGAGGTCGTTGAGCCCCCAATCGTAACGGTCGTTAGAGATTTTTTTTATATCACGCAGCGAAGCGGCTAGCGGCGGCCTGGCATACTGGCGCAGGTGACGAATGACGCCCTCGTCATTACCACCGAAATCCTCCTTGTACCAGCGATAAAGGCTCGAGACTACCAGCCGGCCGTTATTGATCTGCACACCGTAGGGGATGTTGATATAGGCGAGCGCGGCGTGCGTTAGCAATGCGTCTACATTCGACCCGGTAAATGCCTCTTCCTGCAGACTCGGACAGCTGATGGCGGCGCAGTTGACCGCGTAGTGGATTCGCGGATCGCGCCAGATCGGTCGCAGGATGCGGTGCTCGATATCGTCCAAACTGAGCTGTTGTCCTTCCACTGTAACAAGCTTCTGTCCCCACGGGCCGATCGAGAACAGCCCCGGTTTGATCTTACGGATACTCTTTATGGGGTAGTGGTCCAAGATAATCTTGACGGTCAGCGCATTGTAGAGATTGATCCAGTAGGCGCGCTGCTCCTTGCGGTTGTAAGTGCTGATCGGAAGCGCCGCCAGGCGCGCGATATATTGCTCCAGCACACGCCGGTCAGCGGCTGTGACGCTGCCGTAGGCGACGCGATTGATCCCGTCAGAGTAAGGCCTCACGTAGCGCTGCAGCAAGCCTTGCCAGGCGGCATGGTCGATGGTGGCGGTTGATGCCGGATCATGCGCGGTCCAGCGCTCCCAGAGCTTTGCCTTAGGTCCGGCGGCTGCGGCAGGAACCGCTGCCAGTGCTACAACGGAGACCAACAGCAGCACGGAAATAAGCCGCTGGCACCGGGACCGCATTACGTATGCGGAGCACAACTGTTTACAGACCTCGTAGCTGGATGGAATCAGAGGGTCTTGAACCCCTTAGAAGGCCGCTCGCCCGGATTGTTCCGGAGATGTCAGTACAAAATACGGAAATTAGACAGGATTTACACACCAATCCGGGATTGGCCATATTTCGCAATTTGCCATCGCGGCCCGGCAACCGGGCGGGACAGGCGCGCAATGGCTCAATCCGACAGCAACCGCTTGCGGTCCTCGAACTCTTCCTTGTCGATTTCGCCGCGTGCGAAACGCTCCTTGAGGATGTCGAGCGCGGTCTTGCTCGCCGGGGGCGGAGACGTCGTGCCAGCCGAACCGCCGCCGATCCAGCGTACCAGCAAGACAATAACGGCAATGGTCGCGGCAATGAAAAGGATCATGACAAGGGGACCAAAGATCATACCGCCCCAGCCCCAGCCGCCACCCCACATGTGGGGATAGTCGCCGCCGTAGTACTGGGCGTGTGCGGTGGCTGCGCCCAGCATGGCGAATAGCAGCACAACAATGCGCGCTGTGCTACTAGGGTGCTGAAAAACTGTTTTCAGTATCTTTCTACTCAACATGAATTTTCCCTCTAGGGTATGTTGCAGTCTCTTATTACGCCCCAAAATAATGACCGGGCGGAGGCGCAATTTCCTTACGAAACTTGAGAGTTAATGACAGCTTGTTTCGGGTAGGCGGCCACAGCATAAACCAAATGCCTTGGCACAACCAGGACCGCGGTGTATGGTTCAACATCGTATGCGAAAGGAGGCTCGATCGATGATCCGTAGATATCTTGTTGGCGTCATAGCGGCCATCGCAATCCTGGCTGGCCCGGGGGCGGCTTGGGCATGCAGCGCGGCCGGCGACAGCACTCATATCGGCATGCTGACAGCTGTCGATGTGCAGGCAAAATCCTTCACGATAATTGATGCAGAGACCAGTCGTCCCATTACGTTTTTGTCCGACGATGCGTTGCTCCGGGATCTTAAAGGTGCAAAGGGATTGATCCAGGTGCTTTACGAGGAGGACGGAGACAAGCTGCGGGCGATCGACGTGCGCTACTGATCAGCTACGAGACACCGCCTGTCGCCTGGCCGGCGATCAAAGATAGTGTGCATACTCGTCAGGCGTGTGTCAGCTAGCCGGTTTTAGCTATGGGCAATGGCCGATCGAGGGGGGCACGCGGGGGAATTATGCGCGCGCGCTGAAACTTCCCCTAATAGATCGAGTCCTAAGGTCGAAGGCAGTAATCAGTGTAATCCCGACTCGTGTTGATCGCGAGCAGGTGCCTGCCGGTCAACTGACCGCAAAAGTACTATATTGTTACTCACATACCCCAAAACTCAGGTATTTCCGCTAATGTATAGAATCATGTTGTCGCTGCTCGTGACAGGCGCTATCGGTTGGCAGGCTGCGCTCGCAGATCACGAAACCGATCCCGCGATTGCCCGTTCTATGGAAGAGGTCATTCCCGGGATGAAACCCGATCGCGTGAGTCACTCGCCGATACCCGGCGTTTATGAGTTGGTCTTCGGCCCGCACATTCTCTACGTGACTAACGATGGTCGCTATATGCTGCAAGGGGATCTTTTTGACGTCGCTACACGTCAGAATCTCACAACAGCAAAGCGTAAACAGGCCCGCATCGATGTTGTCAACAGTCTTGACGAAAAAGACATGATCGTCTTCGGCCCGAAAAAGGCCAAATACACGGTCACAGTATTTACGGACATCGACTGCCCGTATTGCCAGCGGCTACACAGCCAGATCGGCGACTACAACGACAGGGGCATCAAGATTCGCTATCTCGCCTTTCCCCGCGCTGGGATCCCATCGGCAAGCTATGACAAGACGGTCTCCGTATGGTGTGCCGACGACCGCCAACAGGCGATGACGGATGCGAAGGCAGGAAAGAGCGTGCCGTCCAAGCGCTGTGACAACCCGGTGCGCCAACACTATGAGCTGGGACAGATGGTCGGTGTAAAGGGCACGCCCACGTTGATTCTCGAGAACGGTGACATCGTGCCCGGCTACGTGCCTCCCAGTCGGCTTGCCGCGATGCTCGACGCCAAGTTCGCGGGACTTGCACCACGTTGAGGTCTCGAGCATGCCTGCCAGAAAGCCGCCCGGCATATATATTTAGAGATCGCGAGTACCCACCTCGCTACGGCGTCTGAGAGACGCCGTTGAGCTCCGCCTGCAACTCAAAGATTATCCTCTGGGATTCACGCAACTGGCGGGCGGAAAAGCTTTTTCAGAGGAGCGCCTCGACCGCGGTATGATATGGGGAACCACCAGGAAATCTTGGCCGGTGTGCTCGTCCGATTATTGACAGCCAAGAACCCACAATGCAACCGCCAACAGAAAGGGCCAATCGACATGCAAGATACAACCAGGCAACCACAACTTATTATTCCGGCGTTTGGCGGCTTTTATCGGGCAACCGCCGATCTTGCCTACCCGCTGATCCGCATTGTCACAGGCGTGATGCTGATCCCGCATGGCTGGTCGAAGTTCTTCGGTGGGGGGCTCGAGTAGGCCGAACGGGCCAGACCTGCATTGTTGCATTACGACCTTGGCTGCGAGTGCGAGGGAGTAGGAAGTTCGTAGGTAGCGTTTATTGTTCCCCATAGCTGACCGATTGCAATAACGTAGGTCCGACCCTCCTCGCAGCTTCTTTCCCCCTATCCGCGTCTTTTCCTTTTTTCGGACCAAACGCGAGGATCTACGTGCTGCGGGCCAGTTGATGTCCGTGCCTTGGCGATGCACCGCGGGCGTGGGCGGCGGGCCGCCTGGCGCGCGGGGGGATGCTGGCTCGGATTAATGGCTGAGAGCAGCGGCGGGTGCAGGTTATTTGAGAAAAATTTGATCTGCGTCAAGGAAAGCCCTGCCTCGTCGCGCGAAAGATCTTTACTTTATAAAGGTCGCAAGTCGATCAGGGGTACGACCATGAGTTTTGGCATCCAGAGAACGACCCAATCGCGTGAGACGAATGCGTTCGAAGCGCAACCCGATCCTAATGGCACATCGGCGCGTGTACTGGGGTTTCTCTCGACGAAGTTTTCGCTGGGAAAGCTCAAGTGGGTAGCGAGCCTGGTTCCGATTGTGTTCTTTTTAACCTGGGAGTACGTATGGCACTTCCCGGCGCATAGTCTCGTTAGTGACCGGAGCGCGCTTTTTATGGCCATGGTCGCGAGTGTGGCGCTCGTCGGGGCAGCCGTTGTGTTGGGTCAGCTCCATCTGCTTGATCGCGCGCAGCGGCTGTTACGCGAACAGAACCGGGAGCTGAGCCAGCGGACCGTCGCTCTGGAGGCGCTCTACGACCTTGGGACGCGGCTGTCCGGTCTTCACGACGTCGGCACGATCAAGGAGACAGCGGTGCAACGCGCCCGCCAGCTCCTGGGTGCGGACACCGCCGGGCTGGCGCTTCTGCACGAACCAAGCCAAACTGTGCACTGGGAGCTGCTGGCGGGCAGCCGCGGCGAGCCACGCAGGACCTTCCAGACGAAGCTCGGGGAGTGTGTCGGCGGTGACGTCATACAGTCAGGTGAGCCGGTGATATTGGAGAACGTGGATCCGGAGGCGGCCGACCTTCCAGTCGCGCGCCACCTGCTGGCCGTGGAAGAGCTGCGGGCCGCACTTGTCGTTCCGGTACGCGTCGGCGGAAGCCCCATTGGTGCCATGCTGGCCGGGCACCGGACTCCGTATTCGTTCCAGCTGAGCCATCTCAAGCTGCTGCTTGGCTTGGCGAACCAGGTCGCAGCGGCAATCAACAACGCTCGACTCTACGAGCGATTGGCTGCCTACTCGGCGATCGAGGAGCGCGAGCGTCTCGCCCGCGAGATGCACGATGGTCTGGCGCAACTCCTCGGCCACGTCACGGGACGGGCGGGTGCGGCACTGGAGTTGCTGCGCCAGGGAAAGGTCGATCAGACCGACGAGCACCTCGCTCGGTTGTGCGACGTGGCGCAGGACGCCTATCTCGAAGTGCGCCAGTGCATCTTCGGCCTGCGGACTAAGCCAGCCGAGAGCCGAGGTTTTGTGCAGGTCCTGAAGGCCTACCTCAAGCGCTTCGGTGAGCAAGCCCGCATCGACGTGCACTTGGAAGCCCCTACGGACGAATTTGAATTCCCTGAGACCGCGCGCGCGGCCGAGGTCCAGGCGATTCGGATCGTGCAGGAAGGACTCAGTAACGTTCGCAAGCACGCGCGGGCGAAGGGGGTCTGGGTCACGGTGGAAGCACGGGACACGGGGGTTGCTGTCACCGTCCGCGACGACGGGGATGGGTTCGACCTCAAGCGCGCGGCGGCCGGCCATGATCACTTCGGGCTGGCGACCATGCGCGAGCGAGCCGAGTCGGTGGGAGGGACATTTACCATTGAAACGGAGCCCGGACACGGAACGTCGGTTAGCTTTTGGCTACCACTCAAGGCCGCCGCCTGACGTCATGAGCATACGTATCCTGATCGTCGACGATCACCCGGTGTTTCGCGAGGGCCTAACGGCGCTGCTCTCCACGCGCGAGGACTTCGAGGTCGTGGGGGAGGCGGGAAATGGCGAGCAGGCCCTGCGGCTCGCGCACGAAGTGGCCCCCGACGTGATGCTCATGGACATCTGTATGCCGGTCATGGGTGGCCTTGAGGCGACGCGCCGCCTCAAGGCCGAATTGCCCGATGTGCGCATCGTCATGTTTACCGTCTCGGAGGACGATAACGATCTTTTCGAGGCCGTTAAGGCCGGGGCTCAAGGCTATATCCTCAAGAACCTTGCTTCGCCGGACGTGCTGGGGTTGGTGGAGAAGGCCGCGGCCGGTGAGGCCGCCTTCACGCCGACGATGGCATCGCGCGCGCTCGAGCTGTGGGGACGAGGCAGTGTAACCCGGCTCGAACGCCTGTCAGGACGGGAGCAACAGGTTTTGGAGGAGCTGGTGACGGGAGCCAGTAATCCGGAAATTGCTCAGTCCCTAGGGGTAAGCGAGTCGACCGTTCGCTTTCACTTGAGAAATATTCTCTCCAAGCTCCACGCCCACAGCCGCACGGAGGCGGCGGTGCGCGCAATTAGCCGCGGTATCGTTTCGCCGCCCGATAAGCACGGCGCCGGTTAAGACACCTATCCAGTCCGCCAGGTACGCGTCCTGTCTGCTATGACAGGTCACCGTGCTGTCACCCCAGATGGTATCGCCCCCCGGTCACTTGGACGTTCCGCCCGTTCTGCCAGTCAACTAACTTTCATAAAGTCGCCCGGGAGTGGCAGCTATTAACGAGGTGCCGGGATGAAACATTTCACCTTGCGGCCGGGTTTTGCGATCGTTGCCGGGTTCTTTGTTCTTGCGCTTTATATCCTCTGGGCCGCTTATGGAGCGGCGCCCACAAGCCTGCGTTTTCTGGCCGAAACACCGACCCAGCACGAAGCCGTCACGCCGATGGCGGGCATGGAGATGGGCGGCCATGGCACCGCGGTCGGCGCGATGACGCCGGACGAATTCCGCGAAATGACGATGAAATTCATTGAAGACCTCAGTCTCCCGGACGGCAGTGTCCGGCCCACGCGCCAGTGGATGGAGGCGATGGAGGCGAGCGGGGAGGCGATGGGCGCGCATGCCGAAACGGATACCGCCGGGCCGGCCGAAGCCGACGAACCGATCGACGTTTACGTGATGTCGATACGGTTCGCCTACATTCCCAGGGTGCTGCGCCTGGAGCGCGGTCTCCGCTACCGCTTCCGCATGATGTCGATGGACGTGAACCACGGCGCCAGCATTCACACCGGTTTCGCCGGGCACATCATGCGGCGGCCGGCGAAGGTCATGTCGGAAATGGTGATGACCTTCTCGAAGCCGGGAGACTTCATGATGTATTGCACGGTCTATTGCGGAGTGGGCCATGACCTGATGAAGGGCAAGATCATTGTCGATTGAAACCGGCGGAGCGAAGCGCGATGACAGAAAGCAAATTGATCACCGGTGCCAAGAACTTGAGCTCAGCCGACAAACGGCTGCTGTTGGCGTTTTTTTCCCTGGCCGTGCTTGCGCTGACTCTCGGGATCATCTTCGCCACGATGACGGCGGCGGGCCGCACCGGGCTTTTCGCGATCCAGTCCACGACGGCCTACAGGATGCTGGGGCTGCACGGCGTCACGATCTTTTTCTACTGGTTGTATTTCGTCCAGGCCGGCGTCGTTTTGCTTCTCGCCTCGGTCTACACCGAGGGTGCCGGCGCCGTTGCGTGGCGTCCGCTCACCTGGCTCGGATTCGTTGTGATGCTGGCCGGACTGGTATCCAGTGAATGGAGTTACACCGGCGGGACGACGCTCCTCTACGACGGCAACCCGAGCCTGTTGATCGACAATCCGTCCGCGGGACGCTTCTTCTATCTGGGCTATGTGTTGCTCAGCGCCGGCCTGGTCATGGTCGCGGCCTCCGCGATCGCGACCGCGCTGAGTCCGAAGTTCCGGGGCGTTATCGAAAGCTGGTCCCCGATCAGCTTCGCGGCCGTGGCGTGGAGTGGTCTGCTCATCGTCGCCGCGATCGCCGGTGCGAACGCCTTCCTGCCGCCGTTGCTCTGGACCCTGGGGCTGAGGGAATCCGTCACCGGTTATGCCATGAGTTGGAGCGTGCTGTTCCATAACATGCACTACCTGCCGCTGATGGCGGTCGTCGTTCTCTGGTATGTGCTGATGGAAAATATCACCGGGGTGAAGTCAATCTTCGGGTCGAGATTCTCGAAGATCGTTTTTGCCATTTACATGATCTTCGTTCCGCCGACTTCTCTCTATCACATGTTCCTCGAACCCAATCTGGCCGAAGCGGTCCGCGTCGTCGGATCCTTGCTATCGCTGTTTATCGCAGTGCCCACCATCCTGGTCTTCGTCGTCATCGTCGCGTCGCTGGAATCGCAGGCACGGGCACAGGGAGGGCGCGGCCTGTTCGGATGGATCAGAATGTTGCCATGGAAAAATCCGGTAATGGTCGCGATCGGCCTGGCGACCGTGAATCTGGCGCTCGGCGGGGTCTTCTCGATGGTGTTGATCCAGGAGAAGCTCGCGATTCTGCTGAGCGACACGTTCTTCGTACCCGGCTATTTTCACTTTCTGACCGTCGGCGCCGTATCGCTGACCTTCATCGCCACGCTTATTTACGTGATCCCGTCGCTGACCGAGCACCGGTGCTGGCGGCCCAGCGTCCTCGCGAGGCTGCCTTATGTCCTGACGATCGGACTGGCCCTGTTCGGCGCAGGCGGCATTGCGGCCGGATATCACGGGGTGCCGAGGCGCATCTTCGAACTGAGCTATCATGTCGACACACCGCTGGAGCATATCGACGCTCCCTTCGTCTGGGGAACCCTGATGGGCGTGATCGGCGCCGGATCGGTGCTGATGGCGATCGTGCTCGTTATCTATGTCTACGCGCTTTTCCGGATGCTGCTCTCGGAGAACCGCAAGATCGGCGTCGACGTGGCGGATCTCCAGGTCGTCGCGTGGGACGGTTCGACCGCCGAGCGACAGCGTGCATGGGTTGGGCCTCTGTCTGTCTTCACCATGGTTGCGGCGATGTATGTCTTTACGGCGCTGAGCTTCGAGATTCTGAAGAACGTGCCGATCCTGGTCGGAGTCGGTGCGCACTGAGCGGCCGACGGGAAGAACGAGATCATGAAACAACTGGATGCCATTCTTCTGGGTATCGTATTCATCGTCTGGGGCGCGCTCGCGTTGATGTACGCGACTATCCCGATGATCCAGATGCCGACCGGGTTCCGTGTCTGGGGACTCGGGGCGGTGTTGTTCCTAGCTCTGACCATCCTGACAGCGCTAGCGGGACGCGGCAGCAAGTAGGGCGCGGCTGATCGCGCCATTCCTCGCCCCGACCTCGAGACGCGTGGGTTATGGTTCGAGGTCGGAGACTTGGCACACAGAGCCGCATCGAGGAGGGGCAGGTCATGGTTGAGTGTAGCGCATGCGTTGGGCTGGACGTCCACAAGGACACAATTGCGGTGGCGCTGCCAGGTGCGCAGCTCGTTGTTGCGGTTGATTCGCCACCATCGCGCAGCGAAGCACCACAAGACACGCGATTAGCCATAGGGTCTGCAGCGTGAAGGCCTTCTGGCCCTGGTGGGGACCCACGGCAATCCGGTAAGGCGCTGCCTGCACTCGAGCATTCATTGTCGGAAATATGGCAAAGAAAGCCCCACGCCGAAGGGCGGGGTTCGTGCCGCATGACGGTTAGCCTAGGCTCAGTCGCAGTTGCTCTTACTTTCTAAGTAGCGCGATTTTGAAGTCAGAGGGTTTCTTACTCCAAACTTCAAAAACCTCCGCAAGTTCGCGCCTATCCACGATGCCTAGCAAGCGCCCACATGATGTACAGGCTTTGGCGTAATGTATCAGGTCCACAGAATCCGGCGGCACTCTAAACGAAAAAAAGAATGACGATGTGCTTCTCTTTCCGAATCTGTACGAAGACTGGTTCTGCCAACTTGACCGGTGATCGTTGACAATATCCGGTATGAGGAACCCATCAAGATATCGTGGCCACCGTTTTCCACCCGAGATTATCAGCTATGCAGTGTGGCCTTACCACCGCTTCACCTTAAGTTTTCGTGACATCGAAGACCTGCTGGCCGAGCGGGGTATCATCGTCTCATATGAGTCGATTCGAAAGTGGTGTCTGAAGTTCGGCCCAGACTACGCCAACCAACTTCGCAAACGACAAGGAAAACTCGGAGATACGTGGTACATGGACGAAATGACGATCATCACGGTCCAAGGCGAGCGCCGTTATCTCTGGCGTGCCGTGGACTAGGATGACCATGTCATCGATATCCTGATACAGAGGCGCAAAGACAAGCAGGCAGCTAGGCGCTTTTTCCACAAGATGTTGAAGGAACAAGGCCAATCACCGCGGTGGATGATCACAGATAAGTTAAGGAGCTACGCCGCTGCCAGAAGAGAGATCATGCCTTCTGTTGTCCATCACCAGGACCGCTACGCCAATAATCGGGCAGAAGCCTCACACCGGCATACCCGGCAGCACGAACGTCAAATGAGACGATTCAAATCCCCCGGACAAGCGCAGCGATTCCTCACAGTGCATAGCCAAGTTCATAATGTGTTCCGCCTAAATCGTCACCTGTTGAGAGCTTGCCATTATCGGTTGTTTCGTTCCCGAGCCTTCACTACATGGCAAGAGGTGACATGCGTCCAATACACCATCTGATGCTACGACCATTGTGGGGATGATCCACGATTCGCGTCATTGCGCAACAAGTTGACAGACCCGAAAAAAGGCCAAGTCGGCAGAAAGTATTGGAAGCCGAACGATGCGACGTCGTGCCGCTTCGAGGTCGCCCTGCCGTTCGAGATAACGCGCGACCGGGGCAATCAAGATGCGCGCACCGACGAGATTGAAAACGCCGAGAACGAGGACGGCCCCCAACGCAAATCCGGGAAACTCCCTGAGACGACCCGCAATCGACATCGAGACCGCCGCCAGCACCAGCACCACGCCAGCCAGACTGAGTATGGCAAGATAATAGCGACGGAGCAGTGCTTTCGGAGTGTTTTTTGGCACCTTCGGGTTTGCCTCAAAGGCAGGTATTGTATCGGAGAGCGGAGGCGGCTCGCGACAGCATTCTCTGAACGAAGCATGCGGACGGCCGCCAAAAAGAGAACTTCCAGCGTATAGGGGTGTCACAGCATTTTAATGTTTTCCCGGTTTTCTGCCCCGCTGCGGGAGCGACGCTCCCATGAAACCAGGCCTATGAAGCGATGGCCCAATATTTTGTCTAATACGATATTGCCGGCGCTCGCGCGCCCTGGCGCCATCCAACCCGGCATGGGAAACCGTAGGCGTGCCTGAAGCGATCCCGGTCGGTCCGTTCCTGATCCCGACGCTACGGACGAGTGTGGTGCTCTCGCTGCTGTTGGCCATCTGGGCCGCAGGGCGGATCGGGAAGCCCGCCGGCCTGGACCAACGCTGGAGCCGCGGAGTCGCCGAAACCAGCGCGTGGCTGGGGTTACTCGGGGCACGGCTCGGCTACGTTATGATCAACTGGAGCGCTTTTAAGGCGGCCCCGTGGACCGCGCTCTATGTGTGGCAGCCGGGCTACTTGCCTGCAACAGGCCTGCTGGTCGGCGCCGGCTACGCGCTCTGGCGCACATGGCAGCGCCAGTCACACGAGCGCCTGCACTATCTGTGGACGCTCGGAGCCGGCTTTGCCGTGGGCGCGGTGCTGGTCGGTGCCGTCATCGGCGCCATGCAGATCAGGACTGCGCCGGGCGTGCTACGCACGGGCAACAGCGTCCCGGAGTTCACGTTGTTAAACCTACAGGGCGAGCGCGTGAGCTTCTCAAGCCTCAAGGGCCGCGGGGTTGTTCTTAATTTCTGGGCCAGCTGGTGCGGCCCCTGCCGTCGAGAGATGCCACTGCTGGACTCCGTTCACAAGAAATACGGTCCACGCGGGGTCACTATTATCGGCATCAATCTCGATGAGGCACTCGCTACAGTCAAGGCCTATATAGAGTCGATCGGCGTGAGCTATCCGATCTGGGTCGACGCGCCTGCCAATGAACCCGGCGTCGATAGCACGCGCGCGCTTTACACTCGCTTCGGGGGGATCGGTTTGCCCACAACATTCTTTATCGATGCGAACGGGATAATCCAGCAACGCCAGATAGGGGAACTGAACCGCGCCTTCCTGCAGAATGGCGTCGAGGCCATTGCGCCACGTTGAGGCGCTTTCGCCAACGCTCAGGATAAGACATCGCATCTGGGATTGAGGCAACTGGCGGGCGGAAAAACTTTTTCAGACCAACGCCCCCATTGCAGTATGATATAGGGCACCACCAGGAAATCTTGGCCGGTGTGCTCGTCCGACTATCGGCAGCCAACAACCCACAATGCAACCGCCAACAGAAAGGGCCAATCGACATGCAAGATACAACCAGGCAACCACAACTTATTATTCCGGCGTTTGGCGGCTTTTATCGGGCAACCGCCGATCTTGCCTACCCGCTGATCCGCATTGTCACAGGCGCGATGCTGATACCGCATGGATGGATGAAGTTTTTCCGCGGCGGGCTCGAGGGCACCGCCGGCTTCATGGGCAAGATCGGGCTCGAGCCTGCCTATGTGGTGGCAACCTATATCGGCGTACTCGAGCTGGTCGGCGGGACACTGCTCGCCATTGGGCTGCTGACGCGGTTCGTCGCCATCCAGGTCGTCGGCTTCATGGCCGTCGCCGCGTTTTACGTGCACTGGGGCAACGGCTTCCTGTGGACCAAGGGCGGTTATGAATATCCCCTGTTTTGGGGCGTGGTCGCGCTGGCGATCGTATTTCGCGGAGGCGGCAGGCTCTCCGTGGATCGGCTGATCGGCCGGGAATTTTAGCCACCGCGCGGTTGCCGCGCGTGGTCACAACCCTGGCGTTACCGCCTGTCACGAGCAGGTCGGAGGAATGATGTTTTCGTTTGGAACGCTGGAATGAGCGCCGATGCGAACAGCAAGTCCGCGGGGATGACGGTTCAGGCGCCGTTGACGACAAGCACCACCGGGAACACACAGCGGAGCGGCATCCCGTGGGCCCGCATCGGCATGGGTGTCGCGATTATCGGCGCGCTAACGGCGCTCTATGCGCTGCTCTCTTGGAGCGGGGCATTAGACACGTTAACGAACGGTCCGCTCCTGCGCGAACGCATAGAGCAGCTCGGTTGGATCGGGCCGCTCGCGGTCATCGTGCTGATGACCGGGGCGATCGTACTAAGTCCGATCCCAAGCGCGCCGATCGCGCTCGCGGCCGGCGCCGCCTACGGGCACACGTGGGGAACCATCTACGTGCTGATTGGCGCGGAAGCGGGGGCGCTGGTCGCGTTCACCATTGCGCGAGTGCTGGGTTGTGACGTCATGCAGAAGTTTTGCCGACAGCGCTCGTCACTGCGGCTGCTGGGCTCGCAAAACGCCCTGATGGCGATCGTGTTTTTCACCCGGCTGCTGCCTTTTATTTCGTTCGACGTCGTGAGCTATGCCGCCGGCCTGACACCATTGAACCTCTGGCGTTTCGCCGCGGCGACGCTAGCCGGCATCGTCCCGGCAAGCTTTGTGCTCGCCCATTTCGGCGCCGAGATGGTCGCAGCGGACACGGATCGTATTGCCATCAGTGTCTTGGCACTTGGCGCCATCACGCTCATCCCGATCGCGATCAAGGTTGTGCGAGACAGACGTCGGAAGGGTACCAAGAACAATGCCTAGCCCCCTTCTTGCTTCATAACAGGAACTGAATCCGTTCAGCCGCAGACTGAAGATCTGTATTAGCTAGCTCGCAAAAAAAGCTGGATTCATGGTTGTCCCACAAGTCCCGGCTTGAAACGCTGAAACTCGCCAAGATCTACAAGATGTCTTTAGGAATGGGCTGCGCTCGAGAGATATGGAACGCGCCTTTGTTCCTGAGACACGCCGTGAATACTTCCCTATAGGCTCGGCGCCAGCATCCTTGCTGGCGACGGTCTCGGGAACAAAGGCGCGTTCCATGTCTCCAGTAGTTGTGGGAC
>JBHHZP010000029.1:0-31048 GCA_046758085.1 Acidiferrobacterales bacterium
CTTTCAGTGTGTCCGTAAACGATGGCATGTCCTGCTCCTCCTACAGTTGAGGCGCTCCTTGTACCGCTCCACGACCGGTCGAATCTGGCCCGAAAGCCAGCAGGGACCACTCGATGGCCTCTTCTAAGCTGCATTCAGAAACCGCTACCATAAAGGCCTACCCAATGCGCCCACTCTGGCCGTAGCCCCTCCTATCTAGCCTGTCCATGGTCCGCCGGGTGCCCAGTTCTTATCGAAGGCCCGGCCTTTTGCCACGGATTCCGTCGGCGGCACGAGAAAGGTATGCAGCAGACCGCATACATCTGTTAACGGCACTGGCCCTTGCATAAGCCGACTTCTTTCGACAAAGGCATTCCACTGAACATTCTTCTGATTATCTTCGTAAAAATCCGCAGTTAACGCCAGCGGCGTGCGGTCCGGGAAAACAGTGCGGCGCCGTTTAAAAGTATTAGCGATTGCCTGTGCCAGCGCCCTGCCAGCGAATTCGAAACGCCGAGCCAGCACCCACAAGTCGTAAAAGTCCTTCATACGACTATTCGCTATACCCAGATGGACCATGGCCTGATATTTTTCTGCCACGACCGTCTCACGTGGATAGGCACGTATACTTGGCGGAGGGCCATCAAGCAGTGTTGGATATTCGATATCGGCGGCATCAGGCGTGACCGCATCGCCGAACCCGATATCCGCTTGAATCGGGATGCGCGCTTGCGCCAGCTTCGCCTCCATGCTCACGCGTATACCTCCATATTCCATGTCATCACGAATTGGCGCGGCCCGCACACTGTCCGGCACGAATATCAGGCCATCGTCCTCTACAGATATGCGACATAGATCCCGAAATACATTTACAAGATGGTCCACGCTGCTTTCCCCGAAGCCGAGCAAGTCCACGTCACGAGTGGCGCGGTAGGCCTCGTTGCCCCACAAGGAAAACAACATGGCACCTTTGAGAATGAATCGATCTCGGTGAGGCGACTGACCCAGGCGGTACAACAGGCGTTCTAGGCCGTAGCGCGTTAGCATTAACTGGAAATCCTCGCCCTGTTGCTGTGCCAATTGCCGCAGGCGCTCGCGGACCGAGGCGGCCATATTTCTTATAGTTTTGTCACTCATTGGCTCAGTGATTCCAGGTACGGGCGCATCACGTTCTGTACCCGGCAGATTTTGGCGTAGCGCCATAGGTCATCCATGGTGCAACGGCGCGCGCGCCAGCATTCGCGCAGCGCTTCAAGCGCGACGTCGAGGCCGATCTTGTTGCGGTATTTGAAGCAATCGGCCACGGTCTTGGCGGGGTTGTACACTCGTACAGGCACACCTTCGATCTTATGGCGTTCGATCCCAGCGGTAAGGGCTTCGCCGGAGAAGCGGACATTTTTCAGCGGCGGAGACACAACCTTGGGCCGTCGGTCTTTCTCGCCGATAGCGATCCAGACTTGGAATGGTGCCTGGGTAGTAAGGTCGTGGAATCTGAGTGCGCTAAGAAGACAGATTATGCCTTGCGGCACGCGCTTTTGGGCCTGAGCAAGACTGTGGTGCTCCGTTATATCAACATCTGCCGGTACGTAAAGCCCCCGGTCGATGCGTTTGAGGAGACCGCGGGCATGCAGCCGGCGCAGAAGCTCGCGCGGGAGTTCGTAGGTATCCAGATCGCGGGGGCGAAGTACGCCGGCCTGCCGGGCGATTTCGAGGACCTTCTCGGTCTTGGTTTGGGCCATGATGGCAGCATGTTACAACATGTCGGGATATATAAACAAGTCCCGACATTTCGTAACAGCGAAGGGTTAACACCCTACCAAAAGGTCGTCAGGCGGCGTGGTCGCGGCCCTCGATTTTGCCCGTCACAGCGGCCGATCGGCGAAAAGCCCTGATGTAGGTTTGCAGGTTGCCGGCAATGTTCGATGCATCGGCGAGCAACTTCTCGAAGCCATAGCGGGACGTATTGTCAAACGGTGAACCTCGAGGCCTTGCGGAACTCGGCACAGCTAGGCTTAAGACCGACGTCGATCGGTGATTGGGGCACCCCAGCTAACCCGCCATCCAATCGCCTGTACGTGGTCTAGCAACGTCCATCGACTATCAAAATATGGAAAAATCGGTGGTAGATTTGCTGACCCACGCGGGTGCGCAAAGGCTAAAAGCGTTTGTTCTAAAATGTAAATCTTCTCTGCCGTGGGCACAGGCAGACGGTGCGGTTGACGGCCACCGTGGGCAGATAGTACGGTCTGGGGAGTGCTAGGGCATAAGAGTTCATCGAGTAATCCAAAAACCAAGATAACAAAAAGAACCGATTGACTCCCCGGGAGGGTATTGATGACCGGGTCCCAGGATGGGGGGACAATTAACCTTCCGAGCCTAGGCGGGCGCGCCGCGGCGCGCGCAAGTGTGCTGGCGGTTGCATTCTTTCTGTCCGCCGCCGCCCAGGTCACAACGCCAGCACCAAGCACCGCCACCACCGGCGTGTGGCTGGCCGATCACAAGACCCTGAAGAGAATCGATCCAGCGGCCCCCGGGGTCGCCCAGAGCTACCGCCTCGAGCGCAAGCCCCGCGCGCTCGCACTCGACCCCAACGACAACGCCCTGTGGGTGCTTATACACCGGCGCCTGCTCAAGTTCGACGCGCAGGCGAGCCTCGTGCATGAGATCGATCTTGCAGATCTCACGCAAGGCACAACCCATGCATCGGGTGAGTCCGGCCATGCCGAGAAGCGAAAGCATCGTAAGAACAGGAAAAAAGCGAAGAACAAGAAAAAGGGACTTACCGAGGCCACGCGTCTTGTCGTAAACCCCTTTGACCAGAGCCTGTGGATTGCAGGCGAGCGCACCCTCGCGCACCTCGATCCCGAGGGTGCGCTGCTCGAGGTCGTTGAGCCACCGGGGCGCATCGACGCCATCGCCCTGGGCCTCGATGAGCGCCTGTGGGTGCTGGACCGCCGGCAGCTGTGGCAGCTCGCCCCCGGGGGCAACCTCACGGAGCCCCTAAACCTGCCCGAACTGATCGATCAGCTCAAGGACGATCACGCCGATGACCACGGCCACGCCCGTGGCCACGGCAAATCCAAGCGCACGCGCTTCATGGCCCTCGATCCCGTGGGGCAGGTGCTGTGGCTGGCCAACCCCCGTCATCTGGCGCGCATCAATCTCAGCGATTTCAACGACGCCGCCATCGTCTATCATGCGGTGAATGAGTCCCGGGGCGCACACGCCGATAAAAGGGTGAGCGACGACAAGAACCGAGAGCAAGACCATAAAGACCGCCATCGCAAGCAACACCAACACACCGATTTAAGCCTGATCCGCGATCTCACCATCGACCCGCGGGACGGCACACTGTGGTTGGTCAATAAAGAGGAGCTTGTAAGCTTTGCTCGCAGCGGCAACCCGCACACCACCGTCGCGCTTCCCGATGAGCTGCCCAAACCCGAGATCCTCGTCTTTGATCCGGCAAACCCAAGCCTGTGGCTCGCGGGCGGGCGCACACTCTTGCACTTCGATGCCAATGGCCATTTGCTTGGCAAGGCGGCGCTCGAGAAAAACGCCGAGGCCTTGGCGGTGACGCCCTTTAGTGTGCGCCCCGAGCTCTCCCTGCTTGAACCGCCCGATGGGGTCGGCACCAATAATCCCGCCACTGCCATTCGCCTGCACCTAGCGGCCCGTTGTAACGGTACGCCCTGTGAACTCGGGCAGGCCTACACCGATGCCTTGGAGCTCGACGCTCGGTTAAACGGCGTACCCATCGGTGATCTCTTTAAGATCAACGCGGGCGAGGCGCGCTACCGCCCGGGCCTGAGCTTCCCCGATGGGTTCTACGAATTCACGGCGCAGGCGATCGATGCGTTCGGGCACGTCTCAAACCCGATCAGCAGTCAATTCACGATCGATACCGTCCCCCCGCGCTTCATCGCTCTCACGCCTGCCCACGGCAGCACGCTGAATACCGGGGAGATCACGATAGAGGGCCGTGTCGATGAGCCCGCCGTCGTGATCCTGACCCACCCCGATGGGGCGATAACGGTGGGTTCCGAGAGGTTCGCTTTTGCTGTCACCCTCACACCAGGTCTCAACAACTTCACCTTGCTGGCCCGGGATTTCGCCGGCAATGAGTCGACAGTCTCGACTGCAATCACGCTTGACACGGTTCCACCGCTAGCTGCGAATACAGGACTGATCACCATCGCTCCGCCTGACAGCGGAGTTGTGACCGTTACCGGGCGAGGCGGCAGCGTCGAACCCGGCGCTGAAGTGACCGTCACGAACACCCGCACAGGCGAATCTGTTACGGTAATAGCGGATAGCGCGGGGGCCTTCAGTGCAGACATTGCGGCAAAACCTGGCGATGCTTTTACCGTTGTGGTCAAAGACGTCGCGGGCAATGCCAGTAACGCGGTCGATATCGCTACATCAGCACCGACCTTCAAACTGCATATGAGTCCGTCAACTGGCGTGGCTCCACTGACCGTGAGGTTCTCATTGCTTACTGAGTTCGTGCCCATCGACGTCACATTAGACCTACAGAGCGACGGTCTCATCGAATTCACCGGTCCGAGCCTGGAAGGGCAGGCCTTCACCTATGACGCTCCGGGTCGCTATCTTCCCACCGTGGCCTTCACCGATGCGCAGGGAAAAGAGTCCACGGCCAGTGCCGTCGTGTTGGTCGAGGATCGAGACGCACTCGATGCTCTTCTGCAAAGCAAGTGGGCGGGGATGAAGGCGGCACTCCAGGAGGGTGACATCCAACGTGCGATTCAATTCATCGCCCCTAGGAGTAGGGGGGCTTACGAGCAGATGTTCAGAGAACTCGCGCCGATACTCGCCACAGTGGGGGCGGAACTGGGTGAGATCCGGATCATCCAGGTCCGGGAAGCCCTTGCCGAGTATGAACTTCTCGCCGTGGAGGGCGGCGAGAGCGTTTCTTATTACGTTGAGTTTATCCAGGACGAGAATGAGCAATGGCATTTGAAATTCTTCTAATCGTGAAGCACAAGAGACCGCAAGGAGGCAGCCAATGACCCGCAAGCGCCGGTACACCGTTATCGTGCTCCTTGTGCTCGCCGCAGCGGTGGGGATGTCCCAGGTGGGCTGGCTGCTATACACCGGCGGCCCCTATCGTGGCCAACTAATTGAGGCCGAGACCCGCCAACCGCTCGAAGGGGCAGCGGTGCTTTTTTATTGGAGACAAAATGTTTACGGGGGTGCAGGCGGCCCTGTCAAGTACCCTCTGAACGCCAAGGAGGTTCTCACGGACGAAGAAGGGCGCTTCTACATACCATGGTTTGTCGGGGTCTCCCTTAATCCGCTCTCATTTGTCCTCGAGCCGAGCGCCATCTTCTATTATCCCGGCTACGGCTCCGAACTTGCGGAAGTCAACCCGCCGGACGGAGAACCCTTAAAGGACCCGACTGTCATCCCGATGCGGAAGCTGCGGACGCGAGAGGAGAGAATCCGAGTAGTCGGAGGTCTCCCCCCCGGAGACGTACCCGATGAGAAGATGCCCAATCTTATTCGGCTGATGAACACGGAGAGAGAGACGCTTGGTCTCAAGCCGGTGCACGTGCAGGCGGGAGGCGCCGGATGAGACACAGGCACCGTCTCGCCCAGATTCTGTCTCTCATTTTGATCGCGAGCGTCGTGAGTCAACCAAGCTGGCCTTATGGCCTAGACGCGCACCGGGCGATCAATGATGGCGCAGTAAGTCGGTCGTCCCTAAACGATTACCTCACTGATGTATTGGCTTTGGAAGAGGGAATCGCCGCGACGTTTAATGACAGAGACGTGCGCGATTGGATTCGCTTAGGGAGCGCCTTTGAAGACAACCCGCGCAGGCGAGCGGCGAACCACTTCCACTATCCCCTGCACCCTTGGGATCAAGCACTGCTCACCGATTTCCCCGGCAGTCTAGCTGCAATCGAATCGTCCGTGCTCTGGGCGCAGAACCCTAATCAACACCCGTTCTTGGGCAAGGAAGACCCGTGGTCCTGGGTTAATGCTCGGCGCGAGCTCTTTGATGCTCTCACGCTGAGCGATGCCACCGAGCGAGATGTGGCCTTTGGCAACAGTTTTCGGGCCCTCGGCCAGGTGCTGCATCTGGTCGCCGATGGCTCCGTGCCTGCGCACGCACGCAACGACTCGCATGTCGGTGGCGAGCCCTTTGAGACATGGCTTGAAGCGCAAGCACAGACGCGCCTGGGTGAAAGGCCCGAGGATGCTCGAGCACGGTTTTTGTCGACTTTCGCCCCCGCTAGTGTGGCGTTTTCCCCGACCGTTCTTGGGACGACGCCAAATCCGCTCGCCCCGAATCCGATCGCGAAGGTCTTTGACACAGATACGTACCACGGCACCGAGGCAACGCTTGGGCTCACGACCGGCGATACGGTGGGTATCACTGAATTCTCGAACGCCAACTTCTTCAGCGCTGACACAATTTTTGCCGACAGTTTTATAGGAAATGAGCGGTTCTTCCCGTTCCCGTCGAGAACAAACGTGGAGAAGTTGCCCGATACGACCAACAACCGTCAGTACTGGCGCAAGACAGGGCCCGGAGTTCCAGTAGACCATCTGGCAACGGTGTCCCGTCTGGATTTCTTCCGGCAAGGGGGAGCACCGCTGACAGGTGGCCTGGACCCGGTGGTTCATGACGAGTATGCCCGGCTCCTGATTCCCCGGGCAGTCGGCTACAGTACCGGCGTTATCGACTACTTCTTCCGCGGGCGGCTGGAAGCGGTGGATCCTGAGTTCACCGACACAGGCGTACGCCTCAAGGTCAAAAACGCCATCGATGCGGAGGAGACCCCCGAGTGGGCGCGCGAGCGTCTCTACGCCAAGGACCGCCAGGGGAAGGCAAGCGAGTTTGTTGTCACCGTGTCGTTCAAGCAGGCCGATGAGGAGCGGCTCATCGCCTCCGATCTCGTGAGCCTCACAGTCGATGAATTCATCGAGCCGGGCAAAACATCCACCGAGACCCTGAGCTTTACCCTGCCTGCCCCGCCCGCTGATGCCACAGATATCGAATACCGCCTCATCTTTCGCGGGCGCCTGGGCGAGGAAGACGACGCTGTCGCCGTGGGGCTCATAGCGCCTGCCTCCGGATTCATTGTACGGCCCAATTACTTGCCTGATGATGGGATATCGGGAAACCGGCTCATAGTGCGAAGCGCGGGCCAATGGCGGCTCACGGAAGAGAGCAATCTCCAGGGCGGGAACATCGATTGGAAGGGGGCCTACGTCAACCGCCGGCCGACCAAAGTCCTTTCGTGGTCAGGGCCCCAAGCCCGCTATTTTCCGGATGCTTCTGG
This sequence comes from Acidiferrobacterales bacterium, assembly GCA_046758085.1. Taxonomy (GTDB): domain Bacteria; phylum Pseudomonadota; class Gammaproteobacteria; order Acidiferrobacterales; family SPGG2; genus VRUB01. The sequence goes on from JBHHZP010000029.1 coordinate 7,293, forward strand.
CAATCCGTTCAGCTCCAACATCTATCAGAATGGCGAGCGGTTTGCCCGCCTACCGGCCGTGCTCGGTGCCGCCATCACGAAGGATGCCGCCGGCAAGGAGTGGCTGGTTGCGGTGAGCTGGGGCGGTAATGCCGACATCGTCTATCGCCGCCCCAACGAGAAGAGCAATTCCTTCGCGCTGTTCGATCCCCTGACCAACCCCACGGGGTGGCAGGTAATCGGGCGATTTCCTTGGGAGGCGGACTTCAAGCCTCCCAACCGACCGTGGTTTTTTAACGGAAAAGGAAATAAGGCTCAAACCATGCGACCGGTTGAAGACCTTGAGCCCAATAAACCTGTTTGGCAACGGGATCCCAATAAGCTTGATCGGCTTCTAATAGAGATAGATATCGATAGCGCCTCGGCGACGCTGACGAATCTTGGGAACCTGGGGGGAATCACAGACACAATAGCTATAGAGTCTGTCCTAGAAGGTCAGGCGCCGCGCGGTCTATGTGATACAAGACCCACCCCCAATGCTTCGGGGCACGAGCACGGCGAGCTGCGTATCACGCGAGATTTCGAGGGCGAGTACATCGTTGCCGTGGACTACAAGGACGATACGGAGGTATTGGGGAAAATAGTCGCTGAAGGCCACGATACTTATACCGCGGTCGTAGACAAAGATTGGGCCTGTAAACCAGTTCCATTTACATTGACGCACGACACCTACGTAGAGACGTTTAACCATAGCGGTACCGAGTCGACCGACTTAATTATTGGCAATAGTGGTAAATCCGTAAACATAGAGAGCCTGAGCCATTCCGGATCAGGCACGCTTACTCACTTCCCCCCAATTCGTGACGACACTACAGGAAACAGTACCAGCACACTTAGTAGACGCACATCGTTTGAACTTCTTTACTTAGATCTGAGAAACGATCTCTATGCCGCCAATTACCGCGACCAGGCTAGCACGGGAACAGGTGTTGTTACAGGCAAACAGGTGTGTGCTGACAGGCCCAGCCACTCAACAGAGACCTTGCGAACAAGCTATACGAACGAGATCGTGATCGATGAGAGGACTGATAATTTTGCTAACTCCTCGTGCAACGATGGCGCCAACTTTCTCCCTGGCAGAAGGCCGCCATTTGCCGATTTCCCCTTTGGCACCAAGACATTTTACCCCACTGTGCGGATCGGCACCGCGCCGGGTTCCTGGGCAGTTAGCGCCAATGGAGATCTTTTCGTATCACAGGAATACCGAGACAGGAACTTTAAGAGACAGTACTTCAACTTCCTGACAAACGGTGACCCTGAGGCACTCATTCGGACCGCCCCAGACAATGCGTGGTATTTCCCCGTCTACGTGATCAAGTAATGGCGATACGTCCGCATGTTGTAGTGGGCCGGCGGTCGCAGGCGTACCGGGTCGGCGGGACATAGCCCCTGGCCCTTGGGAAACGGGGCGAGAATTAGGCTCTCCTACAAGGGGTGCGACCGGATGGTTTTGATCACGTCGCCGATCGAGATCACGCCGATCAGTTTTTTCCCCTCCAGCACGGGCAGGTGGCGGGCTGAAATAACAGGCCAGGTGTTCTTGCGATGGGTAGGCTTAATTGCCGATGGGACTTATCCCACACACTTGACCATGGGCGCTTTCACTATCAAGCCCTTTCGGTTAGTCGGAAAATTGTCACCGGGACAACTTCATGCAAGCTTTGCGAGCCCGATATGCAGGTTGACGCCAATAACGCGGGCGCACGAGTCATGCACCTTAGAACCTGGCCTGGTCTATCGCCTCGCGCTCTGCGTCGCTCAAGCTCAGCGCAGCCGCACGGGCCGAGTCCACGGCGTGCGCGACGGTCCTCGCGCCGGGGATCGGAATGATATTCGGCGCCTGCGCCAGCAGCCAGGCCAGCACGATAGCGTGCGCTGAGGCGCCGCGCCGGTTCGCGATCGGTTGCAGGGCAGGATTTTGCGGCAGCGTCTTGTTCAGACCTGCGCCGCCAAGCGGTGCGAAAGCGAGCAGCCCGATTCCCCGCTCCGTACAGTAACGCGCGACACCGTCGTCCAGGGCCTGGCGGGCAAACGGGCTCAGACGGTTCTGCACCGTAACGATGGGAACGATCGAATGGGCTTTCTTGATCTGGTTCACCGACACATTGGACAGACCGACCCAGCGAATTTTGCCTTCGCGCTGCAGCTCGGCCAGCGCGCCTACGCTTTCCACAAACGGCACTTGCGGGTCGGGCGCGTGGAGCTGGTACAGCGCGATACAGTCCACGTCGAGGGCCTTGAGCGAATGCTCGCACGCTCGCTTCAGCCGCTCCGGGCGTGCGTCACTTTCCCAGCGCCCTTGCGGTCGCGCCAGTCCGCCCTTGGTCGCGACCAACACCGACGCCCGCGCACCGGACCATGACTTCAGTGCCCTGGCGATCAGCCGCTCATTGTGCCCGACGTCACCGTTGTCGAGGCAGTAGACGTTGGCAGTGTCGATCAGCGTCACGCCGGCATCGAGCACGGCGTGGATAACGCGAACCCCTACCGACTCGTCCGGTCTACCCTGAATCGAAAGTGGCATCGCACCGAATCCGATGGCCGAAACACGCGGTGCTCCCGGCCCAAGCGATCTGGTTTGCATGGCTGATCTCGCAGATGGGTTATGGAAATGCTACAGCGTCGGCCAACGAGCGATTATCTTCGATGTGGCGAAACCATGTTGTCATTATCTCGGTGCCAGCGCAATCAACGTTGGGCGCCCCGCGATTGTTGTGCATATCGTCGATATTCACCGTTCTGGTCTCGATACTGAACCGTGCCCGACCGGATGTATTAGATACGCTCGCGTGCAGTTGGGCGCTGGAGAAACACAATATGTCTCCCGGCTGCACCACGACCCGCAGCTCCGATGAGGTATCGACCGGCTCGCTGGGCTCCGGTGCCGACGGATAGCCGACGGGCTCGCCCAGCTGGGCAGCTTTGCGGCGAGCGACGAACTCGCGGATGCTCCAGCTACCACTCGTGTTCTGGACGCCGTGCGACCAATAGTAGGGGTAAAACGCGATCGTGCGCTCCGCAGTCAAGGGATAAATCGGCGCCCACCAGTTGGTTTGCTGATGCAGATTCGAACCCCAGGTATCGCGGTGAAATCCGATCTTTGACACCTGGCCGCCAGCATGTGTGCCCCCGTGGGGCAAGATACGCAGGTGCAGCTTGTCCCAATAGGTTCGGCCCAGGTCCACGCCAACCTCCTGCAGCGCGGTCGCGAAAAGCGCCGTGGGTTTTGAGTGCTGCTGGTAGCGTTGCTGCAATGCCGCCACCATCGGCAGGTAGACATTGCGGCTAAGCGAGAACTGTGCTTTTTCAGGATCGTGGGGATCCAATGACTTTCTTATCAGCGTGTCGGAAAAAATACGCAACGCCTTTATCGCCGGCACGTCCTTGAAGACCAGGATCTTGCCCGCATAGATCAATTCAGCGCGCGCGCCATCACTTAGCTCCCGCGAGACCTGGTGCAGCCAATTCATTCCGCTGATCCCCAGCGCTCGATACCCGTGCGTGGCGCTCGGCGCAGGCCCGGGGAAGCTAGCGCCTGATCTTGACGGTGATCTTTTGCCGTCCCCATTTTAACGCCTTCTTGCGTGTGCGGAAGTACACATCGAGACGGTTCGGTCCTTTTATCGCCGATCCCGTGTCCTCGACCACCCCCTCACCGTAGCCGGGGATGATCATCTTCGTGCCATAGGGATAGTAGCGGATATCCGCGGCGACGGTCCCCTTCCTGGCCTTGGTGCCGCTTGAGGTGATACCGACCTTCTTGCGCTTGCCTTTATTGGGCCCGCTGGCGACATACTTGCGCCAGAACCGTACCTTTCCGCGCTTCCAGTTGGTGCTGATCTTGTCCGACGAGTATGCGGTGACTATCATTTTGCGTTTTTCATAGGATGCACAGCCCGGAAGCACGAGCGCGGAGGCTGCAATAACCAGTATCACGGCGGCGGCCCAGTGCCTGTGCACTGCGTGCCGTCCTGAGCGTTTTTTTGTACCGGAAATCACCAATCAAAGGTACTCTGTCAGGCGAATTGTAACGCAAACACAACAGCCGGAGGGAGGTGCCCCACGGCGGAAGATCAAGCTTGCCTGGCCTCGCTCGCCGCGTGTTATTGCGCTCCCGTAACTGGTATCGACGCGGGTTAGTCGAACTCGCACGCACGGGTGACAATACTCTTATACGCTCCCACATAGTTAAGGAATATCGAATGCGTAACCCGATCACTCTCGATGTTGAGTTTGTCCGCCATCATTTTCCGGGTCTGAACGAATGGGCATTCTTCGAGAATGCCGGCGGCACATACGTGCCGCGGTCGGTGATCGATCGTATTCATCGCTACATGACTGAAACCCAGGTGCAGCCCGGCGGTGACTACACGGCGTCGATCCGCGCGGCGGAACAAATCGCCGAGAGCCAACGGCTCATGGCCGAGATGATCAACGCTGCGCCGGACGAGATTGTCATCGGGCCATCGTCGACCATGAACGTCTACGTCCTCTCACACGCCTTGCGGCCGTGGTTGCAACCGGGCGATGAGCTGGTGGTGACCAACCTCGACCACGAGACCAACATCGGCGCCTGGCGGCGCCTGGCGGAGCTTGGCGTCGTTATCAAGGAATGGCAGCTGAATCCCGGCACCGCCGAGCTTGAGATCGAGCGGCTCGAGGCATTGCTTACGGAGCGCACCCGGCTGGTCTGCTTCACCTACTGCTCCAACATCTCCGGGGCGATCTACGACGTCCGGGCCATCACGCGTCTGGTACACGATGCCGGTGCGCTGGCCTGTGTCGATGCGGTCGCCTACGCCCCGCACCGGCCACTCGACGTGAAGGCGCTCGATGTCGACTTCTGCATCTTCAGCACGTACAAGCTCTACGGCCCACACCTGGCGATCCTCTACGGAAAGCGCGAGCATCTGCTCGAGGCGCATGGCCAGAATCATTTCTTCATCGGTGAGCGCGATATCCCGCTCAAGCTCAACCCCGGCGGTGTGAACCACGAGTTGACGGCCGCACTTGCCGGGATCAGCGACTACTTCGATGCTATCTATGCTCATCATTTCCCCGACAAACCAGCGGACCGGCATCAGCGCATGGTCGATGTCTTCGAGCTCATCGCCAATCACGAAGAGGTGCTTGCAGCGCGCTTTATTGATTTATTGAAAACAAAGTCCAAGGTGCGCCTCATCGGCCGCGCGACGGCGGATATGGCCCGCCGTGCGCCCACCTTCTCCTTTGTGGTTGCGGGGCGTAATTCGGAAGAGTTCCCCGGCCGGCTCGCGAAGCATCGGGTGGCCATTCGGTCCGGACACTTCTACGCGGCGCGCTGCATTAAGGCGCTGGGCCTCGCGTCTCAAAACGGCGTCGTGCGTGCCAGTATGGTGCATTACAACACCCTCCGTGAAGTCGACCGGCTGATCGCGCGCCTCGATGAGGTGCTGTGATAGGCTATCGTGCCTGCCCGCGCCGTAAAGCCTGTGGGCGCCCGGTCACCGAATCGATCCGTTCACGCCGAACAACATAGATCATGGCACGCCGAGGATTGCTGCTGATCAATCTCGGGACACCCGATGATCCGGGCGTACCTGCAGTGCGACGCTACCTGAAGGAGTTCCTGTCTGACCCGTGCGTGCTCGATATCAATCCATTATCAAGAGCCATATTGCTCTACGGTGCGATTCTGCCGTTCCGGTCACCGCAGTCCGCTAGCGCGTACAAGAAAATATGGACAGAACGTGGATCGCCGCTGCTCGTTCACAGCCAGGACCTTGCACGCAAGCTCGCTACTGCGCTCGGCGACGCCTGGCAGGTCGAGCTCGGCATGCGTTACCAGAACCCCTCCATCGCCGCGGCCCTGGACCGTTTTCGCAGTGAAGGAATCGACCGGATGGTCGTGTTTCCGCTCTTCCCGCACTACTCGTCCGCCGCCTGGGGCTCGGCCATCGAGAAGCTAACGACTGAGGCCCGCAAGCGCTGGAGCGATCCCGCACTAACGATCGTTGCACCCTACTACGACCATCCGGCGTTCATCGGCGCTGTTACCGGGATAGTGCGCCCGCTGCTCGCGGGCTTCCAACCGGACAGGATCGTCTTCAGCTATCACGGGCTGCCCGAGCGACAAATTCTCAAGAGCGATACCTCCGGCGGTAAGCATTGTCTGCAAAGCAACGCCTGTTGCGCCACGATCACTTCAGCCAACCAAAACTGTTACCGCGCACAGTGTTTCGCCACCTCACGCGCGCTCGCTGCAAGCCTCGGCTTGCCGGCAGACGCCTGGGAAACCACCTTTCAGTCGCGCATGGGACGCATCCCGTGGATCCGCCCGTATACCGACGAGCGTGTGCGTGAGCTCGCCAAGAGCGGTGTTCGCCGACTCGCCGTTCTGAGCCCCGCATTTACCGCCGACTGTCTCGAGACTCTCGAGGAAATCGGCATCCGCGCGCGCGCGGACTTCATCGCCCACGGCGGTACCGAGCTGTGCCTGGTACCCTCGCTGAACAGCGTGCAGCCATGGGTCGACGGCATCGTAACCATAGCCACGCAGGCATCCGCCGCCGCCCATGCCAAGCAGAATCCGGCGGAATCCTAGGGCCTGGATACCTGCAATAGTATGCAGCGTGGGTCGTGTCACCGCGTACGGTCGTCCGCTAATCCGCTGTTTTTCTTGACCCCTGCGGTGGACCCAACTATATGAGAGCAAGGGTGCATTTCTTCTACGGAGGTACAGGACCCATGCTCACAAGGATTAATTTATCTAGGATTAATTTATCTCTTATATTCGCCATGGCGTTGATCCTGCCGCTGGCAGTTACGGCAGCGTCCAAGGCGCCACCGAACTTCAGTCGGATCACCCATACTGGCAAGGTGGTAGCGGGCAAACTCATCGAAATCGGGCTTGATCTCAAGGGCATCAAGCTGGAGGCGGTTACATTCTCCGGTGATGAGGCCGTTGTCGTGGTGTGGAACAGAACACCGAGCAGCGTAACCGGACACGTGGGTATCGCCCTTTATGACAAAAAGAACCGGATGATCGCGGCGGAATCGGATTCCCAGTCCTTTACTCGGACCTTCACCAAGATCCGCTCTGGCAAGACCGCAAACTTCAAGATAAAGTTTGGAAAGTTCATGTCAAACTTCAAGAATGCCGCGCGCTACCGCCTCGTGTTTGTAACCAGATCATGACAGACACGTAGCGAATGACGTTTGTCTAAACCCCGCCTAGTGCGGGGTTTTTCTTTTGCAACATTCCGACGACCATAGGCAGCGGGGATTTCCCCAAGCCGCCCCTTAACCGCTGCGCCCGCACGAGCATGTTCCCCACGGTCCCGGCCCGAGAGTTGTCGCCGACCGTCAGCGCTTGCCCGTTTGCCTGGCCCTTCGCTATGATGATCGTGCACGAGCCCGAATCGTGAGGGCGGGCGGCCGCCCTTTGACAGGAGATCGCCAATCATGAAGAAGAGATTGCTATGGTGGTGTGCCACACTCTCCGTATTCATCCCATTGGCCGCGGCCGCCGCAGAAACGGCGACCGCCGAGATCGTCAACGCATCCGGGCGAACCATCGGCAAGGCGCTGTTGCAGCAGGGGCCAACCGGTGTAGTGATCTTCATAGAGGTAAACGAGCTCCCCCCCGGGACCCCATGGCATTCACTTGCACAGCGTGGGAACGTGCGAGCCGGACTTCAAGGCCGCCAAGGGTCACATCAACCCGCACGAGCGCAAACATGGCCTGCTTAATCCCGAGGGACCCGGCCGCCGCGATTTACCTAACCTCTTCGTTGCCATGAACGGGTCCGCGAACACGGAGTTCTTCACGGCACGAGTGTCGCTCAAGCGAGGAACGGCCCCGCTACTGAACGACAACGGCTACGCCTTCATCATCCATGCGAACCGCGACGACCACATGTCGCAGCCGATCGGCGGCGCCGGTGGCCGAATTACCTGCGGCGTAATCAAGGAGATGTGACGCGCTCGGTCGCAGTCTGCGATTTGCATGGCACCCGCTGTTGCGGTGCCCGTCCCTCATCAAAGCATGGGATGCTGTGTATGCCAGGAGGTGGCCTGCTCGTAGGCATAGGCCACCCTCAGCACTCCGCCTTCATCAAAGGCGTGGCCGACAATCTGCATGCCCACCGGCAGGCCTTCGCCGGTAAAGCCGCATGGAATCGAGATAGCGGGCAGACTGATAAAGTCGAAGGGCAGTGTGTTGCGTGGCCGCAGTCCGACGTGCCCCGGCGGATCCTCTCCGATGCGGGTGGCCGCTACCGGCGCGGTGGGCATGACGACGGCGTCAAAGCCCGCCATCGCCCGCTGTGTCTCAACCGCCAGCAGGCGTCGCATCCGCTGCGCCTGCACGTACTGCACAGCGTTATAGAAGCTACCCAGCTCGAGGTTGGCGCGTAGCTCGTCACTGAACGCCTGCGGGCGCTCGCGAAGGTCAGCGGCGTGATAGGCAGCGGCTTCCACCGCGATCATGAGCGAGCCCGCCGCGTAGGCCGCGTGCATATCGGGCAGCTTGATCGCTTCCACCGTGGCGTCAAGCTCACGCAACACCTCCAGTGCAGCTTCCACACCGGATACAATGTCGGTATCACACCCTGCAAAGAAAAACTCCCGTGCCACGCCGATCCGCGCGCCGCGCAGATCCTGTGCCAGTGATGCGACATAATCGGGCACCGGCCGGTCCACGCATCCCGGGTCACGGGCATCGTAACCGGCGAGCACTTGCAGCAACAGCGCACAATCGCGCACGCTGCGCGTGATCGGGCCGACGTGATCCAGCGACCAGGACAGCGGCAGTGCGCCGAACTTGCTGATGCGCCCGTAGGTAGGCTTCAGACCTACGATGCCGCAGCACGCCGCGGGTTGTCGAATCGACGCGCCGGTGTCGCTGCCCAGCGCCGCCATGCTGAGGCCGCCCGCGACCGCAGCGGCAGAGCCACCGCTCGAGCCGCCGGGGTGATAGGAAAGATTCCACGGATTGTGGACCGCGCCATAGTGAGCGTTGTCGCTGGTGGTGCCGTAGGCGAGCTCATGCAAGTTGGTCTTACCGATAATGATCGCGCCTGCAGATTTCAACCGCTCGACCACGCTGGCATCGTAATCCGGTACCCAATCGGCAAATAACAGCGACCCGCACGTTGTGCGTACGCCATCGGTCGCAAACAGATCCTTGACCGCGACCGGTATACCGTGCCACGGCCCGAGATACAGGCCCGCTCCAATGGCAGCCTCTGCCGCTGCCGCGGCAGCGCGGGCGTCTTGTTCCATCACGGTGATATAAGCGTTGAGACATTCGTTGTGTTGCGCGATGCGCGCGAGCACCGCCTCGGTCAGCGCCACCGGGGAGACCTCGCCGGCGGCCAGGCGCGGTGCCAGCTCGGCAACGCCAAGATCAGCAAGATTAGTCTGCGTCATCTGCCTTCGGCTGGGTCACTGGCACGGCGTTCACCGCCGCCGGCTCGATGTCGCGCAGCCCTGCCTCCCAGTCCTTGATTATGCCGGCCGTGCGTAACATCGTAGGTAGGCGGCCACGGTAGTCCTGGATTTCGCGGTCACTCAATTGGCGCCCAAATACCACCTGCGCCATCTGTTGCAGCTCAGCAGTCGAGAATTGCTTCATGGGTCTTGTTGCTCCTCCTCCCGAAGGGACTGCCTGCTAGCCCTTGGTTCCAGCGGGGGGTGCGGGGCTTGCCATGGCCGCCGGGGTATCCTGGGTTACAGCCGGCATCGGCTGTTCGTTCACATGCAAGCGAAAAACGTCGGGGCGCGCGTAGTGGCCGACAACGTCGAAGTCATACTTGCCGCGCGCGATGTCGTCCATATCGAGCTCGGCGCTGAGTATGCACTCACTTTCATAGTTCGGGCCGGCGAGGATTTCGCCGAGCGGACTGACGATCACGCTGCCGCCGCGCGACAGCACGGTGTCCGGCTCATCTTTCGGGATGGCGCCATAGCCCTCGGGAAAGTCACGCCGCCGCGCAAACTGATTGCACGACAGCACGAAGCAACGTCCCTCCAACGCCACATGCCGCATGGTCGGGATCCAGGTCTCGCGCCCGTCCGCGGTCGGCGCACAGTAGAGCTGGATGCCCTTGGCATACATAGCCATGCGCAGCATGGGCATGTAGTTCTCCCAGCAGATAACGGCGCCGAGTTTGCCCAGCGGAGTGTCGAACACGGGCAAGGTGGATCCGTCACCGAAACCCCATATCAGCCGCTCCATGGCGGTTGGCATTAGCTTACGGTGCTTTCCCATAAACCTTCCGTCGGGAGCGAAGAACAGCACCGTGCAGTAGAGCGTGCCGCCGTCGCGCTCGATCACGCCGATCACCAGGTGGATCTTGCGCTCCTGCGCGATCTTCCCGAGCGCCTCGACGGCGACGCCCGGCACATCGACCGCGCTGTCGTAGTAACGGCGGAACTCTTCGCGTCCCTCCGGCGAGCGCATTCCCACACGCGCTCCGAAATCAAGTCCTTTCGGATAGGCGGATACAAACGCCTCGGGGAAAAGAACTAGCTGAGCCTTATCATGGGCTGCATCGGCTGCGAGGTCGCGCACCTTTGCAATCGTCCTCTTGCGGTCGAAGGTCACCGGAGCGGCCTGGACCACGGCAACGCGTGCGTGAGTCATGCGTCTGTCCTCGATTTTGGTGCCCTTTAATCACTGTCAGATTCGCCCTACCCGTAACCTGCACAGATGGGGCACTACTTAGCTGGTCGTCACGCCGTTGTTACCAGGGTATGATCGACCCATCGATGTTGAAGAAGGATCCCGTTTCGCGCAACGACACGCGGTCCAGAATCTGGCGCAAATGGGTTACGCTGTCTTCGGCGGCGAGCGATGCGCTCGGCCCGCCCATGTCGGTCCGCACCCAGCCGGGATGCAGCACCACGACAGTGATGCCGCGCTCCTTCAGGTCGTTCGCAGCACTTTTGACAACGGCGTTCAGCGCCGCCTTGGACGAGCGGTAGATGTAGCTGCCTCCGGAGGTGTTGTCACCGATACTGCCCATGCGGCTGGAAATGCAAGCGATAGTTCTGCGCCGGCTCACCGCAACTGCAGCGACCAGCGCTTCCATCACCTTCATCGGCGCAATCACGTTAACCTTTAATGTCTCCAACCACCTACTCGTGTCGGTGTTCCCGAAATCGGCATCGCGTTGCCCGTAGATTCCGGCGTTATTGATCAGCAGATCGATGGGGGTGTCCGCCACCGTCTTTGCCAACATCCGAATCTGCTTTGCATCAGTTACATCCAGTCGATACACGCTTACGCGATCAGATTCGGCGGCAAGCGCACTCAACTGTGTCGCTGCCCCGGGATCACGGCAACAAGCGAGAACGCGCCACCCCGCTGCAGCGTATTGGTGTGCGAACTCAAGCCCGAGACCGCGATTAGCGCCCGTGATCAATACCGTGTCGGTCATCTTTCCCATCCTGTATGCGAGCGACCGCACTATTATATCGGGTTCGCGGCGGTTAACACCGCATGGTCGCCGCGCCTCCAGCCTAAGCGCGAATCTGGAGTTTGCCCGCTCGCGCCAGTTGCTCGGGGCGGGAGGATGCGGCGGCTGGTAGAATGCCTGCTGGACTTCTACGCCCAGGAACTGACGAAGAGCTTTGACCGGCTATCGCGAAACCACAGCAATCGAGTCTCGACACGAGGCTTGCCTGCCTATACTTAGAAGAACCCGACCCGCGCAGAAGCGCCGGGTCTGGCTCTGGGCAAGTGAGTCCGTGAAAGGAATTCTATACAAGCTCTATGAGCGCAGGCTGCTGGCAGAAGTCGCCGGGCGGCCCATGCCGCAGCACCTGGGCTTGATCCAGGATGGGCACCGCCGCTACGCGCACACCAAGCGCCTGTCGGATCTCACGGAAGGCTACAATCTTGGAGCCGCCAAGACCGAAAAGGTGTTGGCCTGGTGCGGGCAGCTCGGTATCCGGCAGATCACGCTGTGGTGGCTGTCTACCGAGAACCTCGCCCGCGACCCTGACGACGTAGCTGCAGTCCTCAACGTAATCGAGCAGAAGCTCGACGATTGGGTCCAGAGTGGGTTGAGCGAGCGGCTCGGGATACAGATCCGGCCCATTGGCAAGCTCGATCTGCTCCCGGCTCACGCGGTTAAGGCGCTGCAGCGTGCCGAAGCGGCCACGCGCGATTTCCAGCAGGTTGTACTGAACATAGGGGTGGGTTACGGGGGACGGCAGGAGATCGTCGATGCGGTTAAAGGCTATCTTCAGGACAGCTTTGCACGCGGCCGTTCCGCGAAGGATGTCCTCGGCAATTTTTCGCCCGACGTGGTCGACCAGTACCTCTACACGAATGGCCCTGACCCAGATCTCATCATTCGCACCTCGGGCGAGGTGCGCCTGTCTGGCTTCATGCTATGGCAAAGCGCATTCAGCGAGTATTATTTTTGCGACGTCTACTGGCCGGAGTTTCGCAAAATCGACTTTCTCCGGGCAATCCGCAGCTATCAGCAGCGCCAACGACGGTTCGGAAAGTAAGCTCCTGTCTGCAACCCTAATATTTCACCAATATTTCACCGCGGAGCGCGCGGAGAGCGCAGAGATCTGATAGCAAACAGCCTTGCTGCGGCCAGCGAAGTAGGTACATTCTAACAGTTTGTGGCCCTCGCTAAGGCGCCATTCACGAGTGTCTGGTTGTATGTTTTCTTGGCGATCCTTGCGCTATCTGCGCTGAATTCGTGTCATTTCCGGGTTAATTTGGCCTCCGGAGCTGCCGGCTCGCTGATTACGGCGCGGGCGTGTTAATTACTCAGAGCACTACCCTATTTTTCATTCGGAGCTCGCCAGTGTCAGCGAGACTGGTGAAGCCCTGCCGCGACCCCGGAATCAAGTCCCGCAAGGGGGCGCGGACAGTGAGGTCGGGCCCGAGCGCCGAGACAGGGAATGTCTTGTCGCGAGGCTCCGGGGCGCGGCGGAAACAGGCGACACCCTGGAGCCGGGTGCTGACGTCGGCGAGGTGCGGTGTGTAAACTATCTCGGGCTCCGCCCAGTAACATAACTTTACGCAAACGCCAGGGTCGTCGTGCCGGCAGCGTTACGACTCCGATTTCTCTGCAACCGTATCGTAGGCCATACGCACGCGCCACCTTTCGCCCCGCTCCAGGTCATAGATATCGCACTCTGGATAGGGCCGGGAGTAGACGTGTAGGGTGACGGCTGGCTCATCGAACTGCTTGCAGTTCTCGACCGAGTGCAGATCCGCCGGTCCGTCGACATAACCGACGGTGCCATCGACCGGCGGCCCTGCTGGCGCCAGCACCAGCGGCTGCTCGGATACCAGCCGGTAGTTGACGAAACGCAATCTGCCGCGCTCGACCCGCGCCCAACAAAGCTCGCCTTCGTGCCCGTGGATGGGCGCTTTGTGCCCCGGCTCCCAACACAAAACCAGAATTTCGAAGGCCTCGCTCTTGTGTATGCCGTTGCGCGTATAGCGATCGGGGCGATACCCCACATAGGGGTCGAGCGAAGCGGGTACTACCAGTGTTTGCTCAAGATAGGACTGCACCCCGGTACGATCAACACCATGCGCCGCCATCTCTTCGAGCGCGGTCACGAAGCTGGGCATTTCCACATATCTCGTCATTGTGGTCTGTTGGTCCTGCCGGATCAACCAGCGATGGCTTGCGCGCTACAAGGAACCGCTGCCGCGGATTTAGTCTGGTCGAGAAATCACTGCGCCGTCCGTTCCGCCTCAAGCAGCAACTGTACCAAGTCTGCCCGACGCATCATGAGCGCAAAATACGATGCAGTGTAGCCTTGGCCACCGCGCATATGCACATCTGCCCCACTGTCCAACAGCAGCTTGACCATATCCGCCTGGCCATTCACGACCGCACTCATTAGCGCGGTATTGCCCGCTGGCGTCTGCGCGTTCACGTCGGCGCCGTTTTCCAGCAAGATCTTCACGGCCTGGATGTGGCCTTCGCTCACGCCTAGCATCAGGGGCGTAATACCCTTCTTGTTGGCGGCATTGACATCTGCTCTGCCCTGCATGAGCTGGCGCACGATTTCGGGTTTCCCCGTGGCTGCTGCCCACATCAGGGGGGTGTAACCGAGATTGGTCTGTGCATTTGGATCGGCGCCGCGCTCGAGCAGAAGCTTCACCGCGCGGTGGGAACCGCCGACCGCCGCTTTCAACAGCGCTGTGACGCCTTTTTTGTTCCGGCGGCGCGGATCCGCTCCGGCATCCAGCAAGGTCAGTAACACAACTTCGTTGCTCGCAAAGGCAGCCGAGCATAATGCTGCGTTTCCGAAACTGTCGGTGGCGTTCACATCGGCACGCGCCTCCAGCAGCGCCGCTACCACCTCTGTGTTTGCGGGTTCCTTCGAGCCCGCCGCGACTATCAACGCTGTGCGGCCCTCTTCGTCGCGCAGATCAACGTCGACCCCCTGGCGCAACAGTGCCTGTACCGCTCTTACATCCCCCTGGCGGGCAGCGTCGTGCAGTTCCTGCGCCCACGCGTTCGCGCCAATCCAAAACCAGATGAAACTAACAAGGAATAGAAATTTCTCTCGCATGGTCCGGGCCGTTACCATCGGGGCGAAGCGTTTCAGTCATAAACAGGTCTGCCTACTGGCGGCAAGGTCACACATCGTACAGGGTCAACCCGATCACGATTCCACTCGCAGCATACTAGAAAAAACGCTCCACTATCAAACCAACCGTGCCGACCAGCAGCCAGAATTTCAAGACCCGCGTTCTGATTGTGCTCCTGCACAAACCCGTCCGGGTGGCACGGGTTTGTAGAGCCCGATAACACGTCACTGCCCGAAAGAATTCAGTTGATGGGCCGGTCCTTATCGATGGGAGCAACTGTTGTGCTGCGTTGGGCCCATGCATACGGTGCGCCCGTCTGCGCCGGATTCACGGCGCAAATTCTCGTCCGAGCCGGCGGGTCCGCGATCCAGGCCCAGCAAGCGCTTCTTAACCGCGGCTGCCCATACCGTGATGGTTGAGGGACGATGGGACTTGCTGGGCTAGCCCGCAAGGGAAAACTGTTTGCGCTCGGTGCCCCGCCCAACGGGCGGGGCCATCCCGCCATGGCCGGACTCCTTGGCCTCACGCTTGCATTACAGGGAATCTCGTTTGACCTCAAGGCCGGTGACCTCGATGTTTCCGTAACGGATCGTGAGGGGCGACCCATCCAGTACGTGGTCGTGTCCGCGACCCCAATCCGCGGCACGAAAACAGCTTTGCCCAAACCGCGTGGCAAGCTCCCGATGGTAACTATCGCTCAGAAAAACAAGGAGTTCGTGCCCTATGTCACTGCAATCCAGACAGGGACCGCAGTATCTTTTCCCAACGAAGACGACATTCTGCACAATGTCTATTCGTTCTCCAGGGCGAGGAAATTCGAGCTTCCGCTCTACAAAGACAAGCCGCCTGCCCCCGTCATATTCGACCAGCCGGGGGTAGTCGTGCTGGGTTGTAACATCCACGACTGGATGGTGGCGTATGTGTACGTGTTGGAAACTCCCTACTTTGCCACCACCGACAACAACGGCAGCGCCCGCTTAGAAGGGCTCGCACCAGGCGAGTATGCGCTGCAGGTGCAACACCCACGCAAGAGCAAGCGTGGCTCGTCGCCCCTGCGACGGATCCTGGTTAAGAAAACAAAAGCGGAGCATATCGAGTTCGTGCTCGCATTGAAACCCGAGTGGCGTCCAAAACGCGCTCCCGATTCGAACTGAGCAGCTCTTTGCGCTTCCACAGCCTACAAAGTCGCATTCTTTTCTTTTTCCTAGGTCTTTTCGCGCTCGTCCAGATCATTACCTTCCTGGCTGTTACCACCGCCAGCTGGCGTTCCACGAACCAACAAATCGAGAACGATCTGCTGGTGAGCGGCCGCGTATTCAATCGCTTCATTGGGGAACGAGTCGAGCAATTGATGCTGAATGCCAAGCTACTTTCCGGAGATTTTGCCTTCAAGCAAGCGTTCGCGCACGGTGATCGCGAGACCTTGCTATCGGCGGTCTCGAATCTCCGGGAACACCGAATCGGTGCAGACGTCATGATGCTCGCCGACGCCGATGAGTATTCAGTCATCATCGACACACTGCACCCGGCGGTGCACGACGTTCCCTTTTCGTTTCCCGACCTCATCGAAACAGCGGAGGACAGCGGCGAGCCTTCTTCATCTGTAAGGACAATTGACGGCCGCCTGTACCGCTTGATCGTCGTACCGCTGTTGGCGCCCGAGCCAGTCGCCTGGATTACCGTCGGGTTTCTGGTAAACGATGAGCTCGCCGACGGACTGAAACGGCTAACTTTGACCGATGTCTCGTTCTTGACAAAAGGCGTTGCAGACGATTGGGCCGTGGTCGCCTCGACGCTGCCATCGTCGCTGCGCCGAGCCTTAGCCACAGAGGTTTCCAATGGTCACGATGGTTCGGATCAAAGCTTTACGCTGACGGTTAGCGATGAACGTTTTTTGGCGCTGAATATTACGTTCGGCGAACGGCTCACGGTCGTGCTACAGCGATCACTGGATAAGGCCCTCGCCCCGTTTCAACGGCTTTACCGGTTTCTCGTGGCCTTGACCGTGCTCGCCCTGGCGCTGTCGGTCGTAGGGGGAGCCCTGATTGCGCGTACCGTCACGCGGCCGGTGCGTGCGCTCGTTGAGGGCGCGCATAGGATCGAAAAGGGCGACTACCGGCATGAGATCAATCTCGCGCAGAGCGATGAGATCGGCCGGCTGGCTGATGCATTCAATCAAATGACGCGCGGGTTAGCGGCATTCCAGCGTTACTTGCCGGTGGAGCTGGTACGCACGTTGATCAAAAAGGGCATCGAGTCCAAGCCTGAGGCGCGACTCGCCACGATCCTGTTCACGGACATCGAAGGCTTCACCAACCTGGTCGAGACGCTGACACCGGAGCGCACGGTGACTCTGCTCAATGAGTACTTCTCCGCCGTAACGAGGCCGATCGAGAAGTACGGCGGCGTCATCACGCAGTTCCAGGGCGATGCCATACTGTCCGTTTTCAACGTGCCATCGGAAGATCCCGATCATGCAACCAATGCGGTCCGCGCCGCCTTGGAGATATACGATGTCGTAACCGGCCGGAAATTTGCCGGTGACATCAGCTTGAAAAGTCGCGTCGGCATCAACACCGGGGAGGTGGTTGCAGGCTCCGTGGGATCCGAGAATCGCGTCAATTACACGGTTCATGGCGATGCGGTCAACATCGCCGCGCGTCTCGAAGTTCTGAACAAAGAATACGGTACCCGTGTTCTGGTCTCGCAGGCCACTGTCGATTTGATCGGTGACGGATTCGCACCCAAGCGCATAGGCGAGATCGAGATTCGCGGAAAGAAGGAGACGGTTACGGTCTACCAGCTGGCGTAGGAACAGCCGCAGCCGGTGCCGCGCCCTACCCCTGTTTAGTGCCGCCTGACTGGGAGGCCAATTACCGACGCATGTGCCGCGAACATGGCATTGCTATGCCGCCGTCAGGTGGTCGACTAACTCGTGTAATCGATGTGAACCCGTTTATTTTGCGGCCGCTCGAGCGACATATCGGCGTTCAAGTCTTGCGTCTTCGTCCCCTCAAAATCAAACAGCGCCCGGTCCGCCAATTGTGACGGTGCTACGTTCTGAACGGCGTTAAAGATCGTTTCCAGCCGCCCTGGGAACTGCAGGTCCCAGGCGCGTAGCATATTCTTGATTGCCTTGCGCTGGAGGTTGTCTTGCGAGCCGCAAAGCTTGCATGGGATAAGAGGAAACGCGCGCGCGCTGGCGTATCTTTCGATATCTTTCTCACGGCAATAGGCCAACGGGCGAATGACGATGTGCTGGCCGTCGTCGCTACGAAGCTTGGGCGGCATCGCCTTGATCTTGCCACCATAAAACATGTTCAGGAAAAGTGTCTCGATGATGTCGTCACGATGATGGCCCAGCGCGATCTTGGTCATACCGTGCTCCTTGGCGTAGCGGTACAAGATTCCACGGCGCAACCGCGAGCAAAGCCCACACATGGTTTTGCCTTCCGGTATAACACGCTTCACCGTGGTATAGGTGTCCTCCTTGATAATGTCGAACAAGATGTCCTGGTCCTCGAAATACTCCGGCAACACATGCTCGGGAAAACCGGGCTGCCTTTGATCGAGGTTCACTGCCATCAGCTCGAAGTCGACTGGTGCACTGATTTGCAGGCTGCGAAGGATGTCGAGCATGGTATAGGAGTCTTTACCACCAGACAGGCATACCATGACCCGATCACCGGCCTCGATCATGTTGAAGTCGGCGATCGCGCGGCCAACCTCGCGCCGCAGGCGTTTTTGTAGCTTGTTAAGGTTGATTCGCGTTTTCTTTGCGGGTGATGTCATGGCACTCGGAACGCATGGGCTTGAAAGCTAGCCATTGTATAGAACAAAACCCCGCTTTCGAATGCAAAAATGCCAGAATCACCCATTGCTAATGTCCCACAAGTCCCGGCTTGAAACGCTGAAACTCGTCAGGACAAAGATGCCTTAGGAATGGGCTGCGCTCGGGAGACATGGATCGCACCTTTATTTCCGAGACCGTCGCCAGCAGGGATGCTGGCACCGAGCCTACAGGGAAGTATCCACGGCGTGTCTTGGAAATAAAAGTGCGATCCATGCATGGGGTGTTTGTGGGACATCAGCGAATATTAAGCGAATTATCCAGGGGCCGTGGCTTGATTGGGGACCGACAACGTCGACCGCGGCAGCACGCGCGATTGACACCGGCACCGTTGTACGGTACCAGTGTCAAAGGCTATGGGGCCGATATCCCGAGTCTGGGAGTGGTTATTATGCAAAAACCATTCATAGCAATCCTGTCATTGCTCGCGCTATTCGTAGTGCTTGCGGCCCCCGCACGTTCCGCCGTCTACATCTGGAAGGATGCGAAGGGCGTCACGAATTTCACCGATGACCGCGCCAAGGTTCCCGATGGCGTGCGATTCGAAGTACGGTCCTACGGTGGTTCCAGCGCGGCGGCTGAGCCGCCGGCACGGCGCGCGGTGACACAGGGGGAGTTCGCACGGCAACTCGCCGCCGAGCTGGGTCTCGGTCCGAACCTGACAGCAGAGCGTGCGGTAGATGCCCTGTCGCGTGCCCGCATCGGACCACAGCTCGGCAACTGGGAGCTGGACTCCCCGTTGACGCGTGCGTTGTTGGACCGGCTACGAAAGCTCACTGTTGGCGCCGCGCAGGCCGGGACCATCACGCTCACAACCGAGGAGGCGTTGATCGCTTTTGACAGCGCCGTTTCCCTGGTCGGGGTCTCCATTCGCCAGGCGGCTGCCCCGTCCACTTCCGCACCGCAGCCGGTGGCCGCGCCGCCCCCGGTGTATGTGATCCCGCCTTCGCCTGTCGTGTACGAACGCACCATCCTCGTCGGTGGCGGTATCGTCAACGACCCCTTTCTGCTCCCGGGTTTATTGCCGCCAGCAGTTCTACCGGAACAGCCGGTCATCCAGATAAACAATAGGGTGGTCAACAAGCGCGTGGTTGTCGTCCGGCCGAGGCAAGTGAAGCGCAACAGACCGCGCGTGGTGCAGCCGGTCCCGGACCGACCTCATGCGCGCAGGCCAACGCGCGCCGCGGTCCAACCGCGGCGTGTGATCCGGCCAGCGACGGTCTCCGTGAGGGTCAGTGGGTCTGCACACACGCGTGTGGTGCGGCGCGTGGTCACGCCGATCGGCACTTCCACCCGGCGCATCGGTGTGGGCGGGCGTGTCGTATCCACCAGCTCGCGCATGGTCGGAGTCACCGGCGGCCGGGCGATCTCCCGCAGCGTACGTTAGGCATCACGCCAATGCGGCGTGTGCTCTTTTGCGAACGGGAAAATACAAAACGGCAGATTGCGGGGCGGGTGCCGCCACGCAAGCGTGTGGCAGCCCTCAGCGGTTGGGGCCATCCATGCAGTAGTGCGCGACCCTCGATAGCCCCTCGGGTTGCAGCCCACAGAATACGTACGTCGTGCCATCCGTAGTGGACGGGCCCGACGCACACCCACCAAGAAACAACATTATCACTGAGGCAACAATAATCTTCATTTCGTACTTCTCCGATTGACGTATATTTGACCACGACAGAGCTTTTCCGTTGTCGCAAATACGTGAGCCAGAAATTTCAGCCGCGTGCCGATTGTGACCAATTCATGTGCTTATTTGCAAAGCGCTAGCCCACCCTATCTTGACCTTTGGATATTGATGGAGGACAGTGGTACCACTCATTGTCACCGCAGGCGATCTCACCATGGGATACCGCCTCGTTTTTGCAATCCTAAGCCTGGTCGCGGCCTCGGCCGCGTGGGCCGGACCTCTCCATGACGCCGCCCGGCGCGGCGACATCGAGGATGTCGAGCGACTCCTACTGCGGGGTCACGAAATCAACGCGAAGGACGAGAACGATGCGACGCCGTTGCACTGGGCAGCGTATAGCGGCCACAGCGCAGTTACGAAACTGCTGATCGCCCGCGGTGCCAACATTTATGCCAACGAGAACCCCGCCTGTGCCACCCCACCCCCAGGTGCAATCATCGCTGGCCCGCCAGCGCTAACAGAGCTCCTGGCCTCGCAGCAGCTCGATCTCAATGCGCCGCGCACGAACGGCGTAACGCCCTTGCATTGGGCTGCCGCCGGGGGACATGCGGTGACCGTACGCTTGCTCATCGCCGAGGGCGCCAACGTCAATGCGCGCACGATTGAAGGCTTAACGCCGTTGGCGACAGCCGTGGCGATGGGCCATGACGACGTAGCCATAATCCTCAGACAGCACGACCTCAGAAGGTAAGCAGCACGTTAAGATATGGCAACCTACAGCCGTTGGCTTGGACTAATGATGTGCATCGGCCTGTTGGTTGTGCCGGCAAGCCAAGCCGGCCCGCTGCACGACGCAGTAGAGGCGAGTGACGTTGAACGCATCAAGCGCTTACTGGATAGGGGTGCCGCGGTCAACGCGAGGGACATTCGCGGCTTCACGCCATTGCATCTGTCAGCCCACAAGGGCTACACCATAATAGTGAAGCTGCTCATCGCGGGTGGTGCCGACGTGAATGCCACAGATAAACATGAGCAGACACCGCTACTGCTGGCGGCCTACAAGGGGCGTGCCGGGGTGGTAGAGGTGCTGATCGCCAATGGTGCGGACGTTAATGCAAGGGCCAAAAACGGCGCCACCCCACTCAAAGCCGCGAAGAGCAAAGGCTACCGCGATGTCCTCAGATTGCTGAAGCAACACGGCGCCAGAGAGTAGGGGTGCGTCCTGCAACAGTGACTGGCGAGACACTGATATGGCTCGCCCCCTAATTCGGCCTTCCGTACTTGTCGAAAAGCTCTATGAGCAGACGCTGGTCGTCCGGAAATCGCCAGGCATTCGTAATCTTACGCCCGTCATGATTGCGCATTGTGACCGGATCGAGCACCAAAACCTCTGCAATCTCGAGTCCGTCGACCGGGCTCAGCTTTGAGTAGTCGGAAACGGGTGCCTTTGGTCTGCAGAGGAATAATAAAACCGTATTTTTCTCAAAGGTTTTTAACAGCGGTCCGACGGTTACATCGAGACCGATTTCCTCCCTGGTCTCGCGCGCGGCGGTTTCCCGTGCGCTTTCTCCCGGCTCATGCGACCCGATTGGCACGTGTATCGCCCCGGAGAACCGTCCGATTCCCACGACCACGCCTTCAGGCATTGGAATGAAACAGCCGGCGGCCTTGATAAACCCTTGAATTTTCTCCTGGGCGAAAGAACCCGCAGCGCCCAAAAAAAGCCAGCTACCAAATAATAAACATGCTATCGATCTCATGGACCAACCTCGCCGCAAAGCGGGAAACCAAATCGGGTGCACCGCATAAACAAGCAAGGACTTTCGCGGGTTGGGCTTGCGTATGCCAGCGTGCTATAAAGCGTGCTATAAAGCGAAAAGCCAGGTTCTCTGGCTCTGTTTTTGTCTCGTGATAACGGATTATCGCCGTGATCGTAGAAAGCTGTAAACGCATACGACCGACAATCTACGGCTCCTCGGTTGCCGGCTTTCGCGTTGTGGCCCTTGTAGCGGTGTGGGCCATAGCCTTGCCTGGCAATATTCGGGCCGACACCGCGCCCGATAAGCCCGCGGTCGTCCAGATCCCGGCCCGTGACTCCGCGCTCCGCGCGGTGCTGTGGATGCGCACATCCGCCGAGTACGAGGCGCTGTGTCGACAGGTCTACCGTTCCGCCTGGCAGCATGTACGATCAGAGGCCGTGAAGCGCGTAGCCCGCCCCAAGCCATTGGCGGTGATATTGGACCTCGATCAAACCGTTTTGGACAATACGGCCTACAGCGCATACCTGATTCAATCAGGGCTGAAGCACTCAAGGGGGCGCTGGCAGGACTGGAACCGAAGGAACATCGATAAGATTGGCCTGGTGCCGGGCGCGAAAACATTCATCGATATGATGAAAGCCGCGAACGTCCATGTCGCTTTCGTGACCAATCGTTCAGAGGAAATCAGGGACGTAACGGCCAGGATACTTGTTAATCTGGGCTTAGGCGAAAAAGACGAGCTGCTCGACCACGACACGCTGAGACTGCTGCTCAGGACTGATACCGGCAGCAAGGAGGCACGACGGCGCGAAGTGATGGCCAGGTACGAGATCGTCGCACTGCTCGGCGATAATCTCGGCGACTTCTCCGACGACTTCCGGTCCCCGACCGTAAACAGCATCGCAAAGCGCCGAGAAAAAGTCCGAGAGTACAATAATAACTGGGGAACGAAGTGGTTCGTCCTGCCGAATCCGATCTATGGCTCCTGGACAAGGATTATTGATTGGGATCAACCGAGAATATACTTCGAAGAAGCCCGCCACTAGCGAGCGTGCAGCAAGCACGGACGTGCAGCCCCTTGCTAACTGCAAGACGAGGATACGAAATTGTAGTCTCTAGCAATATAAGGCTATACGGCTAGCATTTGACATATAGCCATATATCCTTTATGGTAAACCATATGAAAACCACTTTGAACATTGACGACTCTGTCATGACACTCCTTAGGCGTGAGGCTGCCCGGCGTGGGTGTACGATGTCCGAGCTGGTGGAGTCCGCTCTGCGCCTCCTGTTGCAACCACGGAAACCCAAGAATCGGCTCCCGCCTCTGCCCACATTCAAGAGCGGAGGACACCTTATCGATATCGCTGACCGCGATGCCCTATACCAGGCCATGGAGGGCAGGTAGTGTTTGTCGTGGACACGAACATTCTGGTCTACGCGGCCGACGAAGATTCCCCCTTTCACAAACAGTGCTATGACGTGCTCGAAAATTGGCGGGCGCAGGCTTCAGCCTGGTACACGACTTGGGGAATCTTCTACGAGTTTCTGCGCGTAAGCACCCACCCGCGGGTGTTTCGCGCTCCTTGGTCCGCCGCGCGGGCGTGGAGCTTCGTGCAGGCGATTCTCGCATCGCCCGCGTTAGGGGTGCTCACTCAAACAGAACGACACTCCGAGGTGGCCACCGAAGTGATAAAGAAGCTTCCGCAACTACGTGGCAACTTGATGCACGACGTGCAAACTGCCGTGTTGATGCGCGAGCACGGAATAAGCAGAATCTACACACGGGACACCGATTTTCATCGTTTCCCTTTTCTTGAGCCGGTCGACCCTGTCGCCTGAGGATGGTTGGATTACATAGGCACCACCATCGCGCCTGTAGCTCAGTTGGATAGAGTACCTGGCTTCGAACCAGGT
>JBHHZP010000030.1:0-30911 GCA_046758085.1 Acidiferrobacterales bacterium
GGACGGCGAGCCCCGGTCCTGCAAGCGCAGCACGATTGCGTAGCGCCGCAGGTATTCACGGCGTATCTCGGAAAAAAGGTGCGGTCCCTGCATCGGCTGGTTGTGGGACAGCGGTGGGCGCGGCCGGATTTTTGCTGAATAACAAAAACACATCAAGACTTCTGGCACACCCCCTGCTCCACCGCCATGACTGCGGCCTCTACTCGCGAGTGCACTCCCAGCTTGCGTAAGATTGCTTTCACGTGCAGTTTCACCGTTCCATCCGATATTCCCAGCTTGCGCGCGATCACCTTGTTGCTCCGTCCTTCTGATAGATGGCAAAGGATTTCGTGCTCACGCGGGGTGAGTTCATCAAAGGGCGCGGCGAGCTCCTCCGTCGGGGGCGAGTCCCCTTGTTGCACGACCCTGGCCAGCACTTCGGTAAGGTCCGGTGCGACCACTGTTTGTCCCGCCACGATATCCCGCAGCGCGCTTACGAGCTGGTCGGGCTCCATGTCTTTCAGCAGGTACCCCTGTGCGCCTGTACGCAACGACTCGACCAGGTCCTGTTCGTCGCTGCTGGTCGTGAGCATAACGACAGGCATGGTCAAGCCGCTTTCTCGCAGCTTCGATAGTACCTCGAGCCCGTCCATGTTGGGCATACGCATATCCAGCAGAATGACATCCGGACCCAGATCCTTCGCCAGCCGTAACCCTTCGTTCCCCTCGCCTACCGCGGCCACTACATCGATGTTACGCTGTTCGAGCAAGCCCTGGAGGCCAACACGAAATAACGCATGATCATCAATCAGCAGCACGCGCATCGCTACTCTGCCATCCACCGCATCTCCCTGGACTCAAAATCTGCGCGCTTAGGGTCGCGAAACACCAGCAACACCCGGGTACCTTCTCCAACGTCACTCTCGATTCGTAATTCCCCGCCGATTCGTTTGGCACGCTCATGCATGATAGACAGACCAATATGTTCGCCCGCATGCCCCTGCACAGCGGGTCTGTCAAAGCCCACGCCGTCGTCTTCCACAAGCACCCGGTACTCTCCGTCACCATCATTTCGCAGCATCACGCGCACGTTTTCGGCCTTACTGTGCTTGCGGATATTGCTCAGCGACTCCTGGACAATGCGCATCACCTGAAGCTCTTTCTCGGCAGGCAAGTGTGCCTCACCCCACTCATTCTGCAGGAATGCATTCGTACCGGTGTTCCTGCGAAACCGGGCCACACATTCTTCTACAGACGGGACCAGTCCAAATTTCGCGACGGGCGCACGAAAATGTGCGATGAGATGACGCAGCTCCGTATGTGCTTCATCGAGACTGCTTTCGACCCGCTCCAACTCGCGCCATAACGCCGATTCATCGCCCTGATGCACGATCTGGTCCAATACTCTCACCTGGAATCGCACGCTTGCAAGCGTCTGCGCCAGAGAATCGTGCAGCTCGTACGCCAGCTTAGTTCGTTCCTCCATGATAGACAGACGATTCGCTTCTTCGTCAAGACGCGCCTTTTCGATGGCGGCACCCAGGTGGCTGCCAATGCTAGTCAACAATTCCTTGATGTCCTCTCTTGCTACCATTCCACGCTCGTCTACAAAGAGGTTATAGACCCCCATTATGCGGCCGCGATGATGCAGTGGTACCGCGATCATCTGTATATTGTCGTTGCCGAAGAACTGGTGCCCGACGGTCTCATTGCACTCGCGAACGTCTTGATACTGAATCTTCCCATCCTCGATCGTGCTCCCACACATGCAGCGGTCCAGCGGAAGCACACGCTCGCGCTCGACGACTTGTCTGTCGAGCCCAATACTGGCGACCAGACGCATTTGGCCGTCACCCGTTAGTAACCGCACACTCGCGGCACGGGCATGTGCTACACCTTTGAGGGAATATAGAAAGCGCTTGAGAAGCTCATCGAGGTCACGCGAGGCATTGATGGCCATGGCCACATCATAGAGGACCTCCAGGGTACGGGTTTTCTGAGCCAGCCGTTCTGTCTGTTGATGTACCTTCGCTTCGACCGTCTTGGAGCAGATCTGCAGAGCCTCTCCGAGACTGTTGATGTCTTCAGTCAGTTCCGCTAATTCTCCCTGAACGGGCTCCGTGATACGCGCTGCCAGGTTGCCAGCCTCAATCTCGCGCGCCCAGTCACGCACGTATGCCAGGGGCTGCAGAAATCGCCGCCGCATAAACAGCACGAAACCGCCAATGAACAGCGCACCTGCTACCGCGAGCCCGATCTGCCCCCCCCAAAGCACCGGCGCTTGCTCCGGCACTCGCACCATAAACCAACCCACGAGCGCCAACAGGCCGAGAATAAGCCCCAAGCCGATGAGCGGGATAAGCAACAGAGCTGCGCCGGACTTGCGCGCAGTGCTTGGCGTTCCCCGATCCGACCGATGCTCGGGCGCCGCAGATTGTACGGACAATCCCGCGCTGCTGATGTTTTTCATCGCGGTCATCGTTTCATTCGGGCCCACTGCCGTCGGTGGCCGACGTGCGCGCTGTGGCCATCTCGGCCACAGGTCCATTATACAGATTCTGCTCCCGCCATCCTCGCAGGCGGCGGCATTTCAGGGCTTCTACGCCCATTTTAGGCATGCGGCATCCATGACTGCCAGCACGCGGCCCCCAGGCAAACGAGCTGCCGGCGCGGCCATCACGGGAACGGAAATTACTGCCTTGGTAGCCGGGGTTCTGGCTACACCGGCACGCAGCAAGGGTCTGTGCGGTTACTCGGGCCCCCTCCTCGGGGGCACATAGTGAGGGTCGTTTGGGTTCATGAATATGAATTCGAAGGTATCCGGCCCCAGCTCGACGTAATCCAGAACGGTGTCCTTGAGCAGTGCCGTGCTGGTCTGCGCGACCACAATGTCGACACCATGCGCCGCTAGACGGGTGTCGCGCTCACCGATATCATCGAATCCCATCGCATAGTCGATGGATCCGTCCGACTTGCGCTTTGCCGCGATGCGCAACGCCATCCGCTCCATGCCGCCTTGCTTGGCAGCGATAAGAATCTGTTGGGCCGCTTTTTCAGTAACGGTAATCAACTGCGCAACTCCCGGCTTCCATTACTTCACGCTGACCGCCTGCAACGGACGCGCCCGTGCCTGCTTGCTGGCTCGAACATAACTCACGAAACGCGCCGCCCAATGGTTACTTCGGACATCGCGCAGATGCGCGTAGCTGGCCAACAGATTGTTATAAACAATCCCGTCGTGTTGCCCGTCCACACCGGTGCCACGCAGGACCCGGTAGGCGAACTCGATGCCGGCACCGAGATTGATCAGGCTCGAGTGATGAAACTCGTGGGCGCAGAACACACCCGCCTGGCCGTCCTGGTCACGCAGTGGCCACGGACCGCGGCCGGTTTCCTGCAGCCTCACATAGCCGCGCCCCATGGGTTTGTCATGCATGACTACATCCGCCGGGATGGCGCCGACCATGTCACATTTCCGGCCTTTCCACTTGAGCGTGCGGGCAAGGTACATAAGGCCGCCACACTCGGCATAAGCGGGCATGCCGGCATTTACGGCACCGGCAATGTCATTTCGCAAGGCGATGTTTTGCTCCAACGCTTGCATGTACACTTCGGGAAAACCGCCACCAATGAATAATCCATCGACCTTGGGCAATACGCGCTGGCGCAGCGTATCGAACGGCACAAGCTCGGCTCCCGCTTTGTGTAGCGCTTCCAGGTCACCCGGATAATAGAATCCGAAGGCCGCATCGCGAGCAATGGCGATGCGCACGTCGGTGCGAGCATCCGGCCTGTATGCAGCTTGTGCCGGCGTGTCAATCGGCGGCGCGCTGGCAGCCACTGCCAACACCCGCTCTATGTCTACCTGCCGGGAGATGACACCAGCAATCCGTTTTATTTGTGGCCGGGTCCGCTGTGCCTCGTTGCTCGGTACGAGGCCAAGATGGCGTTCAACGATCTCGAGCGCGGGCTCGTGGTGCACGGCACCGAGGACGGGTACGTCGGTGTAATGCTCGATCACCGCCCGCAGCTTGGCTTCGTGGCGGCTCCCGCCGAGCTGGCTCAGTATTACCCCGGCGATACGAATATTGCGATCGAAAGCCTGGTAGCCCAGGATCAGCGGTGCAATGCCACGCGTCATACCGCGCGCGTCGATCACCAGCACCACCGGGGCGCCGAGCAGGGTCGCCAGCGCCGCATTGCTGTTACTGCCGTCGAGGTCCAGCCCGTCATACAACCCCTTGTTGCCCTCGATCAAAGCGATGTCGGCGCCGTGCATGCGGCGGGCAAAGGCTTGCCGAATCTCCTGATGGTCCATCGTGTAGAAATCGAGATTATGACACTCGTGGCCGGCCGCTTCGCCGAGCCACATAGGGTCGATGTAGTCGGGGCCCTTCTTGAACGGTTGCACGACGTAGCCGCGCTCCGTAAGCGCGGCGCACAGCCCCAACGTTACAGTCGTCTTGCCGGAAGATTTGCGGGCCGCTGAGATCAGGAGGTGAGACATAGCCGGTTTGATCCTAGGCGCTTGCTGCCTCTGTCTTGCCGGTGCCGGCAGGTGCATTCGCCGCGACTCCCATGTCGGTGTCGGCAAGGCTTACCGGCAAGAACGGCAAGACCTTTATGGCGAGCATGGTGATCATCAATGCCATTGCGCTGCCGCCGATACCAAGCAGCAGCTCGGGTACGCTTGGCGTGTACTGCCCGACCACACCGTCAAAGAAATCGCTGCGGACCTGCATCCCGGGAAACATCTCCAGCGGATAGGCCTGACCGCCGATAATAATGACGTACATTTGACCGAGTCCACCGATTATCACGAGCGCGGCGCCCAGCGCAATCCAAACGTTGGATTTGCTGAATGCGGGTACGTAGAACAGCGCGAGCGGTATCAGCCCGCCGAGCAGCACCTGCACCCCCCAGAATATCCACGGATAAACGCCGCCATCAACGAGTAAAAACCGTTCGACGCCGTGGTGCTCGGTGGCGTAGAGGTTAGTCAGATTAAAAACGAGCACAAAGTAGAGCACGGCAGCGACAAAAATGCCTTGCAAGTTTTTTAGTCGCTGCAATATAGCGTTGCCAAGTGGCCGTCCGGTTCCGTGATAAGTAGCCATCAATACGAGAATGAAGATCGCGGTCCCGAACGAAAACGACATGATCACGAACATCGGCGCCATGATCGCGGCATCGTAGGCCTGCCGGGCCACGAGAAAACCGAAGATGGATCCTGTGCCTGTGGTCAGGATCAGCCGCCAGAGGAAAGCACCATAACCCGCCGGCGTGGTGTAGCGGTTCATCCGGCGCTCGAACATCATCCACAGGTACATCGCGACTACCGCCAGAAAACCGACATACAGGAAAATATTCCAGGCGAATATGGACTTGAAATTGTAATAGGTCATGGCCACGATTATTCGATCCGGGCGCCCCAGATCGAGCACCAGGATGGCCAATCCGCCAGCGAGCAATGCCATCGCCAGTAACCCCGACAGGCGCGCCAACGGCTTATATAACGATCGGCCGAACACCGAAGCTACCGAGGCGACGTTGAGCGCGCCGGAAGCCGCCACGATCAAGAACACGGCAAAAACATGAGGCGTGCCCCACACGATCTGATTGTTCATGCCGGTAATAACGTGGCCTATTGTCTCCATGAAGTAGCTGGCAACAAGGCCCGCCAATACCAGCAGACCCAGTACGCCAAGCAAACCATAAAAGCTTACGCTGCGCCCTTCAATGGTCCGGTAATGAACTGTCATCATAATTTCGTGAACCGTGATTCGTGATCCGTTAACCGTTAGTCGCTCAAAGTGGCTAGTGGCGAGTTTCGAGTAGCTAGAAGTAAATGCATGTCGCGCTGTTACGGCCTTGCCTCCCAACTAGCTATTTGCTACTAGCTACTCACTTTTATATCCCCTCGATGCGCTTGCCAGCGTCATCGCAAGGCAACTTGTGAAGCCCCGCGTAGAACGAGCAGGCCGGGGATATCTACACATTTCCCCTCCCCCACCTGAGCAAGAGGCAGGTATGCTTCCAAAGCGTCGTTGGTGGCGCGCGGAGCACGATAGCGGAGCGCGCCACCACCCATACCTTCAATGCGCTTGCCAGTGTTATCGCAAGGCGACTTGTGAAGCCCCGCCTGCGCGCCGGGTAACGCCCCCGCAGGGGGGCGAGGACACGGATGTCCTGCCCGCCCGCCGGGACAGGGATGGCCCGTCGGGCGGCGCTGGAGCGCAGGCGAACAGGGCGAAACACCGGAGCCGCGCGATGACACTGGCAAGCGTTCATATCCCCTCGTACCGAACACCCGTATTCAGACCCAAATCCGCCCGCACCTCTGTGCTCGGTACCGCACGGGCACGCTTGGCAACCTCGCTGTTGGGATCCTGCAGATCGCCGAAGATCATGGCGCGATTACCGGTCGCGGCGCAGGCCTCAACGCAAGCAGGTGTCTCGCCCCGGTCTACGCGATGGACACAAAACGTACAACTCTCGACCGTGCCCTTGCCTCGCGGGGCATACGGCCGCTGACCGCTCAGCTCCTCGTGGATGAACGACCGCGCCTTATACGGGCAAGCCATCATGCAATAGCGACAGCCGATACAGATATGCTTGTCGACCAGCACGATCCCATCGGCACGCCGGAAGGATGCTCCCGTAGGGCATACGTCCACGCACGGCGGATGCTCGCAATGCTGGCACAGCATGGGTAAGGAGTAGGTTTTTCCGGTTTGCTCATCGCGCAGGGCAAGCTTGCGAATATAATGTGTATCGATCTCCGGTCGCCCGGTGCTCTCGAGGCCGAACTCCTCGTCGCAGGCCCGGACACAGGCGTCACAACCCTGCGCGCATTTGCTGCTGTCGATCATCATGCCCCAGCGCACGGCATCGATCACAGGCTCCTCCTCGGACCGGGCGAATACAAGATCGACGAGCCTTACACCCGGCGCAAGTGCGAGCAACGCGGCAGCCGCGGCAGCTTTACCCACGAACTCCCGACGGCCCGGATCGGGCTGGTCTGCTTTTTCGATCACGGTGCTTTGTCGCTCACACAAAAATCAGCTGCGGCTAGGCCCGCAATCTCCCAACCGCCACGCATTCTTGACATCCATGACGCTTGCACGCCCGCTGTGGATTGGTGCGCGCTCGTCCGGCCCGAGCTGCTCGTTTTGGCAGGGGTCGTCGCGTGACATTGGAAGCAGTCCATACTGACACTCGTGTAGGTATGACAGCTTTGGCAAAACTGTCCCGGCGCGTTAATAGCGATCGGTTTGCCGGCCGCATCGGTGCTCGCATGGCAATTGACGCACCCAACCAGGCTGTACTGTTTGCTCCGGACCCCCTCATGCACGACCCTGTCGCGGTGGAAGAACAGAAATTTCATATGGTCCTTGCGCATAAGGGCCGTCGGCTCGACGCATCCCTGGGTATCGCTTACACGCTCGCGTGCCTGCGGCCAGATCGGTTGTGGCACACGGTTGCCTGCACCGTGCGCCGGTCCAAACGCAGCCACCGCGGCCAGCACGAGCAATCCGGAGTGTACGATCCTCACCGCCGTGCCCTACCCGACCAGGCTTACTCGCCCATGCCCATGTCGATGTAGCCGGTGGGGCACACATCGGCGCAGATATGACACCCGATGCAGCGCGTGTAATCAGTGTCTACGTATCTGCCGGTGGTAGTTTGGTCTTTTTTCACCCGGAACACCGCGTCCTGCGGACAGAATATGACACAGTTGTCACACTCGAAGCACATGCCGCAACTCATGCAGCGCTTAGCCTCAGCAGTAGCCTGCTCGTCGTTCAGGCCGACCACGCGCTCCTCGAAGTGACCGAGCACCTCTTCCGCCGTGGGGCCAATTTCGCTTCGCTTGATTCGCGGCGTGTACTCGAAATGGCTAAGGAATAACTTGTCGGCGGGAATGATCTCGAAGGCTGACCGGTCTTCATAGTTGTGCACGGCGAACTTGCGTTCCGCGGTGCCCCACTCTTGCTTGTGCTCGTAGGGTTCCGGCTCAAGCCCAAACTCCCTGAGCTTGTTCAACAGATCGAAGCGGTGTACGTCCACCTTCGGGCGATGGACCAGGTCCTGGTGCCGGAGATAATGATCGATGCTGTCAACGGCGATGGACGCCTGACCGATTGCGGTGGTGAGCAGGTGGGGTCTGATAATATCGCCGGCCACGAAGTGACCGGCCCGTCCTGGCACCTGGTAATTCCTATCCGCGTCGATGAAACCCTTGCCGTTGTCCAGGTCCTCAAGCCCTGCGCTGAACTCCCCACTTTGACCTATTGCCGAGACGATCAACTCTGCCTCGGCCTCGAACTCCGTCCCCTCACGCGGGATCGGCCGCTCTCCGTCCATGTCGCACTCGCACAGGCGCAGGCCGATTGCGCGGCCGTTATCACCCTTGATAACCTCGAGCGGCATGACACTCCCTTTGATCTCCACGCCTTCGCGCATGGCGTCTTTTACCTCGTGCTCGGCCGCGGTCATGTTCTCTATCGGGAACAGCGAGGTCAGGATCACCTTGGCCCCCTCGCGCGCCAGGGTCGATGACACGTCGTGCGCGGTAAAGCCCAGCACCACATTTTCCGGCCGGTCCTTTTCGCGTATCTCCGTGATATGGCCGATGCGCCGCGCCACCGAGGCGACGTCAATCGAGGTATCGCCGCCGCCCACGACGATGACCTTACCGCTGACGAGCTGCAGCCGCCCCTCATTGAAGGCGCCGAGAAAATCGACGCCGGTGATGCAGTTCGGCGCATCCCATCCATTAACAGGTAACCCGCGGCCTTTCTTCGTGCCCAGGGCCCACAGAACGGCATCGAACTCCTTCTCCAGCTGTTCGATGCTCACATCCTTGCCAACCCGCGTGCTTGTACGAACCTCCACCCCCATGTCGAGAATGCGTTGGATCTCGCCATCGAGCACGTTTCGCGGGGTACGGTAACCGGGTATGCCGTAGCGCATCATACCGCCGAGCTCGGTGTGATCATCGAATACGGTGCAACCGTGACCCTGGCGCCGTAATTGGTAGGCAGCTGCAAGGCCTGCCGGTCCGCCGCCGATGATCGCGACCTTTTTTCCGCTTTCCTGCCCCCCGCTATCGAAGGTATACCCTTCCTTGAGCGCCGTGTCGCCGATGAATTGCTCGACGGCGTTGATCCCCACGTGATCCTCGACCTGATTGCGGTTGCAGCCGTCTTCACACGGCGCTGGGCACACGCGCCCCATGATGGAAGGAAACGGATTCGCATCGGTCGAACGGCGAAACGCATACTCCTGCCAGCTCAAGTCCTTGGGGGGCTTTTCCATGCCCCGCACGATCTGCAGCCAGCCGCGGATATCTTCGCCCGATGGACAACTTCCCTGACAAGGGGGGGTGCGGTGAACATAGGTTGGACACTTATGCGAATGGTCGGCTTCAAAGATGTCCTTCTGCCAGTTTCGATACTCGTGATCGCCTTCGCGAAACTTGCGAAAGGTCAGCTTTTTCTTCACATCATCAGCAGACGTTGCCATCAGGTACTCTCCTTCTAATCAGAATCCAGGCCATCCAGGTTTATCCGGCTCCGCTCACGCTCGAGTGCTCTATACTGCGATCGCAGCACTACCAAGACGCACGGGGCATTATTCGAGTCGGGCCCTGAGTCATGACGTCCCTCCCATCTCCAGTGCATCGCCGACCAGCTGATGGACACTCATGATCATGTCCATGTTAAATCCATAATAAGGTAATACCTTGCTGAACTGGCTCTTGCAGATAGCGCATATAGCCACCATGTTAGTGACGCCGTACTCGTCAACCACCTGTTTCAAGGCCTCCATGCGCGGCAACGCGCCTTTCACCCGAAGTTCGATCAAATCATCGCTCAGAAGCCCGCCGCCCCCGCCGCAGCAAAACGTGTGCTCGTGGATCGTCTCCGGCGCCATGTCGTGAAAATTATTACAGCACGCCCTGATAATCTCCCGCGGGATCGTGAATTGGCCTCCCGGTTTGTCGCCCATGCGTGAGGCACGCGCAATATTACAAGAGTCATGAAAGGTCACGACTCGGTGGTCGTTGGCCTCCTTGTTGAGTTTCAGTGCACCCCGCCGGATTAGCGAATGCGTAAACTCGCAGATATGCTGTGGCTGCGGATAGTTGCGGTCGAGGAAATCGAACGGCCCGATCAGCGTATTCCAAAAACTGTAGGCCACTCGCCAGGCATGACCACATTCGCCCGTAACGAGACGCCTTACATCAAGATCGAGAGCGGCCGTGCGAATGCGCAGGGCGACCTTTTGCATGTTCTCGTAACTTCCGGTAAAAAGCCCGAAGTTGGCCGCTTCCGAGGCATAGGAACTCAAGGTCCAGCTAATACCTGCCTGGTGAAAGACCTTGGCGTAGCCGATCAACCCGTCCACATGGGGCTCGGCGAAGAAATCCGCCGACGGCGTGACCAGCAGCACCTCCGCACCCGCCTCATCGAGCGGGAAGCGCACATCCATGCCGGTATCCTCTTTTACCTCCTCCTCCAATCCTTGCAGCGTATCGGCCAACGCGGGTTCCGGCAGACCGAGATTGTTCCCGATCTTGTACACCTTGCCGATGATCTCGTTACTGTACTTCTGCCCGATCCCGACACTGTCTAGAATCTCGCGACCGGCCATGGTGATCTCTGCGGTATCGATACCAAAGGGGCAGTAGACCGAACAGCGCCGGCACTCGGAGCACTGGTGATAGTAGCGGTACCAGTCCTCCAGCACCTCCTCGGTAAGATCGACGGCGCCTACCAGCCGGGGGAAATACTTTCCAGGCAAGGTAAAATAACGGCGGTACACGTTACGCAACAGATCCTGGCGTGCGACGGGCATATTCTTGGGGTCCCCCGTACCCAGGTAATAATGACATTTATCGGTACAGGCGCCACACCTCACGCAGGCATCTAGGAATACCTGCACCGACCGGTACTTACCCAGCAGCTCGCCCATCTTATCCAGGGCGACTTTTTTCCAGTTGTCAACGAGCTCGCCCGGAAAACCGAGAGGTTGCTGATGCTCGGGCTTTGCCACGAACGGTCTACTGTGCTGCATCGCTCCCTGCTGGATGGGTGGCACCACCGGAATCTCCCCCAGCATGGGTATGTCGAACTCCGGTTTTTTGGGCTGCGCCACCACTGGTTTCCCTTGCCCGTTTATCGATCGCCGGCGGAACCGAGTTTCTCCGCCCAAGCGACCACATGCCGACGCTCGCGCGGATTGTCGACCTGGTAGCGAGTGGGGCTAAAGAACAATCCCGGCGCATGGAGCAGCTTGCTGAACGGAAAAACGACCATCAACAATACCACCAGAAAAAGGTGCACCAGAAGTACCGGATCCGGCGGCAACGGTTGCCAGTCGAAATACATCAGCCCCAGGATAAAGGTCTTGAGCTGGACGATATCCGTGCGCCACACGTGTTTCATCGACAAGCCACTGCCCGCAATCGCGATCAACAGGACCAGCATCAGGTGGTCGGAAGGTGCTGAGATGTAGCGCACCCGATCGACAAGAAAACGCCGTGCCCATAGGCCGGCCAAGCCCAACAGCATGGCGTAACCGGCGTAAACGCCCCACGGCTGCACCAGACCCACCCATCCCCACACGGGCTCCGTGAAGTAACGCAGGTGACGCAACAGCACCAGCAGCAACGCGAAATGAAAGATCCAACCAAACAGCCAGGTCCACTTGCTCCCCTTGAAAAGGCTTTCAAAGAAAACCACCTCGCGAAACATCCGCGCTACCACGCCGCTGCGCGTCGTGGGTGCTGGTGTAGTCGGAATCTTCAGGGGTTGCGGGGTGCGCGCGTAGCGCTGAACTCGGTACACCAATCCGCCCAGCAGTACTGCCGTTGCAACATAAAACAGTAGCGCATACACAAGCGTTACGATCGACATCGTTCCGCAGCCTCGCTCGGTGGAAGCGGGTCGCCCGGGGGTTATCCTCTGGCGGTCAAATTAAACGCAGCCTGTCGGCTTAGGTAGGCCGGCGTACTTGCAGGCCTGCTTGGCCGGCCCGTACGGAAACAGCTCGTAGAGGTATTTGCTGTTGCCCTTGTCCGCTCCGAGCCTTTTACCAATGGCCTTGGTAAGCACGCGTACTGCTGGAGCAATCTGGTACTCCTGGTAATAATCGCGCAGGAAATTGATTACTTCCCAGTGATTTTCCGTAAGATCGCAGCCATCTTCGGTCGCCATCTTTTCCGCTACCTCCGGGCTCCAATCGCTCAGGTTGGCGATATAACCTTCCTCGTCGGTTTCCAGGACTTTTCCACCCACTTCAAGCGTCATCTTGCAACCTCCTCGAATTTACGTGCTTGTCGTTACGTCTATATTAAAGCCAGGATTGGACCGTATTATGTTCGACCGCCAAATCAACAAAACCGTCGTATCCGACAACCTCGATTCCATCGATGACCTGAGCCTCGTCCAGCCCTCGCGCTTTCAGGTCCGGCCCCAGAACGTACACGCTGTGCGTGTCGGTCGCCCTTTTCACCTTGTCGGTCACAGACGTTCCACCCATCGCAGCGTACACCCCATCCTCGATCAACAGTATTGCACTGCCTTGCTTGGCAAGCCGCAGGCACGTATCCAGGCTGTTCTTCTCGAAGGGTGATTTATTGACCGTGTGTAACATGAGCCGTCAGCGTCACTAATAGTCCAATATGACATCCTGCTGTTCCATGAGATCTGCGAGCTCGGCCGTGCTCAGGACCTCGACTGGTACGATCAAGTCATCCGCAGTCAAACCGCGTTGCTCCATGGACTCTTCTTCAATGTACAGCTTTTCAACGTCATACATCTCCAGGGCCCGGTACGTCGGCGAAAAGTTCTTCATTCCCGACTCCTCGGTGTTTTGGCCCTTCTTCAGCTGAAACACGCCATCGTCCAGAAATACCATGCTCACATCCTGCTCAAATGCAGCGCCTATGAGCACCACCTCGAGACCCTCCAGTGCGTAGATCGTACCGTAAGGTGCACGCCGGTTGACGTACATGAACTTCTTGGTGATGCCGCCGCTGCTCGCGCCTTCTTCCATCATCTCTTCCATTGCCCGAATACCACTAATCCCCAAAGACCATCAGGCGGTCCGCCTGGATACCCACCTCAATCAGCTGGCCCAAGCCCGAGATACGGAAGCCAGAAGCGATGTTGTTCGCGTCCTTACCTTGGCGCTTAGCTTCATCAGGATCCACAATGCCGCGCCGTTGCGCGGCGGCAATACACACAACCAGATCGAGCCCATGCTGCTCGGCAAGCTCGCTCCAGCGATTCGTGATGTGGCGATCATCCTGGGGCGGTGTGGTTAACCGCGTACCGTTATTCACGCCGTCATGGTAGAAAAACACGCGCAAGACCTCGTGCCCTTTCTCAAGGGCCGCCTTGGTGAATTGGTACGCTGTGTCGGAGGCCTCGTGCGTGTAGGGGCCTTCGTTTACCACTATGCCAAACTTCATCCGTTAACTTCCTCGCATCGGTGTCAGAAGCGAATATACGTAGAAGCGTTGAGGCTCTTGCGAGATCCACGCCAATTATCAACGTGAAACTTTGTAAACGGCAAGTTCGTCAGCTCAAAAAAGCGGGGCCAGCCGATACGATCGATCCAGTCGTTGATTCGCTCCCAGTCCTTGGCATCTTGCTGATAGGCCTTGAGGATCCGCTTGACAATCGCCGTGGCCTCCGGCCAACGCGGCGGGTTGTTCGCCACCCCCGCTGCCACCAGCTTCTGAAAACTCGGCCGGCTGCGGGCGTTCGAGTGGTTGCCCCCCACCCAGATCGCCAGCTTCGAGTGCTCGGGATCATTGATCTGCATCGGCGGGCACGGCGGATAGCACGCGCCGCAGCATATGCATTTTTTTTCATCGACCTCCAGCGACGGCTTGCCGTTCACCAGCGCGGGTCGAATCGCCGCAACCGGACAACGCGCCACGACGGAGGGACGCTCGCAGACGTTGGCGACCAGATCGTGATTGATCTTCGGTGGCTTGGTATGTTGTATGTTGATCGCGATATCGCCCTGTCCGCCGCAGTTGATCTGGCAGCAGGATGTGGTGATATGCACGCGGTTGGGCATGTTGCAGTTTTTGAACTCATCGATCAGCTCGTCCATCATGGCCTTGACCACACCCGATGCGTCGGTACCCGGGATGTCACAGTGCAACCAGCCCTGGGTATGAGAAATCATGGCCACCGAATTGGCGGTGCCGCCAACAACAAACCCGGCATCCTCCAGTGCTTTGATTAACGGCTCCACCTTGGCCTGGTCCGATACCATGTACTCGATGTTGCTGCGAATCGTAAAACGCACGTGCCCGTCCGCGTATTTATCGCCGATTTCGCAGAGCTTGCGGATGGTAAACACATCGAGAATCCGTTGCGTGCCAGCCTTCACGGTCCAGATCTCGTCGCCACTATGGGCGATATGCCGTAAGACCCCCGGCTTTGGGTGCTCGTGATAACGCCACTGGCCGAAGTTCTTGATCATCACCGGATGCATGTACTGAAATCCGTCCGGACATCCCGACTCAATCGGCGTGCGGGGTTTAGCCTGCGCCATTATGACCTCCGATATTCGTTTTCAGATCCACCGCTAACATTGGCTTGGTCAGGGCAGCGCATTAACCGGCCGCAGCGACGCTTCCCTGCTCTGCCTTGCGCTTGAACCACTTCTCGGCCTCTTCGTCCCAGCCGTCCATGCGCACATAAGAGCTCTCGCGCGGATGCGCCACCATGTTGGGATCGACCTCCACGCCGATACCTTCCAGGAAGTTCACAAGACCGATACGCTCGATCATTTCTCCGCAACGCTCGTGCTCAAGCCCGTTCTCCGCCCAGAAGTCGATCGTGTTCTCGGCAAGCTCCTTGAGCTTGGCGTAATCTTCTTCTGTTTCTAGTTTCATAAACGGCACGATCACGGTACCCATCAGATCGCCTATCTTCAAGGTGCGCTTACCGCCGAGCAGAATGGTTACACCCTTGTCATCCCCTGGCGACAGCGCCTTGGTCATGACGTTCAGGCAATGCATACACCTTACGCAGTTACGATTATCAATGCTCAGTGTGTCGTCATCGTTCAGTGACATGCAATTGGTGGGGCACCGCGTAATCACGTTGTCGATGACGTGCTTGCGGCCTTTCTTGGCCACGTAGGCCTTGACCTCTTCCTGGTCGACCTTCATGTCGTCGCGCCAAGTACCGATCACGGCAAAATCCGCGCGCTCGATAGAGTTGACGCAATCGTTGGGACATCCCGAGACCTTGAACTTGAACTTGTACGGCAGAGCCGGTCGATGGACGTCGTCGGTGAAGTTATTCACCAGCGTACGATGAATCTTGTGCTCGTTGGCGCACGACTGCTCGCACCGCGCCGCACCGACGCAAGACATTGCGGTGCGCACACAGGGACCGGCACCACCTAAGTCGAAGCCGTAGTCATTGATCTCGTCGAAGAAGTGTTGGGTATTTTCTGTGGTGGCTCCGATAAACATGATATTTCCGGTCTGACCATGAAAGGTGATCAGACCCGATCCCCACTTTTCCCAGCTATCCGCCAGCTGGCGCAGCATGTCCGTCGTGTAATAGTTGCCCGCTGGGGGCTGTACACGCAATGTGTGAAATTCCTTGGAATCGGGAAACTGCTGCCCCACCTCGGAGAAGCGCGGAATGATACCGCCACCATAGCCGTATACGCTGACAGTACCGCCTTTCCAGTAACCCTTGCGGGTTTCGTAGGAGTGTTCGAGCTGCCCCAGCAGATCGTTGGCGACACCGTTGATACGCGAATCCTTGTGCTGATCGCGCAGTCGTTTGATGCCGGACACGAAGCTCGGCCACGGGCCATGCTCGAGTTCATCGAGCATCGGGGTCACATGGTGTTTCTTTTTCGCCATGGTGCGGGTCTCCTCAGTGGATTCACCACTAACGTATTCCGGTC
The DNA here is from genome assembly GCA_046758085.1 of Acidiferrobacterales bacterium. GTDB lineage: Bacteria > Pseudomonadota > Gammaproteobacteria > Acidiferrobacterales > SPGG2 > VRUB01. The sequence goes on from JBHHZP010000030.1 coordinate 15,940, forward strand.
GACAAGATCAAATGACGCAGCTACGGTCAGGATTCCTCGGCATCCCACGCCTGCCGCTGGCCGAGGCTCAAGTTTGCAAATTCTTCTGGATCATTCCTGACACACCACGCCAACTCAGGGCGCACAGTTGCGGATCAAGCAACCTATATCAGTGTTTGCTAATGGTATTTTATGAGCCTTTTTCTGCCAAAATACCCCACTGATGGGGTGCGGTCATAAACGTCCCGTACCCCCAAAGAGATAGCGTATTACACGCGCGTGCCGCGATCCTGCGCGAGCATAACCAAGTCCATTGCAGTTTGCATCTAAATACAGAACCCTAGCCGTGCGGGGCCCACAGCCGGCGCCACAGCCAAGAGGGATAATCCTGCGTTCCTGCCCCCTCGTTGCCCGCATATATTTTTTTGCAACCGGCTTACTCTTGAGCGGCACTGTTCTAAAATATCCGGCCTCGTGTCGCGAAACGTTGATTTCGCTGGCACCCGTAAATCCGGCAGCCGCAAAAAGCAAATTCAGGTAATGAAGGATGTTTCCAACGCTGCACGCTAAATCTGCGCCCGTGCGCACCCGCGGGCCGTTTCATCTTGAGGCGGAATCCGTCTACAAGCGCTGGCTTGCCCAGAAACTCGAGCACTATCCGCAGACAGCCGCTGAGCTGATTGTCGAGGTGTGTGATCCGCTGTCTCTCACTAAGGCCGAACGCGCTGCCGTCATCGAGCGTTGTCGCAAGACCAACATGGTTATCTATGCGTGCCGCGGCGGGGAAATCAACGCCAAACTGACGGTGCGCGGCCTGGGCAGGCAGCTCGGATTGCGGAATCTGGATAACAACCTGTGCGCCGATAACGACAACATATCGGCCGTGCGCGTCATGTCATCGGGGCAGCACCAGGAATACATACCGTACACCAACCGCCCGTTGAACTGGCACACCGACGGTTACTACAACCGGCCTGACCAAAAGATTCGAGCATTTATCATCCATTGCGTGCGCGATGCAACGAACGGCGGTGAAAACGCTTTCTTCGACCCGGAGATTGCCTACGCGCTGTTGCGCAATGAAAACCCGGAGTATGTGACAGCACTGATGCAGCCCGGTGCCATGACCATACCGGCCAATGTCGAGGGTGGAGTCGAGATTCGAGGCGCGGAAACAGGTCCGGTATTTTCGCTCGACGAAAAAGCAAAAAAGCTACATATGCGCTACACAGCACGCAAACGTAATATTCAATGGAAGCAAGACCCTATGACCCAAGCAGCGGCGCGTTTTCTCGAAGACGTGCTCACGCGAGAATCGCGTTACATCTTTCGTCATCGTCTCACCCCCGGCCAGGGAATAATCTGCAATAACGTGCTACACAGTCGACGCGGTTTTCAGGACGGCACATCGAGCGTCCGAGCGCGTTTGCTTTACAGGGCACGATACTATGAGCGTGTCGCCGGTACCTGAACCTCCGGGTCATGCACCGTATATTGCAATAACCGATGATGCATATGCGAGTAGCATGCAATGTTGTATCTCAGTGAGATCCTTATTCAGCATCATGAGCTGGTATCTTTCGAAGAACTGATACCGCTGGTTGAGGAAGGTGCGCAGCGCGGCGAGATGTTCTTCCGCATGGATGTCAAACCGTCGTTTCGAGATACGCCGGAAAACTGGGAAGATCGGCTGGAAGCGGCGTTTACGGCAGCGTTAAATACGAGGAAAATTACATAGCCTAGCGTTTAAGCGATCGCTAACAAGCCGTCCATGAAATATCTTGATATCAACACAGTCGACCTAGGGGCCGAGACCGGAGCGGATACGGCGGAGTCCGCGATGGTGCATGAATCGCGCCTAGCAGAGTTCAATGCGCGCTTGCGTGAGCTGCCGTCCGGCCATGATCCGCTCGCCCGCGTTCGGCTACAGCTCGATATGGGCCGTGCACTGCTTGCGTTGCAAAGGGGTGCAGAAGCATGGAACATCGCCCGCGAGGCTTTTGATTCGTGCTTGACACAACGACACCCGGAGTGCGCAGTGGAGGCTTGCGATATATTATTTCTCGCCGATCAGAGCGGATCTCTGAGCGCTCTTGGGCAAGGCGTCTGGCTTGCCGTGACGTACCCGATTGATCCGGAACTTACCGTGGCGATGCTGCAGCATGTCGTGGATGAGACCCCGCTCGATGCCGATGGCGCCGCCGTGGCAGCTACGGTGGCCGCATATGTTGTTGACTTGCGCGCCGAAGGTAAGCAGCGTGACGAGCTGACCTTCTTCGCTAATCAAATGCTCGCGACCGTCGCGCGGCATCATAGTAACGTCGAGAATCAGGCGGATTTCAATACGTGGATGGAACAGCTCGAGCTCAATGACCCGAGTCAATTCCTACCCCGCTTACGCAACGTGGTTGATGTCCTGGTGCAAGACGACTGGTGGATCGACCGGGACGCCCTGCAGGCCAGGCTTCCGGTAAACTGAGTCCGATGTACTGGCAAGAGGATCGCACCAATAAAGTCTATGTCGTGCCGGACGACATTTTGGATGTGGCATTCGGTATCGCTTGCCCCTGTCTCCCCGTCGATCATGCCCACGCGCTATCGCAGGCACTGCTCCAGGCCCTGCCTTGGTTACAGCAAGAGCAACATGCGGGGATCCACTTGATTCATGGCGCTGAATCCGGCCATGGTTGGCAACGGCCAGAGGCTCCGGACACGGAACTGCTTCATCTTTCCCGTCGTACCAAAATGACCCTGCGCCTGCCTAAACAACGTATTGCAGATGCCAAGAAGATGACCGGTACGACGCTTGAGATCGACGGCTACCCGCTGCAAGTCGGAAGCGCCACCGTACGCCCACTGAGTCCGCTAAGCACGCTTTTTTCCCGCTATGTAATCGCGCGCGCCGACGAGAACGAAGAACAATTTATTCGACGAGTGGCGATCGAGCTGGAGCAGTTGGGCATTTCGGTGCGTAAGCTGCTGTGCGGCAAGTCCCATGTCATCGCTCTGCCCAACGAGCAGATACTCACACACCGCCTGATGGTGGCTGACCTGAAGGCCGAACAGTCCGTAAGACTGCAACAGCACGGCTTGGGCCCCGGCCGCAAAATCGGCTGCGGTTTGTTCATTCCGCACAAGGGAGTTGAAGCGGTCAACAATGACGACGACACATAGACTCAGCGCCCCTGCCGATCCTAGAATAACCGATGGGTTTGACATCATTGAAACCGCCCAATTGCCTGGATGAAGACGATAGCGACATGGCGCTTAAAAGAACGTTAGGGAGGTCGCGACCATGAGCGAAAAGCAAAAGGTGATCAAGCGAATGCTGGAGTTACAAAAGAAATTTATCGACTACGAGCACAACAGCGGTTTGAACCCAGCCGACTACTTCGATACGCCTCTGGGACACCCGCTGGAGGACTACCGCAAGGAATACGATGAGCTGACGAGAAAGCTCGTCGACCTGGCTCACGCGGAAAAAGGCTCGCATAGGTAATACAGCTGTAGCTAGTGGCGAGTAGCTAGTAGCTGGGAAAACAGCAACTACAGTTCCTAGTCACTCGAAACTCGCTACTCGCTACGCGCTGTTAAACCTCAGCCCACATCCTCATCAAATTGACGTAGGCCGTATTGACGCGTGTTGTCTCCTCGGAGTCGGGCGAGTCTTTAAGCAATTTCTCGCGCGCCACGCTTAGCTCGTAGAGCAGCTCGCGCTTCGCTGGATCGCGCACCAGACTCTGCACCCACGTCACAGCGACTACCCGTTCGCCGCGCGTTATCTCGGAGACATGATGCAGACTGGATGCCGGATATAAGATTCCATCACCGGCGGGCAACTTGGCCTCGCAGTCCCCGAACGATGTGCGAATCAAAAGCTCCCCGCCATCGTAGGTACTTGGATCGCTGAGAAAGATCGTGATCGCGATGTCCGAGCGGTAGCGCGGACCCGGTCCCATAACCGGATCATCGACATGATCGCCGTACAGCATGCCAAGCGTGTAGCGCACGTAATAAGGTGAAGCGACACGGTGTGGTAACGCGCCATTGATATATACGGGATGGCGGACGAGATTGCCCATGACGATCTTGTTAAGCGCATCCAGCTCCCGGGCATCCTGCGCCAGCTCCTCGTTGCGCTTCACCCGTTGTGCGGTCATCCCCGCAGAGAGTTTGCCATCGACAAATGTGCTGGACGCAAGGATTTCCCGTACCATCTTTAACTGGCCGCGATCAAGAATCGACGGAATGCGCAGCAGCATAGTGAGGAGCTCCTATGTAATGACAACGCCCATTGCAAAAAACGCAAAGGCGTGAAACGCGTAACATACCGATCGTATGCCGACAAAAGGGTGCTCCGCCACTGCTGTCCCACAAGTCTCGGCTTGAAACGCGGAAACTCGCCAAGAGCGAGATGCCTTAGGAATGGGCTGCGCTCAAGAGGCCTGAATCATGCGCCTTTGTTTCCGAGACGCGCCGTGGATACCTGCGGCGCTACGCAATCGTGCTGCGCTTGCAGGACCGGGGCTCGCCGTCCGTGGCGAGCCCGTTCGGCGGGAGCAAGGTTCACTGGACCTTTCTCTCATTCCGCCTCACCCCTGTGGGCTCGGTGCCAGCATCCGTGGCTTGCAACGGTCTCGGAAACAAGGATGCGGCCCATGCATCGGGTGGTTGTGGGGCAACAATGGTGCTCCGCGTTCTTTGCCTGCTTGCGCCTTCGGCACTGATGATGAGCGAACATCGCCTACATGCGACTGTCTTTCATCAGGCCTTCAATGTAATGAGCGCATTCGTCGCCGTGTTGACGATGTAAGTCGAGCGCGCTGTGTGCAACCGACAACCAGTGCCGCTTGCCTGCCGGTAGCATGCTGTTCAACTCGTCGAGGTCACCGGTATCAACCCAATCCTGATATGCCCGTACAAGGGTGGGGCACAGCTCCTTTCGCATACCGTGCAGACCAGCGAAGTAGAAATCGATCGAGGCTGTATCTGCACACTCGAGTAATACCGGAAGCGTAGACAGGAAATCCGCCAGTTGATCGCGCACCGCCCGCGCAAATATCTCCGCCGGAGTTCGAGCGACGGTGAGGAGCATATCGTGCCATGCATCCCCAAGCTGTTCACCGGCCATGATTTCGCCGATCTCATGCCTGATGATCCACGTGAGCTCGCGATCCGTGACGCGCTCCAGGACCCGCTCCAGCTCGTGCTCTACATCAAGGCCGGCCAGTGCGCGCGTCATGGCCTGATTCTGCCTCTTCCAGCGCCATTCCTCAATCTTTTCCCATACTACACGCCGAAGAGACTCACGCCGCAAGAATATGGTGCGACCCAGTGTCATGGCTGGCGGTGCGGTCAGGTCGCGAGCATACTCGTTAGCGGATATGAGTACCGTATAGCCGCGGCACCGCTCAGTGCGCAGCAACCGCCCTAGAAAAAAATGGGGCTTACAAAATCGCCCGTAGCCGCCACTGTACACCAATCCCCGCGGCAGCAACTCGCGGTTGATGCCATCGTTATCAAAAGGATCGAACCGTTGCCCGACCATGTGCAGCTGTTCGTAGGGGTCGGATTCTACCTGTTCCCATTGACGCTCACGCTGCTGCACCCATCGCCCGACGGCTTCATTGGAAAGGCTGGCGCCTAATGGGAGCCCTTTTTCCCAGCGGTAGTATTCACGCATTTTGAGCAGGTAGATACACAAACTGTAATCGCCTGCAAATCGTGCATCCGAGATATGGCAGTTTCTCTGCACGATAATGCCCAGTGACCGCGGGAGGCGGCGGGAAAATTTACTCTTCGGTGGTGGGGATATTTCGTTCATTTAAGGTTGTTCGCCCGAACAATCCTTAATGTAAAATTACCATGAAGCTATATGCTGCGCCACCGACGCCGCGCCGGTCTGTGGTTTCCTGGGAATCACGGCGCCCTTGTTCTTGCTTTCGATGCAAGAGCCATGAACGATGAAGATGCGAATCAGAAGCAAGTGGCGCCGTGACAGGGGAAAGCCCGTATCGCTCGAAGATAACGCGGTCGCGCTGGCTTATATCATCTGGCAGATCTCCCTCACGTCTGCGAAAAATCTGCATGCGCAGGACTTCGTCTATGACTCCGACGAGCAGCGCCTTGCAGTGATTACCGAATATCTAGCTTTTCTGGTGCACGTCTCGGATCGATTGGCTCACAACGACATGGAGGACGCAACGCGAGAGCGCTTTATTTTCACGTTGGCACAGGAGGTAGCAAGACATCTGCAACGAAACAAGGCTGATATCATGGGGCCTGGCGATTACCGCAGCCCGTTTATTACTCTGCTCAACGAACGTATGGGAGAGTACGCAGAAACCTCATTTCCCCATAACTCGCCTGGTTTCGAATGTCTGCGCTGCCTTGGTCACAAGATTCTGCGCATTATGGGGTCGAGCCAAACCAACCGCTGGGTCATTGACCAGGTCATGGACATCGACGCACCCGACGCCGTTGTTCATCTCGAGCAAGCAATGGGTAATTTGTTCGGATCAACCAAAGCCAAACCTGCCGTGCCGTTTGATCCGGCCTAACGGGAAATGCCGCGCCTCTATGCGCCGCTCTTCCCGCACGTAGTCCGCAAATAATCTATGTAATTATCCGCAGCGGTCACTGTGCCGACTTCCAGGACTCGGCATGGTCGGTATGTTTGCTCTGGCCGTCCTCATAACCCGCATTGTAAGCATCGTTTAACCGTTGCTCTTCGCGCTTCGGATTGCCGAGATATCCACCGACCCAGCCTTGAATATACTCTCGGTCTATGCCCATCTTCTCAAGCTTGTCGACAGTCTCGTAATAGGTGTTATCCATCCTTCATTCCCCCGGTCTCTGAAATCCAGCGGGATTGGGGAGGCAAATCTTATTGCATCCGCCGCAGGCCAGCAAGTTTCGGGGCTCACGTGACAGCGATATACCAGGAAGTTCCTTCGATTGATCCGGCCATAAAACCTACCCGAGCCGGTAATGCTTTCTTACCGCAGATCGAATATCCCAGACGCACGACAGATCGGAAAGAAACGTAACCAGGTCACCGGCCCTGATGCGCACCGGGTCGCCCTGCTCCGGCGTTACGATCACATCACCCTCGAGTAGATAGCACGTCTCTGTCTGGTCATAACTACATGAAAAGATAGAGACCTCCTTGGACCATACGGGCCAGCCTTCCACACCCATAACTTCCAGCTTCATTGGCGATGGGTCATGCTCGACGAGTATCTTCGTCACGGGCTCCTTCCTCATCCAGTCCCGGATTCATTATAACGCGATCAGGCCCGCGCTCGTGTCGAGACCGCGAAACGTTACTGACGCAGGGCGGATCCCACGGGGATCCTGTACGCTGACAACACCGGGATTGATTCCCAATACCAACCTGCACTACTATTGCCAGGCGCTGCTTAACCCGGCTGTAAGAAAATTAGGTGCGAAACCGCTCTTATTTCGGGCACGTCCGCATGTTATTGAATGTTTACATTGGTAATGACGCATACAAGGTAGATGTCCCACAGGAAATCCTCGAGCAAGGCGAGGATTTTTTCGCCAGAATGGATCAGGATATGGACCGAGGATGGCAGATGGGCCGCGAGTATGTCGAGCGCCCGGACACGCTCCAACGCTGCCAGATCGCTGCAGACAAGCTGCTGACGGCCATGCACACGGAAAATCGAAAAGTAGCCCTGCTCATGGCGGCGTATATCTTGACTCGCACACCGGGTGTGGCGGGGGTACAGATCGACACGGCTGGAGAAATGACCCACACGGAGATGATCATGGCGACGCCGACTGCACCCTAAACCACGCGACCGGGACGCTGTAACTGCTCCCATTTGATAATTCGTCCCCAGTCACTCGTCAAATAATCAATAGACTGATGTCCGCTCAATCAAAAACGACTAAGGCCACGGTCGCGCCCATCCAAGAGATCAAGCCCTGCAGTTTCATCTATGAAATGAGAAATGCACTGGCCCCGCAGTTATGCACGGAGATGGTCCAACGATTTGAAGCCATGCCGGAGCAGCAGTATCAAGGCCGCATTGGGCAAGACAATATTGAAGAGAAGAGTATAAAGGTATCCACTGACCTTCGGATTAGCGGCAGAAAGGACTGGCAAAGTATCGATAATGCTTTGTTCCAATCATTGTCGCAGGCACTTAATGCAATGTCGGCGCAGCATCCGTTTTTCGCCGCGAACTCCTTCAAAGATGTGGGGTACAACATGCAAAGGACGAGGCCGGGTGAGCTCTATCATTGGCATGTCGATGGCGGCCCCGGCGAGTTCAGTCAAAGGCAACTCGTCGCCATCTGGTATCTCAACGAAGTTGGTAGCCCGGGCGGTGAAACGGAGTTTTTATTCCAAGAAGTGAAGATTGGCCCGGAAACGGGCAAGCTGGTGCTCTTTCCACCGTTCTGGACACATGTGCATCGAGGCATCGCCCCGCAGAAGCGTGTAAAGTATATCGCCACGACCTGGGTGAGTTTCACTGGCCCTCGCCCCTAGCCCGCGTCCTAACCCCTATAAGGGCAGCGGGAGGGGTCAATAATTATCCGATCGAGACAGCCGCTTGCTTTGCATCTTGGTACGCATCGTAGAAATCGAGCAACTCGAGTTTTCTCGCACCTGAAATCCGGTATACAAAATATCAACCGTCTCATATCGCCCTGGTATTGGAGTCGAGCGACACCAACTGCGCGCTGTTTTACACGTGGTGCCCGCGATTCATACACACTACTCGATAATCTGAAAACGCCCGGGTTAAGCCCATCCGACCGTCGCAGATTTTTACGGTGATGCCTCACGAAACGATTTTTACCTTGGTGAGTATTCCGTAAACGAACAAAAAGCATATATAATTGCGCCTCGTAAAAACTGCCTTCGACAAACGATACCCACCAGAGAATGTTTTATGAACGAACCGGCTGAACTGTCAAAAGAAGAACGGATTTTACGTACCATGAGATTCGTGCTGGCCCAAATTATCAAAGAAACAGCAGTGCCACCCGGAATGAGACATCCCTTGTCAAAAGGGACTATTGAGGATATGCGCAATTGCCTGGTGCTGATCACCGCGCGTGAACATGAGTTGGCGCAAACCACAGGCCGACCATCGGCCGCGCGCCCACGTTACAGGGATCAAAGCGCGTCCCGGGGAAAGGTCGTCGTCCCATTACCTAAGAGCGGTCTAGACAAGAAAACGCCGAAACTAAATTAGCTTTTGCAAGTCGCTATACCCGGTGCTTACACCGACAGTCGCCCCCGCGTGCAATAGAAGAGGGCACCTCTGCGCCCTCTTCTTATTATCGATCTAGCTGAACGCCGCTTAGGACATCTTGCTAGATAAACAGGCTCACATCGGCGGCGCCGGCAAATGCAAAAAAAGTGGAAGCACCACCATAGTCAATACCATCAATCAGATCGTCGCGCTTCAAATCAAACAGGTCGACCGTCATCTGGCAGCCTATCAGCTTGACATCTGCTTCCATACAAACATCGCGCAATTCCTCCACAGTTGCAATTCCCTTCGCCTTCATTTTTTGTTTCATCATGAAGGTCATCATGCCTTCCATGCCGGGCAGGGCGGCACCCAGCGTCGGGAACCATTTGTCCATTCCCATCGGCATCGGCATACCGGGATTACCGAGCGAGCTCACCTTGAGATTCAACTTCTTCTTCAGTAGCTGGAGTCCATAGAACGTGAAGAAGATCTGAGTCTCGTAACCCAGTGCCGACGCTGTCGATGCCAGAATAAACGGCGGGTAGGCCCAATCCAGCGTACCCTTGGTCGCAATGATAGCAAGTTTCTTATCTGCCATTAGCAGGTCACCTCCGATTTAGGGCCAGACCTCATGCAGGTGCGGAGAAGAAAAAGGCTGGCTCGAAAAATATCATGCCTTCTTCAAAACAAACGAGAACTCACCATCATTCTCGCCTGATTCCAGCAACTCATTACCCGTTTGCTTGGCAAAGGCCTCAAAGTCTTTCACCGAACCTGGATCGGTTGCGACAATGTGGAGCGTCTGTCCGCTGTTCATGTCATTAAGCGCCTTCTTAGCGCGCAAAATAGGGAGCGGGCAGTTCAGCCCGCGTGCATCGAGTTCTTGATCAGCCATTTTTTCCTCCTCTTGGTCGAAGCTGACCTGCATATGATGCAGAGCAATTCCGGAAAAAGCCGCCGGCGCTAAGATTGCGTGGCGCTCCTGTACGTCCTTGCATTCGCGGCCCCGCCACGTCCATGCACCTTGGCCGCACCTTATAGCGGCAACCGTGCATAGTCCCTGGGTTGCGCGTTGCGACCCACAAAACCGAGGCTTTTGTCTGAAGCATACACTTAAGGCTAAACGAATATATTAGGATGCCGCCTTTGCATAAAGTTCGCAAGCCCTGCGGCGATCGCGGCCGCTGGCGCCCCGGCACAGGCGCTTCCGGGCTGAGGTTTTCCCCAGTGCCGGGAATGTAGCGAGCCCCACTTCTCCCACCGTCTGCTGCTCGAGATCCTTCTGGTTACCTGCTGCGAGCCCTTTATATCAGTATTTCTGAATATACTAATGTATATTCGCGCCCCACTGGGTGCGCCGGGGCAACCGTGCCTTTCGTGATCGCCCCTGGCGGCGACGCATGCATAGCATAATCGCTGCGGGGCGGGTGACCACATCGTCTTGATCATCCTACTCATAGCGCCGTTGACCCGCGCATGACGTTTCTGAGAACTGAGCCTACAATACGCCTTATCATGATCCCCGCACTGCGCCGGTTCCTGCCGTTGTTATACCTCCTGCTCGTGTTCCCTGCCGGACAGGCGGGCATCCAGAATCTGCCGAACCTCGGCGATGAGGCAGCCGGTGTGATGTCGCCGTACGAAGAGCGCAGGATAGGCGAACAACTAATGCGCCAGGTCCGCCGAAACTTGCCGCTGCTGGATGATCCGGAAATCAACGACTACATCCAAGCGCTCGGGCGAAAGCTGGTAGCGAAAAGCGATGCTGCTAATTTCGACTTTCAGTTTTTTATCATCGAGGACCCAACCATTAACGCTTTCGCCTTTCTCGGCGGGTACATCGGCGTGCATACCGGTTTGATTCTTGCCGCGCAAAGCGAATCAGAAGTTGCCGCAGTGCTGGCCCATGAAACCGCGCACATCAGTCAACGCCATGTCATGCGGATGATTGCGCAAAGCAAACGCACGTCGAAACAGATGCTCGCTGCGCTGCTCGCAGCGGTCTTGCTGGCTGGTGCCGGTGAAGGACAAGGAGCCCAAGCGGCTATCGCCCTCGGGACGGCTGGGGCGATGCAGAAAGGGATTAACTTTACGCGTTATCACGAAGAAGAAGCGGATCGTGTCGGCATCCAGATTCTTGTTGATGCCGGCTTCGACCCCAGAGCTATGCCGTCTTTCTTCGAGAGCCTGCAGAGCGCTGGGCGGATAAACGATACCGCAATGCCCGAGTTCCTACGTACCCATCCGGTTACGTCTCGCCGAATAGCCGAATCGCGAACGCGCGCTGAAACCTACGACTACCGCCAAGTTCCCGACAGCCCCGAGTTTCATCGCATTCGCGCCAAGGTGCGCGCGACAGCCAGCGAGAACGCCCGAGATATTGTCAAGACTTTTCAACACAATCTGGCCGAGGGCAAGTACCGAAATCTGGAAGCGGAGCGCTACGGTTACGCCATCGCTCTCGTGCGTATAAGGGACTATGATGCGGCACGCAAGCAGATTTCGATGCTTCTGCGCGTTCAGCCCAATGTCGTTTCATATCGCATTCTGGAGGCTGAAATCGAAATGGCGGCTGGCCGGTTTGCCAAGGCGCTGAAGCTATATGCCGCGGCAAACAAACAGTTCTCCAGCAATCATGCGCTGGCACGATATTATGCCGCGGCATTGTTAAAATCCGGCCACCCCAAGCAGGCCCGGGCACTGCTGAAGAAAGCCGTTAAACAACAATCTGATGACCCGAGTCTACAAAAAATGCTGGCGACGGCAGCAGGCGAAAGCGGTGAGCTGTTTGAAGCACACCAGGCGCTGGCAAATTACTACTACTTGAACGGTGACCCTGGCGCCGCGATCCAGCAACTCCAGATCGCAAGAAAGTTTGCGGGTGATAGCTTCTACTTGCAATCCAGCGTGGATGCGCGAATCAAGCAAATTCAACAAGAACTTGCGGCGGACGACGATAAGCGGTAAACCTGCCGCGGCGACCATCGGGCCATTATTTATTATTTGAAGCGTCTGAAGAAGAGTATAAATTTATAGTGCGCGAGCAAGGGGAGATGCGCAAAGTCGATCTAGCGACCGGTCAAAAAAGGGTACTTGAGGGGGTTGTCGGCTTGTGGCCGGATGTAGCCACGCCACCCCAGGTACTGCCTAGCTAGCACATATGCGGATGATCAGCTCTTCGTTGCAGCCAGGAGCAGACCACGCTGGAATTGGCCGGACCATCGATATTCTTATTTTCCAAGTAAACTAGCTAAAGGAGCAGCGATGCACAAAACCGCCGCAGCAGTACTAGCGATCAGCGCCCTGGGCATATTGCTGGTTACACCAACCTTTATCCCAGCGGCTCATGCTGCCGGTGAAATGCCGGACAAAAAAACCTGCGAAACGACCAAGAACCCAGTAGTCTCCGGCGGCTGTCTGGCCACTGACAAGGCCAAGGGCAATTGCATGGCCTGCCACAAGTTCGACGGCTTGGAACAGGCCGGTCTGGAAGCGGGCACTATCGGGCCACCGCTGGTCGCAATGAAAGTTCGTTTTCCTGACAAAAAACAACTGCGGGAGCAGCTCTGGGACGCCACCACGTTCAACCCGAGTTCGTCAATGCCGCCCTACGGCAAGTACGACATCCTCACTGACAAGGAAATCGACCTGCTCGTGGAATGGCTGTACTCCTTATGAGACCATGCCGGCGCAGCCACCGTCTAAGTCCGGTGCGGATACGTCCTGATCGAGACTGGTTTAGGAGCGCGTGATCAGTATTAATCGCAGGGCCCTTCTCAAGGGAACCATAGCCGTGAGTGCTATTGCGGCTGCGGCTGGCGCCGGGCTCATCAGACCTACCCGTGCATTAGCTGCGGATTGGCCCCGGAAGGCCTTCGCTGCCGAGACTGTCACCGACACTTTGACGGCGCTCTTCGGCCCCAGCAACAGCACACCCAGTAACGCCATAAAGGTGAAAGCCCCGCGGCGGGTACCGACCGGCGCACGCATACTTGTTTCAGTGTCGACATCGTTGCCTAACGTCGACTCCATAGCTATTGTAATTGACAAGAACCCACTGCCCTTTGCGGGTAGAGTGAGCTTGTCCGGTGCCGAGCCGTTCGTCAGTGCGGACATCCGCATGCGTGAGACCTCAGAAGTGCAATGTTTTGTGCGGTCGGACGGTAGGCTCTATGTCAAGAAACAACTGGTCAAGGTCACCGTGGACGGCTTTGGGGGTTGAAAATAGGCGGTATTTGGACAACAGTGAACCTTGGACGGCGCGGATAATTAAACGATGGAGAAAGCGACGCAGGTCAAAACAAGATCAAAAGCAGGATCGACCGAGATCCTGTGTCGCATCAACCACCCTATGGAGACCGGTTGGCGTGTTGACAAAGACACCAAACAAAGGATCCCCCCGCATTTCATTCAGAAAATTGTATTCGAAGTGAATGGCAAACAGGTTGCCGTGGCCGATGTAGGTATGGGGATGTCCCGGGATCCGCTACTTATCATCCGCGTCAAGGGGGCCAAGCCCGGCGACTCCATAGAGGTAAAATGGACGGATAACAAGGGTGAACGCGGGAGCGCCACTACAACCGTCGCATAATGGATCATTACCGGTTTGCCATGCATCCATGCAGAACATAGACAAACAGGAAGGACCTCAATGAAAAGCTTGCTTATTGCTCTGACCGCAGTGGGAATACTCGTAGGCACCCCGATAGAAGCGCACGCCGACCCGGTACAGGACCTTCAGGCCTTCCAGGACTTTTTCCGAAAGAGGTTTCCGGACGTTCCATTTGATGAGTTCTCCAACGGCCTGTATGCGCTGCCGGCAGCCCAGGAACAGCGCGCACAATGGGAGCAGATAATGCAGTTACCGCCTTATGAGTTTGCTCTGGATCGAGGGCAGGCATTCTGGGAGGAAAACAATCTTGCGAGCTGTTTCAAGAATGCCGGGCGAAACATTGCGCAACACTACCCGTACTGGGACGAGAGCACGAAAATGGTTCGTACTATCGTGCTTGATATCAACGAATGCTTGAAGAGGAAAGGTCAGCCGACAATCGATAATCTGAAGAACGGCACCATGGCAGAGGTCGCGGCATACATGAAGTCCTTGTCACGCGGTCAGCGAGTCAAGATAGCGATCCCGAATGCCGACGCACGTGATGCGTACGAAGAAGGCCGGAGCATCTTCTGGGCCAGGCGCGGACAGCTGAACCTATCCTGCGCGACGTGCCACGTTGACAACGCCGGCAAACAGCTCGGGGGCGAGATTGTGAGCGCGGCGCTCGGGCATGGCGTTGGTTACCCCGCATACCGCTCGGAGTGGAGCGAACTTGGTACGCTCCATTGGCGTTATGCCGCGTGTAACCTCCAGGTTCGTGCGGCACCCTTCAAGGCCCAAAGCAGGCAGTATCGCCGCCTACAATATTATGAGACCTATTTGCAGCAAGGCCTGCCGTTGACTGCCCCAAGCCAGCGGCCCTGAGCGCAACGCGCCGAAGGCCGATTACCGCAGGCACATTGGGTCGCACTTGGCTGGCGGTGCCAGGTCGCGCGTAGACGGTTTCGCCCTTACAGCCGTTGGCCCCTGGCAAATTACACCCAACTCCGTAAGCTCGCCTTGGGCTGTCAACGCATACGCCGAGCACGCGTTAACCCAAAGACAGCAGCGGCAATCAATCACCATGCTCGACCCAAAAACCCGATTATTATTCGTTCTGGCGGCGACGCTCTGCTTGCCCGCCCTGGCGGCGGGCATGACAC